>JBHLNW010000032.1:0-32206 GCA_048941185.1 Promethearchaeota archaeon
CCAGTAATCTTCTTCAAGGGATTTAAATGGACGTCATAGTAGTAAACTGTTCTCAACCAGTCATTTTCTAGAAAATATTCCACATCTCGTGGAAACGTATCTATATAACTTTTTGAAGTTATCCCTGATCGTCTAAATCGGAACATCATGAGTTCCTTCAAGGATGGAACGGGAAATCCGTTTTTTTTCCCAATTGCTTGAAACTGATTAACTGTTGTATTGATTTTCTTCTTGAACAAACTTTTCTGTTTTGCTGTTTTATCTCCTGGTGACGCTGTTAATCGTAAACCAGGAATTATATTGAATCCAAAAAACTGCATGGCATTTGCTAGGTACTTAGCTACATCTTTATCACCAGAAAAGGCTTGAGTCGAAATGGACATAAACCACTTACCAAAATAACATGGTCGGTGCATTATAAAAGCAGAGCGCTCGAGAAAGTTTTTTACAAGCGCGGAGACTTGTAGAGCATAGACAGGAGTCGTAATAATGACCGCATCAGCATCATGCATCATAGCATGAATTTCTAGTATTCCATCCTTAATAGGGCATCTTTCCTCGCCAAATACGACACAAGTTCCACATCCCCGACAAAGCTCCAAATGCTCTTGGAATAAAAATATATGCTTTATTTCGATTTCGATTCTATTCTCGAGTTCTTTCAAAAATTCCATCGTAGCCTCGTAAGTCTGGCCCTTGTGTGGACTGCCATGAATTGTAAGAATTTTCAGCATAAGATTAATTTCAACACCAAAGAAGATTAATTATTTTTAATAATATTTATCCAAGAAGATGCGAAATTTTCGATTTGTTGCCAATCCCGAAAATCATTTCTTTGTCCTAGTTTTATGTTAGGATCTTTTTTATTTATCATTTTTATTATCTTTTGTTCAAGTTTACCCATTTTGGTTTCCTCAGAGAGATCTAAAACCCCCCCGAATACATCAATAAGTTGCAATTTAAGGTTGTATTTATTTAGTTTATCTTCAACATGTCTTTTTTTTAAAACAGGGATCTTTGAAGTGTCATTAGCTTCTCCACAAAGAATGAATACACCACAATGTTGGTTTCTTTCTTTTAATTTTTCTGAATAATCTTTTAGAAATTTTTTTGCGCTTTTAGCCCATTGTCCAGCATAAATACCTGTACCTAATAGAATGCTATTATAATCATTTAAATTAAATTTTTTGTCTTTAATGATTTCTTTTAGATTATATATGCTAATATCAATTCCAGATTCTTTCAAAATCTCTCCAATTTTAACAGCTACATCTTCTGTGCTTCCATAACGTGAACCATATAAGATAGCTGTTTTTTCTATTCTCTCATTAGTCAATTATTTACCACCTTTTCTTTAATTATCTTCATAAGGATTTTTATTCTTGCATTAAATTGATTCCAAAATCTTTGCATTTTGGAAGATCCTCATTTACAATTGGACCTTTCATCCCCGCAACTTTTATAGAAAGTGGTGAACTTAATTTTTTTAAATCAGGCATCATTTCCTTTAACTGTTTCTCCATTTTTTCTAACATTCTCTTATAATAACATATTCCCTCTTCTGTCGTCTCAGGTTCCTCTCCCATATAAGTATTAAATATAGAATAAGAGTTTACCTTTAATTGAGATTTTGGAAGTTTATTGATAAATTTCTTTATTGACCCTACATGTTTACCAAAATGAACTGGAGATCCAATTAAAATCAAGTCATAGGAAGCTTCTTTTTTAAGGTTTACATTTTTCACATTACTAACTAATACTTCATTCCCTTCAGTAGACGTGATTCCTTCTCCTATTAATTTGGCCACTTTTTCAGTATTTCCATATTTTGTATTATAAACTATTAAAACTTTCACTTTAAACCACTTTTTTTAAAATTTTTGTAATTAATTTTTTTTATTACATTTTATCCTTTTAATTTGGATAATTTTTATATTTGATTATTTTCTTTAAAGTTTTTTCAACTATTCTGAATATTAGTTGTTAATTATCTAATAATTAAAAATTCTATTTAAATGATTTGTTTCTTTTCTAATAAATTAAAACTCTTCTTGAACAAACTCCAATATATCCTAAAAAAAGGTAATTTATCTCCAAAAGATTTAAATTCTTTAAAAATAAAATTAAGTTATGGACAAATTAGATGAAGAGATACTTAATAAATTAAAGCAAGACGCTAAATTGTCCTATAAAAAAATAGCTAAAATGCTAAACAAACCTCCGAGTACTATTCATTTCAGAATTAAAAGAATGATCGAAGATAAAATAATTATGAGATTTAGTTCTATCGTAGATGTCGGAAAATTAGGTTATGAAACCGTAGGTTGGGTTGGATTAACTATAGATCCTTTAAAAACAGAAGAAATAGCAAAAAAAATAGCCTCTTTTGAAGAAATAAGAATGGTATCTATTACGGGGGGTGCTCATAATCTTGTTGTTCAAATTTTATCTAAAAATGAAAAGGAACTCTGGAATTTTATCCGAGAGAATATTCAAACTATTGATGGCGTACAAAACCTTGATGTTAGTTCTTCTTTAAAGATTTTTAAATGGGACACTTATTATTTTTTTAACATTCCAGAATAAAAAAGATAAGATTTCTTAAAGCTTATCATTCATTTCCTTATAGAATTCCAGTGATTCTAAGCTTTTTATAGTAATTTATAAGGTGAAATATAATAAAAAGAAATATCATAGAAATGATTATTATAGTTCAGTTTTTTTACAATCATCACATTCATGATATATATCAATGCGCTGTCCTTTTGGTCTAACTCCAAGATCTGATATAATTGCACTCCATAATTGATCAAGATGTTCAGCTTTATAATCATAAATTTTTCCGCAATTAGAGCATACCATATTGATGTGTAGTTCCATATCAGGATCGTATCTAACACGATCTTCGGTAAATCCCAATTTCTGTACTAAGCTTAATTCTTCTAATAAATCTAGAGTCTTATAAACTGTTCCTAAACTTATAGTAGGATAATCATTCTTTAATGCTTGATAAATCTGATCTGCAGATGGATGATCTTCTCTTGAAATTACAAAGTTATAGATTGCTAATCGCTGAGTTGTAACTTTATATCCATTTCTTCGAAAGAGAACAAATAATTCCTGATCATCCATTAATAATCTACGTTATTTTTATGATTTTTACAAAATTATATAAAAAAAAAGAAAAAAATTTATTTATATATCTTCTGACCATAGCGAAACCTCATGGATTATTAAGCTACTACGCAAGATCGAAACGATCTAAATTCATAACTTTATTCCACGCCGCTACAAAATCGTGCAGGAACTTTTCCTGAGCGTCATCACTACCATAAACCTCAGCCAATGCTCGGAGTTGGGAGTTTGAACCGAAGATGAGATCGATGCGAGTGGCGGTCCACTTGAGTTCACCAGTTTCGATGTCAAATCCCTCAAATAAGGTTTTATCTTCATTGGTTGCCTTCCAAGTAGTATTCATGTCAAGCAAATTTACGAAGAAATCATTTGTAAGTGCTTCAGGTTTTTTAGTGAAGACGCCATGCTCGGTTCCTCCGAAGTTAGTCTTTAGAACGCGCATGCCACCAACAAGCACCGTCATTTCGGGCGCGGTTAGAGTTAACAATTGTGTTTTGTCAATCAGCATTTCCTCAGCTGATACGGCATATTTAGTCTTCTGGTAGTTGCGAAATCCATCCGCTTTGGGCTCAAGAACGGCGAAGGATTCTACATCAGTCTGCTCTTGAGAGGCATCCATACGTCCCGGTCTGAAAGGAACTTTAACTTCATGACCCGCATTTTTCGCAGCTTGCTCAATACCTGCACAACCAGCCAGAACAATTAAGTCAGCAAGTGATATCTTTTTATCGTCAGATTGCGCCCCATTGAATTCAGCTTGGATGTTTTCTAAGGACTTGAGTATCTTTGCTAACTGAGTAGGTTGATTAACTTCCCAATCTTTCTGCGGTGCAAGACGGATTCGAGCCCCATTCGCACCACCGCGCTTATCTGAGCCGCGGAACGAAAATGCTGATGCCCAGGCAGTCGAAACTAATTCCGAGACAGACAGACCAGAAGCTAATATCTTGCCCTTGAGTGAGGCTATATCGTTTTCATCAACTAGCTTGTGATCAACAGCTGGGATGGGATCCTGCCAGATAAGCTTTTCTTCAGGAACCTCAGGTCCTAAGTAACGCGTGATCGGACCCATGTCACGGTGGGTCAGCTTGAACCATGCTCGTGCAAATGCGTCCGCAAATTCATTCGGATTCTCCATAAAGCGCCTGGAAATCTTTTCATAGTCGGGATCGAACCGAAGGGAAAGATCAGTTGTCAGCATAGATGGTGCATTACGCTTACCTGGTATGTGAGCATCCGGTACGGTGCCTGCACCTGCGCCGCCCTTTGGTTTCCACTGATGCGCACCAGCGGGACTCTTCGTCAGTTCCCATTCAAAATTGAACAAGTTTCGGAAGAAGAGGTTACTCCATTTTGTGGGCGTTTGGGTCCAAGTAATTTCCAGACCGCTGCTTATCGTATCGGCACCTTTACCCGAACCGTAGCTACTCTTCCATCCTAGTCCCATATTCTCAATATCTGCCGCTTCAGGCTCAGGTCCCACGTGTTCTGCACTAGCTGCACCGTGGCACTTCCCGAATGAGTGGCCACCAGCAATGAGTGCCACGGTCTCCTCGTCGTTCATTGCCATACGCGCAAATGACTCGCGAACATCCTTTGCCGCTAAAACAGGATCAGGATTACCGTCAGGACCTTCTGGATTGACATAAATCAGACCCATCTGTACGGCTGCGAGTGGATTTTCGAGATCGGGTTTATCTTTTTCGCCTGTGTGCCAGCGTTCGTCACCCAACCACTCCTCTTCAGAACCCCAGTAGGTGTCTTTCTCCGGTTCCCAGATATCTTCACGCCCCCCACCGAAACCGAAGGTTTTGAACCCCATCGATTCCAGGGCGACGTTGCCAGCTAGGATCATCAAGTCGGCCCAAGAAATTTTCCGACCATATTTTTTCTTGATTGGCCAAAGCAACCGACGTGCCTTGTCGAGGTTGACATTATCTGGCCAGCTACTGAGAGGTGGGAATCGCTGATTTCCACTACCACCGCCGCCACGGCCATCTCCTACACGATAAGTGCCGGCACTATGCCATGCCATACGTATAAACAAAGGCCCGTAATGACCGAAATCTGCTGGCCACCAACTTTGAGATTTTGTCATAATTTCAGCGAGATCCTTCTTCAATGCCTCATAATCGAGACTCTTGAATTCTTTTGCATAATTGAAGTCCTCATCCATTGGGTTAGATTTGGAGGAATGCTGGTGTAAGATATCGAGATTCAATAGGTTTGGCCACCAATCTTGGATAGTCATACCACCTCCAGAAGTGGGCCTCTTCATTTTGCCCAATACTGGATTTTTTTTTTCTTGATTCATAATATTCACTACTTTTAATATGAGAATTTTGAAATATTGACCATTATTAAGTAGGAAGGTGATATAATAAAGAATCTAAATTAGATCATCAGAACGATTCCTAAATAATAACAATTATTAATTAGTTATAGTTTTTCTAAAAAATATTATGCTTTTAACCTATAAATATTATTTTAATATAGATTTATTCTTATAAAGAAAAGAATTTGCTTATAAAAGATTTGGCTTAAAATTGTCTAATAATTTTAAAATCTTGAACTCTGAGTACAATAAAAATAAAATTAATTCTATCTCTTTCTTTTGCGTTTAAATATATTATATATTAAGGCGGCTATAAATGCAAAGAAAAATAAAGATACAATCCATCCCCATGTATAATTGATTCTGAGGGCACCAAACAAGAATGAAAAACAAGCAGCCCACTCGATGATGATGAAGGATTACCCGTATATTTCGAGACATAAACAGAAGGGAATGTAGTTTTTTATAAAAAATTTGGATTTGAAGCAATGAAAGAGATCACATTACCTCATGTTGAACTTAATATGTGGTATATGGTTCGAAAAATATAGATTTTTGATAAATATATTTATACATATAATTAATTCCAAGTAATCCAATAACTATGTAATTCACCAGTCTTTAGATTATGATTGATTTAGAAAAAGCTTTATTAATTTTCCAATATATTTTTTTATCAAAAGGGACATATCCTTGTTTAAAGAAATTTAGAGAAAGTTTGTTGTCTTAGTGATTTCTAGGTACTTATTAAATTAAAAAATTATAAAAAAATAATGATTATTTTTGAAGTTTATCCTTCATTTCCATGTAGAAATCCAGCGATTCTGGGTTTCTTAGAGCACCACGATTAGCCACTTCCATACCATGTATAATTTTAGTAACTGCAATCTCAACTTTCTTGTTGCTAAAAGTATAAGGAATACCATCTTCGGGCGCAGCAATAATTAACTTTGGCACATGTCTTGGACTAGTTTTCTCTCGAATTATTTGTTGTATTTTTATTTTTAGTTCATCTGTTAATTCATAGCCCTCATTTAATAGAATGAACATAACAATGCGAATATCACCTTCCCATTGTTGACCAATTACCAATGAGTCTGCAATTTCAGGAAGTTGTTCTATCACATTGTAGATTTCAGCAGTACCGATCCTGACACCCGAAGGTTTTAAAACTGCATCGGAACGTCCCCAAAATGTTATACCACCTGTATCACTGTGAATAACAATATAATCACCATGTCTCCACACATTTTTTCCAGCGTTTTTAAAGTGTTCGAAATACGCTGTTTTATATTTTGTCATTTTATCATCATCTCCCCAGAAATACACAGGCATTGAAGGAGCAGGTGCTTCACACACAAGTTCGGCTTGCTCATCTTCAATAGGTTCTGCATTATCATTATATGCTTCTACTTTCATTCCTAAAGCGCGTCCTTGTAATTCACCAGAATAAACAGGAAGAATTGGAATAGCTCCTGCGAAACATCCATTGATATCAGTTCCACCACTAATGGAATTGAAAAACAAGTCTTTCTTAATTTCACGATAAACGTATTCAAAACCTTCTGGAGAAAGAGTTGATGCTGTTTGTGATATTTCCCTTAATGACCTCAGATTATATTTTTCAGCTGGTTTAACACCATGACCCATTAAATAATGAATATATGCTGCGCTTGTACCAAAGATGGAGATCTTATGTTTTTCTATTAATTCAAAAAATCTTAATGGATTCGGATATAGAGGGTTTCCATCATATAAAAAGATAGTTGCTCCAACTGCTAACGCACTAATTAACCAATTCCACATCATCCAACTTGGTGCGGTAATATAATTTATTACATCACTCCTCTTACAATCAGTAGAAAGTACAAGTTCCTTTAAATGATTGATAAGTACGCCACCACCACTCTGTACCATACACTTTGGTTTTCCCGTCGTTCCAGAAGAGAACATTATATATATTGGATGATTAAAAGATACTTGTTCAAAATCCAATTTTAGATCGGGATCCTTTGAAATGAAATCTTCCCAATTTATTGCTTTAGGAATATCACTAACATCAGCTTTACCATCGGAAACATAAGAAACAACAATAACTTTTTCAATAGAAGGAATTGCATCTATTACTTCTTTTATGTTATCTTTTATATCAAAGATTTTGTCTCTGTAATAATAACCATCAACAGTAAATAGCACTTTAGGTTTAATTTGCCCAAATCTATCGATAACGGCATTTGATTGAAGTTCAGCGCCACAAGAAGCCCAAATCGCTCCAATAGCGGTAGTGGCTAGCATAGCGATCGGTGTCTCAATCAGATTTGGAATATATGATACAACTCTATCATTAACTTTAATTCCTATATCTTTAAGAGATTTTGCTAAACGAGCTACTGTCTGATTTAAATTCTTATAAGTCATTTGTTTTGAAACTTTGGTTTCGCCCTGAAAGATAAAAGCTAATTGATTGTCTTTATATTTTAGTAGATTTTCGGCAAAATTTAATTTTGCACTAGGGAACCATTTTGTACCGGGAAATACGGTTAAATCGTCAACTACTTTATCATATGGATGAGAGGAAATAATGCCAGTAAATTTCCACATAGCATCCCAAAAATCTGGAATCTTTTCAACGGACCACTTATGAAGTTCCTTACCATCTTTTATTTTTTGACCGTATTTTTCATTGACAAATTCGATAAAATGAGTGACTTCTGCGTTTTCAATCCATTTTTTAGAAGGTTCCCATAACTTTTTTCTCTTGTCAGTCATATTTTTCACAATTTTTATCTATAATATCTATGATATTTGATAATTGATTTAAAGTATTTTTATAATATTGTTATTAGATAATAATCATTAAAATAAGAATTAAACGTCTGAGGATCAATAAATTTTCATTCTTCTATATCACATATTTTTAAATTCTTAGGAGAGATTCCTAACCTTCTGAAAATTTGTAATATTTAAGTGCTTCATAATATTAAAACAGATTTAAATAATCAAAATATATTTAAAAATAAATAAAAAGTTAGAAGAAATATTATTATGGATTATTAATAGATTATGAGAATTCGGGTTAATTGGAAGTTTAAATACTTAATTTCTATTTGCATAGTAGTTATGGCTTTAATTAATTGTGGGACTTTTGGAAATACAAGGGAAGTATCTATTGTCAGATTAGGGCGTTTTTCTGGATGTATAGATGCTATGGGGCTTTTTATACGAAATGAGACAGCTTTTATTGCTGATGCAGAGGGCGGTTTAAGAATTGTTGATATTAGCAATCCTTCAAATCCTTATGAATTAGGGAATTATTATGATGGAGGAATTGCCCATAATTTATGGATTGAGGAAGAATTAGCGTTCATTGGTGATTGGAATAATGGATTGGAGATAATTAACTTTGAAGATCCTTCTAACATGCATGAAATTGGACATTTTAAAGACGATGACGATGCTGATAATGTTATTATTAAAGGTAATCTTGCCTATATGGTATATCATGGTTTAAAAATAATTAACGTGAGTACACCAGCTACACCATATTTAGTAAGTCAATTTAATTCGTATGGAAATCTAGCTGATTTTCAAATAATTGATAATATTGTTTATGCTGTTGATTGGAATCAGGGTTTTTGTTTGATAAATGTAAGTGATCCTAATAATCCTACAGGAATAGCTCAATTTACTGATGGAGGACACACAAGGAATTTGTACATACATAAAGAGCTTGCTTTCATTGCAGACTATGATGATGGTTTAGAGATCCTGAATATATCTGATTTTAATGATATCTCAGAAATAGGTTCGTATTATTTCGGAGGATATGTACATAATGTATTTGTTGATGAAACTTATGCATATATTACTGGCGAAAATGGATTAGAAATCCTCAACATCAGTACCTTATCAGATCCAACCAGAATTGGTCATTATATTCCTAATAGTCCGATTTTTGATATTCAAGTAATTGAAAAAATAATATACATAACTATTCATGAAGATGGTTTAGAAATTTTTAAAGTTTCAGACAAAATGCCTTATAATAGTGTTTCTGGGAGTTCAATAGGGTTTATTTTGATTTTTAGTTTTTTAGGATTATTTATCGCCTTTATTTTTAAAAGCATATATGAAAATAAAAATTCCTGATTTAAATCATTAAATTTTACTTCTATATTCTACATATTCACATACTTTTGCTAGAGCGTTTACAGGTCTATCCCATAATTTAAACAGAAGTGCTCCATTACTCCGTAATCTTTTAGACCACGGGCTATTAAAATTCATTGGATTGATATATAAAATTGGAATTGAATATTTTTTAGAATTAGCCATTGTGGGTTGAAGTAACTTTTTTGCTATCTCATCTACGAGTTCATCTGGTTGATGTTGAAATTCAGCATTTTTTTTTATTTGATCGTATTTAAGATATTCATCCAAGACCTCTTGGAATCCCACTACGCCATATTGAATTATTGCGTCAACTTCACCTGATTTCATTAATATTTCTGGTAATTTAATATAAAAATATGGTAAATTCATATCAAACGTGCAATCCACGGGATTTTTATAGCTTGCAGTGGAAGGTGAAGTATTTTTTAATTGTTCTTGAAGAGAATCTGAAAATTCTGGCACGATCATCCCCTTATTTTCGGCATTATTTGCCACCATTGCTCCAGGTCCTCCGGAGTTTGTAATTATACCTAATCGCTTTCCTTTGGGTAAAATGCCTTTGGAAAAGATTAGGGCTATGTCTAAAAATTCTTGAACATAATCGGTTTGTATAATACCTGTCTCTTTAAAAACAGTTTCATATATTTTAGAATTCCCTGCTAAAGAACCAGTATGACTTTGTAATGCACGATTACCCGCCTTAGAGCCCCCAACATAAATAGCAATGATAGGCTTTTGTGGAACGATCTTTTTTACTAATTCTAAGAACTTTTTACCTCTTTTTATCTCTTCAATATATAATCCTATTATTTCAGTATATTCATCATCTTTATAGTATTCTAAACAATCTACAATATCAACGTTTGCTTCATTTCCAACTGATAAAGAACGACTTAATCCTAAATCTAAATTCTCGGGATCATACCAAATATGGCAAGAAAGAGTACCTGATTGAGAAGCGATTGAAAATTTACTTCTCTTGAGATTTTCCCAAATGTAAATATTAAAGGATTTATTTTCTTGATCTGGACCATACCAATTATTATAAACACCCAAGCAATTAGGACCAATATATCTTATGTCATATTTTTTTGCTACATCGTTGATCTCTTCTGTAAGAGTATTCTTTCTTTCTCCATTTAATTCTCTAAAACCTCCAGATATCAAGATTATTCTTTTAACTCCTTTTTCTCCACATTCTCGAAAAATTTGAGGAACAATTTTAGCAGGAAGAACGATTACTACAAGGTCGGGGATCTCTGGAATGTCAGCAATTGATTTATAAGCTTTAAATCCCATTACTGATTCTAATTTTAAATGTATTGGATATACGCTTCCATCAAAGCCTGATTTAATTAAATTCATTATTTGAAGCCCAGCTAATGAATTTCCTTTGTTATTAGCACCATAAATGGCAACGCTTTTTGGATTTAAAAAGCTATGTAAAAAGTGAGTTTCATTCATAAATATTCCCTTACAAGAGTAAATATTTCATAATTTTAAAACATACAGATAGATGATAACCTATAAAAGAAATTCTAATACTAGAGATAATTATGCCTAAGATTTTTGAAGGAATTAGAATCCTTGACTGTTCACAATTCATTTCTGGTCCTTGGACAAGTACTTTTTTCGCAGATCAAGGAGCAGAAGTAATTAAGGTGGAACCTCCTCCTTTTGGTGAAGCTTTTCGTATGTTTATTCTTTATGATAAAACTATATTTCCGTTATTCTCCATTTTAAACAGAGGAAAAAAATCTATTTCTCTTGATTTGAGAAAAGAAGAGGCAAAAGAGATACTCAAGAGGTTAGTCGAGAAATCAGATATCCTCATAGAAAACTTCGTGAAAGGAACAATGGAGAAATGGGGACTTGGATATAATGTTTTAAAAAAAATTAACCCTAAGTTAGTATACGCAAAAATATCAGGATATGGAAATGAAGGACTAGAACAATATACACAAAAAACAGCTTTTGATATTATTATTCAAGCTCAAGCTGGAATTCTCGATGCATTAGGCTTTAAGGAAGGACCACCTAGATTACCCATAGCAGATTATACTGCAGGACATATTGCTGCAATTGGGATAAGTCAAGCACTATACCATCGGGAGAGAACTGGAAAGGGACAATTTATTGATATTTCGATGCATGATATAATGTTTGCCATAAATACTAGAGCTCAAGCTAAAGAATTTATCCCTAGAGCTCAGCACATCGACTTGGCTTCAAAATTCTTACCGATTTATAATCAATATCATTGTAAGGATGGTATGATTGTTTTGACAACTCTTACTGAAAACCAATACCAAAGATTAGTTAAAGATGTGTTAAAAAAGCCTGAACTCCTAAAAGATCCACGACTCGATAATATTATAAAAAGATTTGATCATATTGAAGAATTAGATAAGATTATTGAAGAGTGGAGTAATTATTTAACGCGAGAACAAGCTATACTACAACTGGAATCTGTAAGAATTCCATGTGGTAAAGTTTTAACAATTGATGAAGTCCATAGCCATCCAAATCTCAAAGAAAGAGAAATGCTCTGTGACCAATTTGATTTCTCTAAATGGGGAGTTCAAAAAGCTACAATTCCTTCAGCATTAATAAAGTTTTCATCATGCAAAGGAAGTGTAGAAAATTTTGGTCCAGAATTCGGAGAAAATAATGAAGAAATTTATTGTAAATTGCTTGGTTATTCTAATGATGATTTAAAGAAATGGAAGAGAAAAAAATTGATTTAACAATAATAAAACCAGAAAGGACGACATCTTCTTGTTTAATTTCTACTAAATCTTTTTTATCGAACCATACTTATTAAATTTTAAATAGGAAATGATGAATAGTGATGGCTAAAGTTTTAATCTTATATGGCACCTAATATGGTACTACTAAATGAATTTCGGATGATATTGAAAAGGTATTTCAAAAAAAAGGAATTACTACTGAAAGTTACACCTTAAAAGAATATATTCTTAAAGAAATTCTATCATTAAAAGTATCAAAAAGAAGTATGGATTTTAATATTTTAAAAAATTACTATAATAAATATTAAAATTTAGTGAATTAACATGAGTGACGAAGGAGAAGAAAAAGAAAATTTCATAGATAAATTAAACAAATCTTTTACAGATTTTTTCGGTAATGTTTTTGGTGAATCTGGAAAAGATTTCATTGAGGAAACTTCCGAAAAAATCAAAGATTTCTCGTCTGAAGCTATTAAAAAAATAATGGAATTCAGTGATGATGCGCTTGAAAGGCTTAATTTAAACGAGAATGAACAAGTCATAAAAGCTCGTGATAGCATAGAAGATATATTAAAACAAGCAGGTCTCTTAAAAGAAGACGAGGAAGAAGAAGAATTCTAACACAAAATTTATTATTTTGGATTTAAATTTTATTTATTTCTTTCTTTATTTTAATTTTTAAATAATTTCTAAAAAACACAGTTATAGAACTTTAGCATTTTTCAAGAATGATTTGATTTCCTCTTGAGTTGCATTGAATAATTCTGATATTACTAGTAAAGAAGTCTGTTCATCCATTCCTAGACCTCTATAATCTTTCCATAATTTTATCCAAGTTTCTTTTTGAGTATATTTATCTGGATGTTCTGCTTGGATATGAGCCCAATAAGGGTGTTCTAACTCGACTCCACAGTAAGGACAAAAACGAGACTCTTCTTCACTCATAAAATTATTCCCAAACCTTATTTATCAATTTTTTTTTTGAATAATTGTAATAATCCAATATTAGTATAAAAAACTTTTAATTTCAGAATGTTAAAAAAATTCATACTTAGAGATTTTGTTATCAAGAATCATCCCCAATTATTTTTCAATTCTAGCCTTGTAACTTTTCTTACTTTAGCTACTGCCCATACTACATAATAATAACATTTTTTTCCCCAAGTTCCATTTTTTCTATATTCTACCATCCCTTTCGCATGACTAAAATCATATCCACATAGTTCGTTGCATATTACTGACCCAAATTCCTTTTCAAATTGACTAGCGAATTTTGCTGCTTTTAAATAGGCTCTTAACATAATAGCATTATCCATTCTTTTCTTACCTCCCAAAATCACACCCAATGCCGAACATCCGCCACAAACAGCTCCACAAGCACCTTGCCAACCATTTTTTGACTTATATCCACCAAAACCGCCTGCTAATGGAATTACCGCATTATGAAACATGTAATTGTCAATTCCTAATACTTCAAGAACGCTTGTTAATGTTAACTCCGCACAGTTAGCATTTCCTTTCAATGTGGGTAATAAATTTTTTAAATCTTCAAGCTTTTCATCAAATCGTTTATCAAGGTCTAGCATTATCTTATAATTCGTTCTTTTTAATAGTATATAAGCATTTAGTTTAAAATTAAATATGAAAATAAATATTAATTTTTTAACAAGCAATATTAAAAAAATAATTATTTATTCTATAATCTGATTCTAAATTGAAGGAACTTTACGAGTTAGGTTTTGTATTTAGAGGTTTTGTCTTAGTAAATCACATAATGAAAGAATTTCCTATTCAAAAAGAAAGTGGAATAAATAAAGATCTTAGAGGAGCTTTTATCTCTGCAATTAATACTTTTGTTGATACAGCCTTTAACAAAAATTCTATAGAATATTTAGAATCAGGAAATATCTTATTTATTTTTAAAATTGCTGAAATTCAATCAAAAGATAATCGTGTGAAGGAACCAATAATTTTATATGGATTGGTTGATAAATCAAAAAAAAAATCTGATAAACTGGTAAGAAAATTTTTTGAAAGGATTAATCCGGTATTACAATTATTCATTCAAAAGTATAATGAAGTAGATTTCACAGAATTAAATCAATTTGAACCATTTCAAGAAACATTAAAGGAGTTTTTTATAAAGAAGACTACAGATTAATTATTTAATTAAACTCCATCCTTTTGGCTTAGCTCGTGAATATTGAATTTTGCCTTGATCCTTTAATTTATTTATTTCATTTTCAATTTCGTTATTTGAAAATCCTTTTTTTTTAATACCATCAATGAATTCTAACTTGGTTGCGACCAATTTTTGCTCTTTTAAATATTCAATAATAATATCTCCCAATGATCCCCCAACACTAACCTTTTCTTCAGCAACCTTTTCTTTAGATTCACTTTCTAAAGCTGCACGTAATTTTTCCTTTTTTGGAGTAATTTTCTCTTCAATAACTAATGGTTGGACCTTAGGTTTTGGTTGTTCTTCAACTTTAATTTCTGCTTTGACTTCTTCAGGCATCTCCTTCTCAATTTCTTCACTTGGTAAACTCCATACAGGATATGTAACTTTCTCATAAAGAACTGATTTCTGTGTTTTTAATAATGCGAACTCATCCAAGATTTCGTCCTCAGAATAGCCTAAATTTAATAATTCTTCCATTAAGTTTTTTAAATAGCCTTTATCCTTAAGAAAGTTGAAAATGTGTTCTCTTAGGTTTGTTGAAACTTCTCTTATTTTCGCAATTTCATTAATTAAATCAGTTCTTTTACCTTCCTTAATTTCATCGATGTTAATTTGTTGGGGAATTTCAAGCAATTGTTTTTGACCCCATTCAAAATCAGTGATATTTCTAATTGTACGATCATATCCTCCAAATAAAATATGCTTTACATTCTCATCTTTCCCCATAAGATAACATACATTTTTAATAGATGTAGATACTTTAGTCTTCCATTTTAATTCAAATTCGTGTGAATCTAAATTTGGATTATGAAAGACTTTTAAAGAACCATCTGCACATCCAGCAACAATTTCTTTTGCATTATCACCATCTATATCTTCAATTAATAATGTTATTGGACGTCCCTCTTCAGTATTAATCTCTTCAATGAGTTCTCCTTCACTATTTAAAACATTTATAAGAGAATCGTCGGTACTTATTAAAATTTCATTTAATCCATCATTAGTAACATCTCCAACTTTAATATCATTGATCTGAGTATTAAAATTTTTTTGCCAAATAATCTCTAGCATCTTATCCTGAAATTGTATTAATTGAACTAAGCCATTTTTAGTGCCAACTAATAATCCACATATAGGAGTTTCATAATCAGGTAATTTTAAAAACCCTAAAGTACAAGTAGTGACCCACGAATCATAATATAAAATATATTTTGGTTCTTTTGCCTTGATATCATCAAAAATCCGAATTGTTTTATCATCACTTCCAAATATCAATTCAATATTCCCATCCAGTGTGAAATCTCCAGCAATACAACAATTAATCCTCTTTGAAGCCTTATACCGCATTAAACCTGTAAGCTTTTTCTTTTCGATATTCAATTTCAAAACCATAAAATTTCCATCGCCAGCACCTACTAATACCTCATCACATCCATCTCCATCAAGATCTATTACATAACTGCACCTACACCAACCATCAAATGTTCTATCATCAATAATATTCATTTCTTCGTCCATCAAATAAAGAGTTTTATCATGACCACCGAAAACTAAAAAATTTTTATCTTTACATTTTAATACTGAACAAGTTAGCACCGCATCTGGACATTCAAACATCCAATTCAGTTGATAACGTTTTCTTAACATTTTTTCTCAAGACTTATTAAAAGTAGTAATTAAATTAAACTTCGTTATTTCTTCATTTAATAATTATCCCTAAGGTTATTAAACTATTATTGTAAATATAAAAAATAAAAAAAATAAAAAGTGCTTTATTAAGATTAAAGCGCTAATTGGGCATCAGATGGACTATATTTTCCTTTACCAGTTATCTCATATGTAATTTCTAATTTTTCTCCTACGTCCAAAAGTTTAATATCCCACTTTAAAGTATCTTGACCTACTTCATCAGTGATTTCTGGAGTCATTGAGTAATCTCCATATTCGAACAAATCTGGAACTTTATCTAATAAGACCAAATTATGCAACTTGGATTCTCCAATATTTTCAAGAGTTAATATAATTCTGTAATTTCCCAGATCTCCTATAGGCAAAACTTCTTTACCTATTCTAAATTTCCTTCTGATGTGCATAGCCTCGATAACAGGAACTTTTGGTTTGAATTCTAGCTCTTGACTTACTGGAAAAGTATTTGCGAGATAAGTTATTTCAGACTCAAATGTAGATTCACGAGCAGGGTTTATACAATGAATAGGATACTCAAACTCTAAAGTTGAGTCTGGTTTAAACATTCCAGTACCGCTGTCTTTTAAATCTCTGAGATCAATTTTGAAAGCTTTATCCTCGAAACTTACAGCTACGGCAGAGACTTCAACTTCTTCACCATCCCAGAGTAATTTAACTTCATCAGCTTTAGGAGGTTGAAATTCATCACTAAAATACTGTTGAATGACTGTAACCTCATTAAGTGGTGCTGAACCATTATTGACCATTTTAAGGGTTGCAATAACATCTTTTGTTCGATAAGTTGGAACTTCAGTTAGGTTATAAGACATTACACCAGTAATACTTCCAATCTCTAAAATAACGTCAGATAAAGCCATTGTACCATTGACAATTGTCTGAAAATCTGGCATTACTCTAAACTCTAACTTCTTTCTAAAGGTTGGATATTCATCACTTTCATATTGCCATTTTGTTGAATGCCATTGTGCACCACTTGGTAACATTGGGACATCGTTAGGATCAATATCTACAAATTTTTTTGATTCATCCTTGGGTGAATATACATCAGCATTGAAGAGTTGTATTATAAATTCGGATGAATTATCAAATACTAATTTACAATCAAATATGCCAGGTTCTTCATCCCTTTCAACGGTATCTACATAAAATTTGTTTCTTGTATAAGCGTCAAATTTATCAATAGCTAATCCTTCAGCGTAGGAAGATGCTGCTTGATATGTAACTTCTATCTTTCCAGTTCTCCTTTTTTTAATATCAGTGACCATAATATCACATGTGAATTTACACATCACGGTATATTCTGGAACTAATTTGTCGATTGTCCAAATAATTTGATTACCCTCAATTTGAGCCCTTCCATCGGTAGTATCTTTGATTACAGGGTTTCTATAATCTTCAGGAATATTTTTAACGACTTTAAGATTAGTTACTGGTTTATCAAACATACTTCTAATTGCTATAGCGAAAGTAACAACGTTTTCTTTGTCAATTGAGATTCCAAAAGATTCTAATCCAGTTTCAACAAGAGTCCCTCCATCACCCCAATTCTCACCTTCATTTTCTAATTCTTCCTCTTCTTCTTCCTCTTCCACTTCCTCTTCTTCTTCCTCTTCCACTTTTGGTTTTGGTGGTTTAGAAGAGGGTTTACCTGTTTTATCTTTTATTTTAAGTAATTCTTTTTCAATATCATTGATATTTAAAACATCATCAGCATTTGGGAGAGTACTTATAAATTCTTTAACTAGTAATAAATTTTTTATATCCTTTGTGATTTTAAAATTTCTTGAGTCAATATTATCTGGTGATTCAGTGCCTAATTCTCTTATGGAAATATCTTTAGATTTCAAGTCAGTACTCCCAATACCTTGGAGAGAAACATCTATATCCCATAATCTGTCCGCAGAACTAGGATTTTCAATGTTAAATTTACCGCTATGGGCAAATGATTTAATATTTGCATCATGATCCTGTTCTACCTCTACAGTTTCAATTATTTTTACTAAAGCTAGTAATCCTTCTCTATTACCATCTTTTAAAACAATACTGCCTTCAAGTTTTCCGGTATCTTCGTCATATGTCTCAATAACTGGAGTAGCGGTATCTCTATCAAGTAATTCAACACGTCCTGTATCCAAATCCTTTCGTTTTAATGCATCAGCTACAATTTCTTCCTCAGCTTCTGATTTATCCCAGCCCATTCGTGCCGTTCGCGCTGGTGTTTTCTTTTTCTTATCTTTTTTACCCATCGTATTTTACCAAGAATTTGATTTGTATTAAATTGAAAATTATTTATCAATTAATATAAATTAATCGGTAATCTAAATTCAATTACAATCCTTAAAAAATTTTTCAATATCAAAATTATTATTATGTTAAAAGTTTTTATCCAATTACAACAAAATCTAATTTCTTCTCTCAATATTTACTTTTGTTCTCAAAATTTACTAGAATTTCTTTTCAAATTCTTTTTGAGTAAAAGGAGAAATAGAGGATTTTCTGAATTCATGCCCACACATGGGACACTTAATATTTCCCTTATCTGCTTTAGCGTTTGAATATTTAAAACTAAAACCGCATAAAGGACAAACTATTATTTCACTCATATTCGCTACTTTTAATATAAATTTAAATATTTAAATCTATATTGAAATAAGAATTAAGATTAAATCATTTACATTACAACCAGTCGGTCCACTAACTATTTCAGTTCTTAATGTCTTAAAAAAGCTATTGGAATCATTATTAAATAGATATCCCTCTGGATTTAAATTATTTGAAATCATTTTCGAAAGCACATAATTATCAATTAAAGCTCCCATCGCTTTACTATTGCCTTCAATACCATCCAGATTTGCACCGATGATTAGAAAGTTATAATCAAACTTTTTATCTTTTATTATGTTCAGAAAACTTAGTAACATCTCTTGATTTCTTCCCCCAATGCCCTTCCCTCTAATTGTAACGGTTAATTCACCAGTTCCAATAAGCGCTTTTCTTCCAGAAATTTTTTGATCTAAATTATTTTGAACATGAGTAGTTATGATTTTGAAGAGAGATTTTCCAAATTCTTTAGCTTCACCAATAATCTTGGCAGAAAAGTAGTTAACTTCAAATCCTTCATTCGTTAAGAAAGATTTAACTTCTTGAGCAGCATAGATAACACTCCCAATTAGGTAATTGTGAACATTAATAAAGCAAGAATCATTTGGTTTTGGAGTTTCTAAAGTTCTATCAGATAATCCTTTTTCTAAATACTCATTTACTGAAATAGGTATCTTTGTCAACAAATTATACTTTTTTATAATTTCAAGGGCATCTTTAAAAGTAGTTTTGTCAGGTACGGTTGGTCCGGAGGCAATTGAATCCAAATCATCTCCGACAACATCTGAAATGATTAAAGAGATAAGAATAGCACCACTTGAACTGTATATTTTCTTTGCTAGATTCCCACCTTTAAAATCTGATAAATGTTTTCTTATCGTGTTAATTTCGTGAATTGATGCTCCTGAAGATAAGAGTAAAGAATTTACATCTTTGATATCTTTAAGTAATATACCTTTTTTTGGAAGCGGGAGTAATGCGGAACCTCCTCCAGAAATTAAACAAATAAAAAGATCATTTTTCGTTGAATTTTCTATCATTTCAACCATGGATAAAGTTCCTTTAAGTCCATTTTCATTTGGAATTGGATGGGATGCAAAGTTGATAGAGATTTTACTTTTTTTGGAAAATTTTTGTTGTTCAAGATCTTCTGGTACATTTATTATGCCACTGTAATCGATATCTTTCATATTTGACAAAATCCTTTCAAGTGTCAATGCCATTTCAGCAGTAGCTTTTCCCCCTCCAATGATATGAATTTTTTCGAATTTTGGTAAATAATATTCATCATTATCAATAATTAATTTATTATCAAGTACTTTAATAGATTTTTCCATTAAATTTTCAGGTTTTACAGCAGAGATTGCTTTTGAGATCGCTTGAAGCCCGATTTTTCTTAATTTGAATTGATCTTTGGGTATTTCTTCCGTAAGAATTTCAAATGTATTTTTAATGTACAAGAATAACACTTCGAGATTATGATGTTGTAACTTTTATTTGATTTCAACAGTAATTAAGTTTAGTTAGTTTCAGGTAAATAATCATTTTTATTTTAATAATTTATTCGGATAAGATGTATAAGAACTCATTATAGTCAGCGGTTAATATATCTTACTTTAAAAGAGGTTAGTTCTCCATCTTTTACAATTATTTCCCTGTAACCTCCCGCGGTTTTTGGATTTCCATAACTGCCTAATCCTAAGGCAGGAGTTTGTACTACAAATGGACCATTTAAACTTATAGCTTTTGGGTTATCATATATCTCAGAATAATCATCATAAAAAACAGCCACAGGATTTTCAATCTTCTTTAATCTAAAAGGAGGTGCATCAAACACACTAGTTTTAAATTCTCCAGGATCAGCTAATCTAAATTCTCGATTGGTGTGTGTATGTCCGGAGAGTGTGAGAACTGTGAAATTTTTACAGAATTCAATTAATTTTTCCCAATTTGAAGATACACATCCATACTTGATATTAAACACACCATCAATACGTGCTTTAGATATATTTTTACCTATATTTTTAATTTTCGATTCTTTATAATCATTTATCCTATGTCTTACAAATCGACTCCCCTTTTTTTCAAATATATTAATACTTAATTTTTCACCCCCTGGATTCAAGGGAGGTCCATGTATAAATAAAAATGTATTCATATTTTCATTGATTTCATAATTCATAATATTTTCTAGATATTTTATTTGTTTTAATGTTATACCTGTGAGAGATGGATGACCCGTTAATAAATCTCTGATATTTCTAAATGAATCTCCACCAGAATTCAAAAAAATGAATAGGTTATTACCAAGTTTCATATTAAAATCTTCAGATGAATTTATCTGCGATAAGTAACCTGTTAATGCAAATGAAGTTTTTGTTAAAGCTGTAATGGGGGATGCTGAAAATAATTCATTTAACGCTATTGCTTCAGAAGCATTTAATCCAATCTTAGTGTACATATTTCCCCAAGTTAAATCATAATGAAAAGGGCGATAATCGTGATTTCCTACAATTGTAAAAATTGGGCAATTTAACTCTTCACTTCTTATAACTCCTTTATATTTTTCTTGAGATGGCATATTAAGTATTATATTTTTGAAAATCTGCCAATTACTATCCTCATATCTAAATTCATTCAGTTTCCGGAGTTTTTTTGCTAATCTGCTTAAAATTGTATAATCAACAAGATCTCCTGTCATAACGATAAAATCTAATTCATTTCTAAGCACTTTCTTATTCATTAATTTAATAAATTTCCTTAATTGATTATTTGGATTAATCAAACGCTTCCTTAATGGTAATTTAATGTCAGATAATATTTTTTCCTCGTGATCTTGGTTTTTCTTAAATTTCAATTTTTTTTTCAAAGTATCGAAAAAATCCTCAACATCTTCTTTAATTGAGCTCTCAGTCCAATTTTTAATAATTTCGTATAGTCTATCGTTTCTTTCTGCTAAATGTAAATCTGTAGCGTGAACGAACGTAAAATCTTTCCACTGTTGTTTCGAAATAACTAGAGAATGATAATTTATTTTATTATTTGGGTAATAGATGTCAAACATAACAAAATTTCTTTCTTTTAGAAATTTGATAACTTCTTTGCTAATACTAAATTCAACTTGTACCTTATAAAATCGATTTAGTTTTCCAAACACTTGATTTTTTATTAGAATTTCTTGAGGGGTTAAATCTTTAAGATAAGATAGATCATTAATTGAAGTTACAGAAGAATTTTCAACGTTTATTATTCTAGGGGATATTGGATCACCTCTATGAAGATGAGATTTTAAAATTTTTAGTTGTTCTAAGTTTAATTCACTGTCCATCAGAGTTTTTAATTTATCTCCGAGAAATTTCTTTCTTTTTTTTCTTTGTTTTCTCTCTCTCCATTTAGAAAAAATTCCCTTCTCCTTTCTCTTAAATATTAACTTATACGACCATCTATAGTCAAATAAAGGAACAATTTTTATTTGGTTTTGAATTGATTTTTTAAAAAATTCTGGATCATAATCATAACCAATAAAAAGTAAAGTAGTGTAAAATTTTCTGCTTTTTAATTTATGATCTATATCTAAAATTAATGGACGCCCCAGATTTGGACTGATTAATGTCAAAATTTCCTTGGGTTCTTCTTTTAATGAATTCAATTTTATAAAAACACTCGAATATTGAAACTAATTATTTCATGTATTTCAATTATTTATGTTATTACTAGCAAAATAATCGTGATATAAAAAGATAATTACAATTCTACCTTATAGTTATGATGATATATAAATAGAGATGATCAGATATCAAAAAATGCTAAGTATTGATACAAAACCCCTATAGATGTGCGAGATTCACGAAGATTACATTATCCCCTCGTACAACTATGGACCCAAGGTTTTCGTGTTCCTCTCGGATGTTACCTTCATCATCTTGAAATTCAAAAATTTGACTAGTTTCCTCAAGATAAAGATTGAGATGTTCGTCAAATCCACCTAACCGACCTCTGAAGAGACGGTTACGCTTCACTTTAATGAGAATAATTTCATTAATTGATGATTTTAAATAATCAATCGGCCTATTTGAACGTTGCATCTTCTATAAACTCAAAAAAACAATTATTGATAAAAAAATATTTATAATTACATTTAAAAACGACATCAATTAAAACCTTTCTAAAACCTTTCTATACTTTTTGAAGTTTTATATATCAATAATCACATACAATCTAATGATAAAATTGTCGAAAGATTAACTTGGAAAAAGAAATCTAATTATAATGTATTCATTCAAGTTTTTATTATATAATGCTTTTATATGATTATACAGAAAAGTAATAATGCTAGGCCCGTGGCCCAGACTGGATAAGGCGGCAGCCTCCTAAGCTGAAGATCGGGGGTTCAAGTCCCCCCGGGCCTGCTATTTTTAATTATTGAAACTTTATAAGCTATTAATTTTTTATCAATTTAATGAAAGAAAACCATGTAACAAGCTTATCTTATTTGAAGGTGCCAATTAGGCCAAAATTACCCCAATTCATTTGGAGGATAATTAGTAAAATAGTTAAGGATGGATCTGTTCCTTTTGTTAAGATGATAGGGGTATTATTAGGTTTGGGTTATCCAAGAAATAGTGTGAAAAAATATCCAGAAACTTTTATCGAATTGAATGATGGTATAAAACTAGCTACTGATATTTATATGCCAAAAAATATTTATAAGAAAAAAGGCAAATCTCCAACTATATTAATAAGGTTACCATACTGGAAAGACGTTTTCAGTTTTATAGGCTTTGGTTATGCTGCTTATGGATTTGTAACAGTTATACAAGATATTCGAGGCACAGGGCATTCCAATGGCTTCAATTATTATTTATTTACTGAAAGAGAGGATGGCTTAAAAACCTTAGAATGGATTTCTAAACAATATTGGTACAATGGAAAAATAGGAATGGTAGGAGCAAGTTATTTTGGGATAACTCAACTTGCGTTATCTTGGGATAATAAATATTTAACATGTATAACACCAGCTATTACATCAACCTTGAATTTATGGAAAAATAATGGAGGTTTACAGATTCATGCGCTTACTACCTCAATATATAGAATAATGGTTAATATTGTATCACACCGAGAGATTCCACGGGTACAAACCTTAACAAAGTTGATGTATGAAAGGTTTTTAAATCCAAAATATGCTTTATTTAATGATCCGATTAATAAGAAGAGTCGAATTAGTTTATCTCAGTTAAAAGGTAAAAGTATTAAAGAAATTCAAGATCTTTTGGTGGCTTATTATAACATAAAACATTTTGATCCTTGTAAACGTAGTTTTAAAGTGTATTTTAAATTCCTAAATGATTTCTTGATTACACAAGGATTAGATAAGGATTCATATAAGATGTCTGGATTCCTAGAGATGGATACTAGTAAATTATCAAAACCTGTTTTCATGTTAGCTGGTTGGCAGGATATGTTTTTTGAAAAGCAATTAAAAGATTTTTTAGAAATAAAAGAAAAAGCTATTGGTGATGCCAGAAAATATTCGAAATTACTAATAGGATCTTGGGCACATGCAGCAATTGGACATCCCGAAAGCAAAATTAGAAATGCTGGTATGTTAAGTTTCTTTAGAGGATTTTTAAATCTTAACTGGAATCACTATTGGTTGATGAATGATAAGAATGCTTTTTCTGAGATAAACAAACCTTCTATTAAGTATTGGGTGATGGGAAAAAATATTTGGAGATATACGAATAATTGGCCCCCCAATAACCTTGAATATCAAAAGTTATTCATTCATTCTAATGGAAATGCTAATAGCATAAAGGGAGATGGAACCTTGAATCTTGAAGAACCATCGACCAATGAAATGGAAGATAAATATACTTTTGATCCAATGAATCCTGTTCTCACTAAAGGAGGAAGAAATTTACTAATTTTAAAAGGAGCTCGAAATCAGAGAGATGCCGAAAAAAGAAAAGATGTATTAATTTATTCAACCAAACCGTTAGAAGAAGGATTAGAAATAAGCGGCCCGGTAAAGATGGTATTATATGCCTCCTCAACCGCAATAGATACAGATTTTATGGTCAAATTAGTCGATGTATCTCCTAGAGGAAAAGCCTTAAATATTTTAGATGCGGGAATTCGAGCTCGTTTCAGAAATGGAGATGATAAGCCCTCTCTCATTGACCCAGGAGAAATTTATAGATATGAGATTGAATTAGGAAATACTTCAAATTATTTTAGGAAAGATCATAAAATAAGAATTGAAATAACATCAAGTAATTTCCCAAGATTTGACATTAACGCAAATTTAGGGGGAGAAGGCAAACCAGAAGACTATTCTGTTGCTAAACAAACGGTCTATCACTCATATGAGTCCCCAAGTCATCTCTTAATCCCTATTTTTAAATAAGTAAAGGTAGAATGAATTTAATTAAAATATTTTTTCACAATAAAGCTTTAACTTATTACCAAATTTATTTAAAATACTTTCTAAAGACAATTCCATATCGAAATCACCGATCATCTTTCCTTCTTCATTACTAACATAAACGTCTTTTTGTTTTAGTTTTAGTTGTTTTAAAAGTGGTAAATAAATCTCCCTAAAATTATTTGCTAGATTTATTTCTGTTAACGCAATTTTAATAATTTCTCCACTTTGTATGATCTTAAAAATTAAAGATTGTCTTTCTTGATGCTCAGTATTTTTCATATCAATTCATCAAATATTATAACTTTTCCATAAATTTATGTTTATAATTAAGGAATCAACCATTCAAAATAGGTCTTCTCTCTTGGAAGACCGATAGGATTATCTGTACATATCGTATTTAAGATTGTTATGGATAAGGTATAAATAATAAGCTAACCAAATCATATAATGCTACATAACTTAGAGGTGAAAAATTTGCCAAAAAGAATATTAAGAGTTAATATGACTAATCTTGAAGCTAGATTTGAGGATTTACCTGCAGATTACTCTGCTTTGGGTGGACGTGGGATGACATCAACAATAGTTGGTAAAGAAGTGCCTCCAACATGTAATCCATTAGGGCCACATAATAAGTTAGTACTCGCTCCTGGGATTGTTACTGGAACTGCGGCACCTTCAAGTGGAAGACTTTCTGTAGGAGGGAAGTCTCCTTTGACTGGAGGTATAAAAGAAGCCAATGCGGGAACTCCCTTTGCTCAGATGTTAGCTCGGATGCGTATAGGAGCCATAATAGTAGAAGGTAAACATAAAGGAGACGATTATTATCTTCTTAAAGTAACTATGGATGGTGGAGAATTCATTAATGCCAATAAATGGTCTGGAAAAGGATTATATGGTGTCTATAAAGATCTCTTTAAAGAATTTGGTGATAAAGTAGGGATATGTGGTGTAGGGATTGCTGCTGAATTACTTGGAGCTATGTCAGGTGTTTGTTTTAATGATCCCGAGGGATTACCTAGCCGTTATGCTGGAAGAGGTGGTTTAGGTGCTGTTATGGCATCTAAAGGTTTAAAATTCATAGTAGTTGATGAAAATGGAGCTCCAGGAGTAGAAATTGCTAACGAAGACGTATTTAAAGCAGGTATTAAAAAATTACGAGATGCCCTTACATCTCATGACGTTACAAAACCAGAAGGGGCTCTTAATTCGTATGGTACATCCGTATTAGTTAATATCATTAATGAAGCAGGAGGATTACCTCAAAGAAACTTTTCTGCTGGGCAAGATGATCGAGCGGAAAAAGTTTCTGGTGAAGCTAAGGCAGAAATAATTAAAAAAAGAGGTGGTCAAAGACCTCACTTCTGTAATCCTGGTTGTATCATACAATGTTCAGAAGTTTGGGTAAAACCAGGTGGTAAAGACCCAGTTGGAGTCCTTGAATATGAGAGTGTTTGGGCTCTTGGTCCTAATTGTGGAATTTATGATTTAGATGATATTGGAGAATTAAATCGAGCTTGTAATGATTTAGGTACTGATACAATTGAGGCAGGTGACACGATTGCTGTTGCAATGGAAGGAGGATTAGCTAACTTTGGGGATGGTAAAGGAGCCTTAAATCTCATGGAGGAGATTCGTAAAAAAACACCAATAGGAAAAATTTTATCTCAAGGTACTGAAATTACTGGAAAAGTTTTAGGTGTTACAAGGATACCAACTTGTAAAGGCCAAGGATTCCCTGCATATGATCCACGAGCAATAAAAGGAATAGGTGTAACATACGCAACGACTCCTATGGGTGCTGATCATACCGCTGGGTATGCAATAGCTCCAGAAATTTTAGGAGTAGGAGGAACATTAGATCCAATGGATCCAAAAAAGGCTGAAGTTTCACGTAATTTACAATTAGCTACTGCTGCAGTTGATGCATCAGGATACTGTCTTTTCATTGCATTTGCGGTGCTTGACATTCCAGAAGGATTAGAAGGAGTTGTTGAGTCTTTAAATGGTGTACTAGGAGCGAATCTAACTGTTAATGATGTTGGACCAATTGGAAAATCTATTATCGATACCGAACTTGAGTTTAACAAGAAAGCAGGATTTACTTCCATTCATGATAGACTTCCAGAATTTATATTGGAAGAAAAGCTTCCTCCTCATAATACTGTATTTGATGTGCCAGATGATGATTTAGATAGCGTATTTTAAGTTGAATAGGATCTAAAAAATGCCAATTGATTTAAAATTATTCGGGGACTTAAGAAAAAAAGCAGACCCAAAAATATCAGGAACCTTACCATTAAGATTAAAGATAAATGATCCAGAAATAATGTGGGTGGCAGATATACTCAGAAAGTACATGATTAAAGATAATGAAGTTAGTCATATTTTCGTTAATGGAATATATGCAGGTCTCAAGAAAAAGGTAAAATCAGGAGATAAAGTTGCTTTGTTCCCTCGCAATATGGGATTATTATATAAATGGTATTTTAAACGGGAAGAAGATGAATAACAAAACTATTACGGTTACAGTTAAATTCTTTGCCACTCTAAGGCAATATGGTCCTGCAAAAGAAATCTTGACAATTCCGGAAAATTCTGAGATTAAACTGCTATTCGATAAGTATGGTATTCCCAAGGATGAGAGAAGAGCAATAATCTTGGTTAATGGGCGTCCACATAAAGATCTCAAAACTGTTATGAAAGATGGAGATTTAGTTTCTATCTTTCCTCCAATAGGTGGCGGTTAAATCCAGTTCAAAATCTAAATTTCTTTTTTTTATACTGTTCTTTTATAAAATATAATTCCTTCTTAACAGGATTTATTATGTTTGATGAGTTTAAAAAATGCAAAGACGGTTTTTGATTTCAAACAGTTTAAAAATACTGAGTTTTATATTTTATTCGTTCTATCAATACGTAAAATGCTGTAATTTTATAGAATATTAGATGAAACTTAAAATATGGATTTAATCATTATCTATTAGATTAGATATTATACAAGAACTTTTTAAAAAAGAAAATTGTTAAAGGAAGCAATAAATCATGATTTCTAAAGAAATTATCGAAAAGAATTTTATCATGGATGTGGTTAATGCAACACAAGACACAGTTTTTGTATTCAATCCTCAAACTGGACTAGCAATTATATGGAATAAAGCATTTAGTGAAATCTCAGGATATAGCGATAATGAAATAAAATCACTAAAGGCACCTGATTCTTATTATAGTGAAGAAGATCTAAAGAAAGTAGAATCTGCATCACAAAGGGTATTAGAAAACGGTAAATCGACTTTAGAAATGACACTAATTACCAAAGATGGTTCAAAAATCCCATATGAATACTCTGGAACAAGTTTGCAGGATCCAGAGGGAAATGTTCTTATAGTTTATGTTGGAAGGAATATTTCAGGAAGAAAAGAGATTGAAAAAAAATTAAAAGAATCAGAAAATAAATACCGAGAAGCTTATAATAGAGCAAATTTTTACAGAGATTTGTTCGCACATGATATTAACAACATCCTGCATATTATTGGTTCTTCAATGGAACTTATTTCTCATCATATAAGAGATTCTGAAAAATCTAAAATCATACAAGAAGTTGAAAATATTATTAATAATCAAGTTGAAAGAGGTGCTAAATTAGTTTCAAATGTCCATACACTCTCTAAACTTGAAGAAGAAGAAATACACGCTCAACCAACGGAAATTTGCGAATTAATGAGAAAAGCTATTGAATTCGTTAAAAAGTCATATAATAACAGAAATATTAATATCTCCATCGATTGTATTGAAGAGCATGTAATTGTGAATGCTAATGAGCTTTTACAGGATGTTTTTGAAAATTTTTTACTTAATGCTGTGAAATATAATGAAAATTCTGAAATATTTATTATAATAAAGGTTTCTAAAACTGAATTGGGTGGTCCTAAATATAATAAAATTGAATTAATCGATAATGGTGTAGGAATACCAAATGAAAGAAAATATTCTATTTTCAAACAGGATAATAGAAAATTAAAAGGAACCAAGGGGATGGGACTTGGCCTTTCTTTAGTAAATAAAATAATTCAGACTTTTGGGGGTAAAATCTGGGTTGAGGATAAAGTAAAAGGAGATTTTACTCAAGGAAGTAATTTCGTAATTCTACTCCCAGAATTAGAAAATATTTAAAATAGTAAACAATAATAGTGTTTATTCTAATTTTTTCCTCTTTATCCAATCTTCTTTTAATATTTGATAAGTTTTAACACCAAGATGCTTCCCATCAACATAAAACTCATCTTCTCTTATTCCTTCAATTTCAAAACCTGTTTTCTCAGCAACCTTCCAGGAACCGATATTTTCCACACAAACACCACCGTGCAATTTATTAAGATTCAATTCATTGAATGCATAGTCAAGGAGTAATTCTGTAGCTTCTGTAGCAATATTTTTATTCCAATAGGTTGGTTCTCCAATTCGCATAAAAGCATTTGCCCATCCATTAATCCAATCTATCCAACCTAATCCTACGTGCCCTATAGACTTTTTATCTTTATTATGCCAGATCTCAAAGGCTATAAATTGGGGGATCCCCCAATCGCTTGGTTCAAACCATTTCTTAATATCTTCTGCTCTACTTGGCACTATACTTCTTGCATATTTGCGAACTACAGGATCATTAAGCCATTTTACATATAAATTAATATTTTCAGAATTTTGAGGAATAAAACTTATTCTTTCTCCTTTAATAAAGATAGGTACATCTTTCTCTGTCTTTTCTGTCATGAAATCAATCACATTCTATTAATATTTTTATTATTTAATTTTTAGATTTAAGCCAATCTTCTCTTAACAAACAATATCTTTTTTCATCTAAATATTTTCCATCAACATACATATTTTGTTTTCCTATTCCTTCGAAAAGAAAACCAACTTTTTCAGCAACACTCCAAGAACCGATATTTTCTACGGCAGCACATCCTTGTAATTTATGGAGTCTTAATTCATTAAATGCATATTCGATTATCAGTTCTGTTGCTTCAGTAGCTATATTCCTATTCCAATAAGAAGGTTCTCCAATGGCAAGACCTACATTTGCCCAGCTATTTACCCAATCTATCAAACTTAAGTCTGCGAGACCAATTGGTTTCTTATCTTTTTTGTGCCAAATTGTAAATCCTATATAATTACGTGTTCCTCTCTCACTTATCTCAAACCATTTTTTCATATCTTCTGCTACAATAGGTAGAATATCTCTAGCATATTTTCGGACTTTCCAATTATTTGACCATTTTAAATATAAATTGATATATTTAGAATTATGGGGAATAAGACAAATATTTTCTCCTTTAATAAAAGGAGAGGGCTCTTGTGGTTCGGTTTCATTAAAATCTTCCTTCAATCCCAAAATTTTTACCTCTTGATATAAATTCAGTTTAATGAGATTTCATCCAATCATCTTTAAAAATTGCATATTCTAGAACATCAACATGTTCCCCATCTATATAAACTTCATTTTTGAGTGTAATTTCATGCTTAAAACCAATTTTCTCAGCTATCCGATGAGAAGCTGAGTTTGGTGCAAAAGTTCGAGCTGTTATTTTATGTAAATTTAACTCTTTATAAGCGTAATCTACAAGTAGTTTTCCCGCTTCAGTTCCAATACCCTGTCCCCAATATTCTGGATCTATTACAATAGAAATATACGCATTACGAGTAAACCATTGAATCCTAAATAATGTTCCATATCCTATTGGCTTTTTATCTGCTTTATGCCAAATCTCCAAAAAAATATCATTTTTTATTGCATCCTTCTTTGGTTCAAATAATTTTTTGATCTCCTCAATGGTTTGAGGCATATTATATCTAATATATTTTCTAGTCCTTGGATTATTCTTCCAAATAGCATAAAGATTAATATGGTCCAAATTAGCTGCACAAAGAGATACTTTCTCTCCTTCTATGAATGTTAAAGGTTTATCTTCTTTTGTTTCTGACATTTCTCAATTAAAAATCTTTTTTTTAATTATAGTTTATTAAATCAGCTATATAGTATTAAGTTTGGGTTATATGGGATTTTTTAGATTTTATTAAAATAAAAAGAAAAAAAAGAGCTTTGTTATAAGATTTATACTTATTTAAAAAAGTAAAATTTAATTTTTAAAGAGATTTTGAATGAATTCTCCGATTTTAACTATAGCTTCTTTTGCTTCTGGTAAATCATGTAATCCAAATCCTTGAAAAACATGGATAGTATCTTTCCATTCTTGTAATGTAGCATCAATACCTGCTGCCTTAGCTCGTTCTACGAACCTTGTAGAATGATCATAAAGCATTTCACTTGTACTTACTTGAATTAATATAGGTGGTAAATTTTTTAAATCCGCAAGTAGAGGAGAAATCAATGGGTTATTAGGATCTGCTCCTGCTAAAAAGGCTGTTGTCCACCAGAAAATTCCTATATCTGCTAAAATTGGATCGGTTTTAGCATTTTCATAAAATGTTTTACTATCGCCTGTAAAATCAGTTGCCGGTGATAATGCTACTACTCCAGTAGGTAATGGTACACCTTCATCTCTTAGTTTAATTAAAGTTGTTAATGTTAAATTTCCTCCAGCTGAATCACCAGCAATAACTATATTTTCTGGCTTTATTTCTTGTGAAAGAAGCCATTTATATGCTTTAACACAATCTTCTAAAGGTGCAGGAAAAGGATGTTCAGGTGCAAGTCGATAATCGACACTGAGTACTTTCACCCTCGTAAGCTTGGCGATTTGAATTGTTAATGCTCTATGAGTTTTAGGAGACATTAAAACCATGCCTCCACCATGAAAATATAAAATTACTTTATTATCCATCGCTTCTGGTACTATTTGCCATTCAGCGGGAACTCCATCAGCATCAATTTG
>JBHLNW010000141.1:0-7441 GCA_048941185.1 Promethearchaeota archaeon
GAAATATTTATTGAAAAAGCAATTCCATTAAATATGTAAACCACATCCCAATATAAATCAATTATAAGTTAAAAAATATAAAAAAAAGTAAAATTCTGATTTATAATCAGATTGAAATTTCATTATTAGGGAATAAATGTTTGAACTAATAGAGTGCAATCCTTAATCCCATTACTCGCGTATGTCCCTATTATTACAATTGTTAAATTATGAAAACCAGTAGATATTACCTTTGCAATTTGAAGTGTAACCGAACCATATTGAGTTGATCCATCAGAACCAAATATCACTTCAGGATAAGCGGGAGGTCCTTTTTTTACCCCATCTAAAACAAAATTAAACTGTATTAATCCAGGTGATCCTCCAGTTATGATAGCAAAGGTATTGAAAAGAAAATAGACTGATTCTCCTGAATTTACGGTAAAATTAATTGTAAGGGCATCTAGAACAATATCAGTGCTAATGGGGGAGGTTGCATATCCCATTCCAGTTGAATCATAGTTGAACCATGTGTTTTGAATACCAAAATTAGTATCAACTTTGGGGAACACTACTGTAAAAACTCCTAATCCTAAGCCCGATATTCCTATTAAAAGAGCTAAAATACTTAATCCTTTTCCATTTGACATAAGACATTACGTTTTTAAATTTATTTAAGGTGATAATATTTTTTATCAATTTAAATGAATGTTAAATTATCTTCTCTATAGATAATAATCTTAATATTACTATTTTAAATTCTAATGGCATATTTGATGACCTATATTTGTTCTTAATATAACAATGCTATTTATTGAGTATTTATTATAAATTTTTCAACATTATTCACATTTTTTATAGAGGGTATAGAGAAAATAGTAATATTAAGATTAGAGGATCTTTTAAATAAAAGAAAAAGTAAAAATTAATGAATTAGTAGTAAATAATTTTTAACAGCATCTTTTAATTTTTCTCTCTTTCAAAAACTAAGTAGAATGAAGCCACTAATTTTAATTCCCAACCCTCTATTGCCTGATCATTTAAAATTTTTTCAAATTCCATCGCATGTTTGGCGTTGGAGTAAATATTACCTACAGTTTCCACCTTATATTCTTTCAATTTTATTCACGCTAATAATTATAAAGTTGTTTAATCTAAATTCGGAGTTCTTCTTATTTAATTTTTAACCGATTTTCTTGGTAAATTTATAAATTTAAATTAATTGGAATTATTATATTTTAAGTGAAGCTTGGTTATTAAATATGGAATCCATTCATAAACGAGGTTTAGGTGAAGAGCATCCTAGAGGACATCTTATACAGTTTACCGCTGCGATTATCTTTTTCCTTATATGGATTTTAGATTCTTTTATTTTCATGATTTCAGCTTTTTTAACTAATTATATTCCATTCCTTGTTCGAGTTGTATTATTTTTAAGCCTCATAATAATAGGTTTGTTTTTAATATTTAGAACGGGTCATTTATTGTTTCATAAAGAAGACACACCTTCTAAGTTAATAAAAACAGGGATTTTTGCACATACAAGACATCCTTTATATCTTGGTGTTCTTATAATCTACCTTGCGTTTATTTTTTTAACTATATCATTGATTTCTATCGCTGGTTTCATCATAGTCTTTATTTCATATAATTGGCTCGCTACTTATGAAGAGAATGATCTTGAAAAAATATTTCAAGAAGAATATATCGAATATAAGAAAGAAGTACATAAATGGATTCCATTTTTTAGAAAAAAGTGAAATATCTATTACAAAATTTCACATAGAAGATTGAAAATGAGTTTTGTTTTTGTTTCGAAAGAATTTAGCATAGATTTAATCACATTTATATAAGGTTTTGATTATATTAATATCAGAAAATCAACTATAACATAAGTCATAATTTTTGATATTTTTAATCATCCAATTTCGAGGATAATATCTTGTCACTAAACAAGAATAATTTATTAACTGAACTCTTTTCAAATTTCTTAAAGATAAATAATGAAGTTGAAGCTATTATCGTTTCTGATCAAGATGGATTAATTATTTCTGGTGAACGTAGGAAAAATGTGAATATGGAATTAGTTTCAATCATGACTGCGATAGTTAATCCAGTAATAGAACGGTTTCGTAGTGAATTTTCGTATAAAAAGTTTGGAACAGCAAATTTTGATACAGAGAAGAATCGGATCTTATTTATTTCTATTACGGACGAGATACTATTAAGTATAGTTGTTGAAAATCTTGGTTCAATTGAGAAAATAGCGCCGTATGCATATTTTCTTGCGGAGAAAGTTGCTCAGATTCTCTTCTCAACAAAGGAAGATTTAATTGAGGTGTCGATTCCCAATTTTGATTATAAAACAGAAGGATATTATAAAAGTGATAATCAAGTATATCAAATTGGTTTAGAATCGGGGGGAGAATATAGATTTAAATTTATTGTTATAGGTGACCATGAAGTCGGTAAGACTTCGATCTTAAAGAGGTTTGTAGAAGGAAGGTTCTTAGCAGATTATCGTACTACTATTGGATTAAATGTATTAAGTCATAATTTTGAATTTTTTGGTAATGAAATTAGTCTTTTTCTTTGGGATATTGGAGCTCAAGAATATTTTAAAAGATATCGAAAAGCGTACTATAAAGGGGCTCAAGCTGCTTTCATTGTTTTCGATTTAACAAACAAAGATTCCTTTTATAATGTAATGAACTGGTTTAATGAATTGAATGAATTTAAAGAACATGAAATATCGGTTGTAATTGTTGGAAACAAACGAGATTTAAAGCAGGAGAGAGAAGTTGACCGCGAGGAGGCAGAAACACTAGCAGAAATGCTATCTGAAAAATATAATAAAAGAATTTCTTATATCGAAACGAGCGCTTTGTCGGGAGAGAATATTGAAGAAGCTTTTGGGATTGTGTCTTATCATTATATAATGTTAAGCAAAGAATTTGCAGAAAACAACTTAAAAAATATGATTATAACAGAAATTACTTCAATCTTAGAAAAAAGAAATTCACTTTCATTAGCGTTTATTTCAAGAGATAATATGAACAACCCTGTTTTAAACCTATTAACAGAGATAACAGATTTAGAACTGTCTTCAAAAAAAGAAAAGAAAGATAAAATAATCTATAAATATTCAAATAGGTTAATCTTAGAGAGTTGTAAATTCGAAACGATAAAAGTTTCTGATTCTGATGGAGTTTTTATAGTTTTTGATGGCAAGAATAGAGATACTATTGATCCTGAATGGAATAACATTATATTAAAAATTATAAAGACTCTAAAGGATAATACAGTAGTTTTGATCATTGTTATAACAAAGAAAAACGTCAATTGGTCAAAAATGATGAGTGAATTTAATTTTTACACAAAATTAGAAGAAACACAAATCTCGTATTTCATCTCAAAAATTAATTCCGAAATACGATTAGAATTATTAGAACAACTAAATCTTATGTTCAATACTATTATGTATCTTTAAAAAAATATAAAAAAAAGAGAGTTAATAATAAAATTTGATCTTTTACAATTTATCTATTAAAATATTCTTCTAATTTATCTGTAATCAACCCTTTTTCTTTAAGATCATATCTTAATTCATCAGTGCTGTGAATGATTACTTCACTTGATTCCTGAGTCTCTCGCAAAATTTCTATTTCTGATTTATCATATAAATCAATAATTTCTTTAAATGCGATCTCATAAGCACCTTTCAATCCGATTAATGTTATAAATAACTCATAATGAATAATTCTGATATTTTCTTGGTATTCTATTCCTATAGCTGGAGGTGTCCCAATAATTTGTGCTTCGACATCGTTAGGCCATTTAATACCGACTATAAGTAATAGCACATATGGATTATAGAAAGTTTGACATAATTCAGTCACCTTTGCATTAGAAATATCATCAGTAAAGACGATTTGAATTGACTTAATTCTCTCTCTAACCAAAGGATCGATATCTTCTAGTTGTAATTGATCAGCAAGTATTAAACCATGGATCTGAGTTTGAATATCCTCATATATCTGGAGATCTGAGTAGTACTTAACTCCGATATCATCAAAATATTTTGTTAATAAATCATTCATACAGGAATAAACGATTCCCACTTCTCCTATTACAGGTTGCGTTTCTATAGTTTCTAAAATAGTACTTTCTTGAGTATCAGAAAGCTTTTGGTGCTCCATATATCCCTTAAGGTTATCAGAGATGACTTTACTTTCATTATATAATTCAAGTGCTTTCGAATAATCTCCTGAGAGAGCAGCTTTTTTAGATTCAATCTCATATTGATCCTTTAAATATTCAAGACCCATAATTGCGATATCTATCTGTTTTTGGCGATATAATTTTACTTCTTGAGAATTCCCCAAAATTTCTTCAATTAAAATCAATTCTCCGATCAATTCTGCAGCCTTAGTGTACTTTTTGTTTTCTTCTAAATACCGAATGTGGTCAAGTAAATTTTCTTCTCTTCTGGTTAATTCATTATGGCTCATAACTTTCAGTATATCATAATCCACTGGTGAAATTTCTTTAGGAACTTCTTTAACAGGCTTAGCTACAGGTTTTTTTTCTGGAATTTGCGGAATATATTTCTTTTTGCTTTTTGATTTCTTTAGAACTACAATACCTACTACTCCAGCTATAGCTGCTCCTATTATCACAAAAATAATCCAAATTGGAAATTCTGAAGGTTGAGAAGGTGAACTTATAGAGAAACTCCGAGTTGACGCTGGACTCTGATTACCTGCACCGTCAATCTGGTATAAAAAGAAATAATAGGTCCCTGGTTGAAGAGTTCCTGTAAATGTATAAGAACTTCCCGTAATGTTGATCTCAAACACGAATCCAGGTGTTGCAAATGGATTAGCTTCATTATCTATTATCAATCTATACTTTAAAATCCCAGATGGATCTGAGCCTATGTCCCATTCGAATAATAAATTACCGCTTACTTCTCCTTGAGGGAAAGTTATTAAGTTCGGTGCGGAAGGAGCATTTGTATCTTTGTATAATCTTATTATAAGTGGATCACTCAAATTACTCGCACTATCATTTGCGTAAATGTAAATATAAAATTCTCCTTCTAGTAAACTACTCCAAATTGAAGTTTCAAGCTGTTGATTTACATTATTTGCTAATAAAACATAAGTTATATTAACTTCATACCAAATAATGTCTAAATTTGCATCAGTTACCAATGCGTTAATAATTGGTGCTACCCCACAATACGTATTATTCAAGGGAAGATTTATTGTAATTAGGGGGGCAATTGTGTCTTTTATGACCGTCACTTCATCAAATCCTAAAACTCCTAATGTATTATTTATATAAAATTGAATCGTTACGATACCATCCGACCGGGAAGTCCATGCTGACGGGTTAATACTCCCAGTTAAACCTGTAAAAGTGTAATTATCTACTCCATTATTCAAGGTATACCAGGTTGAATTTAAATTACTACCACTTAAGGCTACAGTAAAGCTAGGTGCTGTACCGTTACATACTTCGTTTAGGGTGGGATTAATGATCGTTATTATAGGAAGATAAATATCCTTGTAAACAATCACTTCGACATTTTCTAAATTTCCGATTGTATCGTTTGCGTAGAATCTTATTGTAACTGTTCCATTTCCGACTTGATCCCATACACTCTGAGTTATAATTCCTGTCCATGTATAATTAGACGTAGATATTGATGCATTTTGTAATTGGTACCATACTTGATCGAGGTTTCCATCAGTTATAATTAAATTTACATAAGGTGGTGCATCTCCAAACAGATCGTAGTTATTGGGCTCTATAATATTCATTATAGGAGATAAAATATCTTTTAACACTAGCCTTTCTACGAAATTTAAATTTCCAAGCGTGTCATTTGCATAGAAACGAATTGTTACAGTTCCATTACTTAAAGCATTCCACATAGTTTGATCCAAAACTCCACTTGCGCTAACAGGTGTAGAATTTGTTCCTCCATTAAATGAATACCAGATAGAATCTAAATTGGCATCCGAAACAGTAAGATCATAGGTGGGAGCATTGAATCCAAATAGATCGTTTGGATTCGGGGAATTAATAAGTATTGAGGGTTCGATAATATCTCTCAGAACTATAACATCTTCATAATTTATATTACCTACTGTATCATTTGCATAGAATCGAATTGTTACGGTACCGTTAGGTTCCAAACTCCACATATATTGATCGATAGTGCCTGTTGCAGTGACTGGTGTGGAATTAGTAATGCCTTCATTTAAACTATACCAGATTGAGTCTAAATTGGGATCTGAAACTGTAAGATCGTAAGTAGGCGCATCAAAACCAAAAAGATCATTTTCACTTGGATTATTGATTGTTATTGTAGGACTTAGAATGTCCTTTCTTACAGTTACTTCTTCATAATTCAGATATCCTATGGTATCATTAGCGTAGAATCGAATCGTTACTGTTCCATTGCTTAAAGCATCCCACATTGCCTCGTCTAAGGTCCCACTCGCACTAACGGGTGTAGAATTTGCTCCCCCATTAAATGAATACCAGATAGAATCTAAATGATCATCTATGACAGTAAGATCATAATTAGGAGCACTCAATCCAAATAAATCATTAGGGTTTGGTGAGTTTATGGTTATATCTGGTGGTGTTATATCTCCTGTAATTTGATTTCCAATAGAATAAAAACTATTTGGATTAATTTGGTTGGTATATTCTGTTGCAATCCAATCTGCTGAGCGGGCGACATTAGAAATTCTTACCTCATCTATTTGACCTTCATATTCACCACTCCAAATCTTATCTTTAGGTTGATCACCATGACCTATCCAGAAATCTTTTTCAGATGATGAGGGCAGTATATTATTTACCTTAGTAAGGTTATTAATGTCTTGTACGCCATCAATGTAGATTCTCATATAAGAGCCATCATATGTTGCTACAACATGATGCCATGTATTAGTAGTAATATCTTTATCACTGACCACTCTATGAGTATCCCCTGGTAGATTAAATGCTAATTTCAATGAATTTTGTTCAATCCATAAACTATATCCATCATACCATCCTTTATGGTTCATAATTCCGTAATAATGTTCCTGGGGTGTAATATTATGTTTTATCCACGCTTGCATGGTTATTTGATTTCCAGAGATATCAAAGATACTATTATTTCCACAGTCAATCAAATCGTATTTTCCATCCAAATCATTGAAATCTTGTGCAAACCCAATTATTCCACTTGTTCGAGTTGGAACATAAAGAGAGTCGCCTTCTCCCCCTTGACCATGATTATTGTATATACTACTATCTTTATATTCGTCAATAGTCCCGTTCCCCATTTCAGAAAGATGCCAAACTCCAAATGTATTAACATCATAAATACCACTTGGATTTTCTTGCGAATTCATAGTAGAATTCCCGTAATACATACGAAATTGAGTGTCGTTTG
>JBHLNW010000033.1:0-32059 GCA_048941185.1 Promethearchaeota archaeon
GGACCTCAACATGATGAAGCATGGTTAATTTTTGAGGATATGGTGAGAAATACAATCCCCACTTTTGAAGATAAAGCGAAGGCATTACGATGGTTTCCATATTGGCGTACATGGTTCGGATTAAATGGACTGTGTAAATTACCTTGGAATGATGCAATAGGACCTCAAAATAAAGAATTGCCTATTAAAGATCCTAAAACAGGAGAACTTCTCCAAGCTAGGATACCTTATCATGTTGAGTGGTATGCTAAATATTTTTCAGCAGTTACAGGGAGGAATTCAACTCCAGATGATCTCATTACTATGTCAGAAAGGGTGTACAACTTCCAAAGAATTTTTAATGTACGATTAGGACAAGGCTTACGTGAAGGAGACTCAAATTTTCCATATAGAGCGATGGGTCCAGTTACACCGTTAGAATATGAAAGTCGCCAAGAAAGATATGATACTCAGCTTCAAGAGTTAGGATTTGATATTTCTGATAAAGGCACGGAAGAAAAAATAAAAATTTTAAGAAAACATCGGGAGGAACAATATACAAAACTCCAAGATGCGGTATATAAAGAAAGAGGATGGAATCGAAATGGTTGTCCAACAATAGAAAAAATAAGAGAATTAGGAATCGATTTTGAAGACGTCATTAAAATCATACAGCCCCATCAGTGATGATCATAAATTAATAAAGTTATCTATCTTGTACATCTTTAACTTATATTTTTTTTTCTTTAAAACGAATTATAAGCCAAATTAATAAAGATTTAATGCAATTCGCTTTTTTATTCAATTAATAAGAAATTTAATATTAGGCTTAGAAATGTATGACAATTCTGAAGGATGCTTTAAATAAAAGTTTCACAGATGATTTTAGACAGATTGTAAAAGATGAAAAAGTGGAAGTAAATACAATTTTTAAAGCAATTACAAAAGGTCAAGCTGTGATTATAAAAAGAAAAAATGCCAAACCAGTAGCTATTGGTTTTCCTTTTAGGACAAAGATTAATGTCAATATCGGTACGTCCACGTCATTGGCAAATGTTGATACAGAATTAGAGAAATTAAAAATTGCTGAGAAGTTTGGAACAGATACATTATCAGATTTGTCAATGGGAGGTAATATTGATTTAATTAGGAAGAAAATATTAGATATCTCAACTGTTCCAATAACCACGGTGCCGATATATCAAACTATTTCCGAAGAAAGCTCCCTTGAAAATATAACTGAAGAATTAATCTTTAAAGTTATTGAAAAGCACTTAAAAGATGGAATTAGTTCTTTAGTTATTCATTCTGGCTTTACTCTTGAAGATTTAAATAGAATGAAAGGGAGGAGAATAATGGGAATGGTTTCTAAAGGTGGTTCATATACGGCAACTTATATGTTTAATAATGGAGTAGAAAATCCATTTTTAGAAAGATTCGATTATCTCCTTGAAGTGTTGAATGAGTATGATGTTGTTTTAAACTTAGGAAATGCTATGAGAAGTGGTTGCATTCATGATAAAATTGATGAATTTCAATTGAAAGAAATAAAGCTTAATTCTAAACTTGCCAAAAGAGCTAATAATAAAGGTGTTCAAGTTATTATTGAAAGCTTAGGGGGTCATGTATTAGCTAATGATTTGATAAAATACTTAAAACTATATAGAAGAATAACAAATAACAGACCTTTGTTTGTTTCAGGACCAATACCAACAGATTTTGCACCCGGTTATGATCATATTGCTGCTGCTATTGGGGGTGCATTTGCTTCTGGTTTTGGTGCAGATTATTTATGTGCTATTACGCCTGCTGAGCACCTTTGTTTACCTACTATTGATGATATTAAGACGGGATTAATTGCATGTCGTATAGCTGCTCATGTTGGAGATTCTTTTAAATTTGGTTTAAATTATTTATTTGATAAAGACTTTCATCTTTCTAACTACAGATTTCAAAAAGATTGGAAAAAACAATTTGAATGTAGCCTAGATCCTACTGAGCCTCAAAAAAAGCATCCAATTAATGAAGAAATATGCTCAATGTGTGGGAAATATTGTGCATTATCAATTTCAAAAAAGCTTTTTAATAATAAACCACCAACAAAATTTTAATATATTCAAATCTTTAATTAAAATCTATTAGAATAAAACCAAAATTTATAATTTAAAAGAAGAATCTATATGGAAGATATAACAGGACATCCAATTTTAGAGATTCCAGAAAGAAAGAAAATTTATTTTAGTTTCAATGGAAAAAGACTAACTGGATTTGAAGGTATGGTTATATCTTCAGCACTTTTTCTAAATAAAATAAAAATTTTTGGTCATCATGTAAAAGATAACAGTCCGCAAGGGATTTTTTGCGCTAATGGTCAATGTGCTCAATGTAATGTCATTGTTGATGATGTTCCAGTAAAAGCTTGTATGACAATTCTTAAAGAAAATATGATAATAAAAAGTTGTAATGGATTAGCTGAGTTACCGGCGAACGATATCCCTGTAACTGTTGGAGATATTGAGATTATTGATATTGAAGTTCTTGTCATTGGTGCTGGTCCAGCAGGGTTATCAGCTACAAAAGTATTAGGAGAACACAATCTTAAAGTAATTTTGATAGATGATAAAGCTAAACTTGGAGGAAAATTGGTTCTTCAGACACACAAATTTTTTGGTTCACAAAAAGATGTGTATGCTGGAAATCGAGGAATACATATAGCAAAAATTTTAGGAGATTCTGTAAAGTCTTTTTCAAGTGTTGAGATTTGGCTAAATTCTGTATGTTTAGCAGTATTTAGTGATGGTTTAGTTGGTATTTTAAAAGAAAATAAAGAATATAAATTAATAAAACCAAAATATTTGTTAATTGCTACTGGAGCGAGAGAAAAAATGCTGGTGTTTCCGGGAAATACATTACCCGGAGTATATGGGGCAGGAGCTTTTCAGACGCTAGTTAATCGCGATTTAATAAAAGCAGCAGAGAAAATATTTATTGTTGGAGGCGGAAATGTAGGACTTATTGCGGGATATCATGCTATTCAAGCAGGAATAGATGTTATTGGATTAATTGAAGCATTACCTCAATGTGGAGGGTACCAAGTGCATGAAGATAAACTTAAAAGACTGGGTGTTCCTATTTATACAAGTCATACGGTTATTTCTGCTAATGGAGAACAATCAGTAGAGTCAATAACAGTTGCTAAAATCGATAAAGATTTTAATATTATAACAGGAACAGAAAAAACCTATCCGTGTGATACAATCTTAATTGCTGTAGGTTTAAACCCCGTAGATGAATTTTATCATAAAGCAAAGGATTTTGGATTTAATGTTTGGGTAGCAGGCGATGCACAAGAAATCGCCGAAGCTTCTGCAGCTATATTTACTGGAAAAATTGAAGCTTTAAAAATCCTTCAAGATATTGGAATTAAAATTTCAGAAGACATTAATGAATTAAAGAAGTTTGCAAATCTTATGAAAGCAAAACCTCCTCAGCCTATTGATATAGATATTAAATTTAAAGAAGAAGGCGTTTATCCTGTTTTTTATTGTAATCAAGAAATTCCGTGCAATCCGTGTACTACAGTATGTGAACAAGAACAAATTGAAACGATTGACGATCTAATAACTCAATTACCATATTTTAAAGGAGAACAGGATTGCATAGGATGTGGTCAGTGTGTTGCTGTTTGTCCAGGGTTAGCTGTAGTATTAATCGATTATAGAAAAGATAAAGAAAATCCATTTGTTACTTTTCCTTTTGAACTTACAGAAAAAAAATTGGAAAAAGGTCAAGAAATAATTGTTGTGAGTAATGCGAAGGAATTAGGGAAATATGATATTCACAGAACTCGAATATTAAAGCAATTTCCCAAAACTCAACTAGTGACTGTCAAATTACCGTCTGATGTAGCTAAAAAAGCAACAGCAATTAAGTTATATAAAATTAAGTTTACTGAACCAATAGATCTATATCAAAAGCCATTTACTGATGATGAAACAATTGTATGCAGATGTGAACGTGTGTCAGTAGGAGAAATCCGAAAGTGGATACGTTTGGGAGTAAGAGATTTCAATGAATTAAAAGCTTTAACAAAAGTAGGAATGGGAGCATGTGGAGGCAAAACGTGTACACCTCTTATTGAAAGGATATTTCGAGAAGAAGGAGTGCCTACCGATGAAATTACACCTGGTACAAAAAGACCCTTATTTATTGAAGTCCCAATGGGTATATTTGCGTGTATTAAAGATAAAAATGAGGTATCTTAAATGGTTGAATATGATGTTATTATCATCGGTGCTGGAAGTGTTGGTGTTCCAACTGCCTTGGCTACTGCAAATGATGGGCTTAAAACTTTAGTGATAGATTCATTACCTTCAGTTGCCCAAGCGGATAATAAACATGCCATTGGAGGTATCAGAGCTACTCATTCCCATAAAGGAAAAATTTGGTTATGTCAAAGATCAATAGAAATTTTTTCATCATGGGAGGAAAAATTTGGAGATGATATTTGGTGGTCTCAAGGAGGGTATACTTTTTTAGCATATACTAAAGAACATGAAAATTTATTAAGAGATACAGTAAAACTTCAAAAAAGATACGGTTTGAATATTAATTTTGAAGATGCAGAAAGAATTAAGGAGTTAATACCAGGCATCAATAACAATGGTTTATTAGGTGGAACATACAGTCCAGAAGATGGAAATGCATCACCATTACTTTCTTTGCATTCTTTTTTTCGACACTCAAAAGATTTAGGAGCAAAATATCAATTCAATGAAAAAGTTATAGATATTATAAGAAAAAAAAATAAACTAGTTGGCATTAAAACTAATAAAGCTACATATAAAACAAGATCTATTATTAATGCTGCTGGAGCTCAAGCTAAAGAAATCGGTGCCATGGTTGATCTTGATATACCAGTAGAACCCGAATCACATGAAGCTGGGATAACAGAACCTGTAAAAATTTTCTTTACTCCAATGATAGTAGATATTAGACCTTGTTCTGATCTGAAGTGTGGAGATTCTAAAAATTATTATTTTTACCAAAATAAGGAAGGAAAAATTATTTTTTGTTTGACTCCAAGTCCTAATATTTTAGGAACTGATCGCAGAGAAACAAGCTCTTTCTTACCTCAAATCTCAAAGAGAATGATACAGCTTCTACCTCGTTTAAGGAATATAAAAATAAGAAGAACATGGCGAGGATTATACCCAATGACACCAGATGGAAACCCAATAGTTGGAGAAGTTAATGAATTGGAAGGATATGTTAATGCCGTGGGAATGTGTGGACAAGGGTTTATGCTAGGTCCAGGATTAGGAGAACTTCTAAGTCGTATAATTTCAAAAAAAACTGATGTTAAAGATAATGAAATTTTAGAGACTCTTTCATTTAAACGGGATTTTGGTGCTGAAGAAGAATTGAAATAAATATTAATTTTGTTGTTTCTCTTTATTTTTAATATCTCTGTAATAAGTTTTATTTGATATTTCCTTTTACTATTTAATTAGAATTAAAATGTGAAAATGAGAAAAAAACATGGTACGTCACTTATTAAAAGTCTCTGATTTTTCAAAAGTTGAATGTGAGAAAGTAATTAATAAAGCAATTGAAATAAAGAAAAATCCGAAAAAATTTAACAACTCTTTAGAAGGAGAAACTTTATTAATGCTATTTGAAAAACCTTCTCTAAGAACAAGAATATCTTTTGAAACAGGGATGCAACAACTTGGAGGTCATGCAATATTTTACTCTATAAAAGATTCTCCCTTAGGAAAAAAAGAAAATATATCTGATACCGCAAAAGTGGCTTCTAAATTTGTAAATATCATAGCTGCTCGTGTGTTCAAAAGACAAGACATCTGGGATCTCGCTAAATTTGCGGATGTCCCTGTTATAAATATGCTTGATGATTTTGCACATCCATGCCAAATTCTAGGAGATTTTCAAACCATTAAAGAGAAAAAATTAAATTTAGAACCTATGAAGCTTTCCTATTTTGGAGATGCTCATAATAATGTTACCTACGATTTAATGCGAATGTGTGCTATTTTTGGTTGGAAAATGAATGTTACCTGCCCTAATGATCCAGAATATTCTCCTGAACAAACTGTTTTAGATGAGGTTTCAGGTTTGTCTAAGCATACTGGTGCAGATGTAAAAGTTGTTCATGATGCTCTAGAAGCTGCTAGAGATTCAGATGTTATCTATACGGATAGTTGGATGAGTTATGGAGTACCTCAAGAACAAGAAGAAGAACGGAAAAACGCTTTTATGCCTTTTCAAGTTACATCATCAGTTATGAAAGCTGCAAAGCCGGATGCGGTTTTTATGAATTGTTTACCCGCTATGAGAGGATATGAACAAACAGCAGAAGTCATCGATGGCCCTCAATCAATCGTATTTGATGAGGCCGAAAACAGACTACACATTCAGAAAGCAATTATGCTATTTTTACGAGATAAATTTTAGACTCACATCTAATTTATCAGATTTATATAGATTGTGATAATTATATCTATTATATCCAACAAAGACTAAGGAAAAATTGTATGTTTCCAGATTTAATTTTTAAGGAAATTTAGAATGAATGATCAAGTTTTAGAGGAACCGGAAAAACCAGAGGATATAATATTTGCTGAACAACTTATAAATGAAAATAAATACTCAGAAGCTTTAGATAATTTCATAGAGATTGGAAAACAAAAAGATCTTTTACCTTATTATAAAATCTATTGCTTATTACGTCAAGGTCACATGTTAATGCGGTTAGGAAAGCATAGAAATGCTCTTAAAATTGCCCAAAAGGCATATGACGAGAGTCTAGGATTCGGGAAGAATCTAATAACATATGATGCTTTAACCCTTATGGCATTATTGAATAATTGGCTAGGAAATTTTAATAAATCTTATGAAATAATCAAAAAAGCTGAAGAACTCTTTAAATTATTTCCAGAAGAAGCAACAGTAGATTATATTCTTAGAGAAGCACATTTAAATTTTATTAAGGGATTTTTGGTATCCTACAAAGATGCTAATAAGGGTCTAGAACTTTTAAACTATAGTTTATCTTTATGGGATAAAATAGATCCTCGAACAGAAAAAGCTATGACAATTATGTGCATTGGTCTAACTCAATATTCTATCAAAGGAGAATTAGACCAATCTATCAAACAATTCGAAGATGCCTTAGCAATTGTAAAACAAATTAACGATAAATTTGGCATTGCATTCATAGAATCTCACCTTGGTAATTCTTATCACCTTAAAGGTGAAATTAATAATTCTTTTAATCATTACCAACAAGCCTTAAAACTGTATAATGAAATTAATAACAAATCAGGAGTAGCAATGGTAAGTTACGAATTAAGTGGGTTACTCTCGGAAAAAGGAGATTATGATCAAGCTTCTAAATATATCGAAGAAAGTATTGCAATATACAAAGAGCTTGAAGATTATTTCGGAGTACTTGGACCTTTAGGAATTGCTATTCAGTTATTTATAAATAAAGGTGACATAACTCTCGCTTATGAGTATTTGCATAGATTTAAACAAATCAGTAAACGATTTGAAAGCCCTATAACTGAATTATGGGATACTTATTATGATGCATTGATCCTTAAAAATAGTTCTCGTACGCGAGATAAAGCTAAAGCAGAAGAGAAATTAAAAGAAATACTCGAAAAGGCAGATATCCAGAGGTTTTCTCTTACAATAACAGTATTAGTTCATTTATGCGACATTTATTTAGCCGAATTGCGCACAACCAATGATTTAGAAGTGTTAGATGATATTAATCCTATAATTAAAAAACTTCATGATATTGCTAAGCATTCACATTCTTATTCGGTTCTTTGTGAAACTTATATCTTACAAGCTAAATTGTCTCTATTAACAAAAGATATCAAATCAGCTCGTCAATTTTTAACGCAAGCACAGGATATTGCTGAAAAATACAACTTAAATCTTTTAGCCATGAAAATTTCAGATGAGCATGATGAACTACTAAAGCAGTTAAGCTTTTGGGAACAATTAAAAGATACTGATATTTCTGTTGATAATCTTATGCAAGAGGTAAGAATAGATGACCAGATGAAATTTATGTTAAGGAAGCAAGTGATTGAACCCCAAGAACCGCAAAATGAGCAACCTATTTTACTTACAATAATTTCAAAAGAAGGGGATTTGATATTTTCCAATCCATTTACTGCAGATATGACATTTGATGCTAATCGGATAGGAGACTTCTTATCCTCTTTTAATACTTTCAGTGATCAAATAACATACGAAAACCTTGATCGTGTAAAATTCTTTGATTATACTGTATTAATGAAAACAATAGATTCATTAACAATTAGTTATATATTTCGAGGTAAATCATACCCAGCGAGACAAAAATTAACACATTTCTTCGAAGCTGTGAAAAAAAATCAGAACATTATAGAAATATTGAATTTAGCTATTCAAAATGAAAAGATTTTATATATGAAAGAAATTCCCCTAATTGAGGATTTAATTACCGAGAGTTTCCTTTCAGATCTGCAAAATTTCCAAGTACCATTTAGCGCCTATGAAGGAGAAGAACCCTTCTTATTTGTTAGTTATTCTCATGTGGATAAGTTACATGTCTATCCTATTATAGATTATCTTAATAAGGCAGGTATTAATATTTGGTATGACGAAGGAATTCCAATCAGTGAAAATTGGAAGCAAGTAATTGTCGAAAATATAGAAAAATGCACAGCATTTCTTGTTTTTATAACTCCCCATATTCTTAATTCAGAATATGTTCAAAAGGAAATTAAATTTGCATTAAAAAGGGAGAAACCCTTTTTTCCAGTTTATCTAAAAGAAACAAAATTACCAAATGAATTAGAGTTTGAAATCAGCGAATTACAGCATTTAACCAAATATCTCATGCCAGAGCCAGAATTTTATACTAAATTATACAAACAATTATCTTCTTTACTCTGTTGAATAAGGAATAGTATAATTGTATCAATCAATCAGACTATTGGTTATGGGATGAGAGAGAAATTAATTGAGATAAATTTTAAATAAAAAGTAAAATAATCTTATTTTTCTATTGAATATATAATCGATTTTCTATGAAGACTCTAATAGTTGCTCTTGGTGGAAATGCTCTAATAAAATTTGGTGAAGAAGGCACAACTGAAGAACAATTTCGGAACTTAAGAGTACCACTTAGTCAGATCGCTGAATTAGCAAAGGAGTATAATATTGTCATCACACATGGTAATGGACCACAAGTAGGAAATCTCTTACTCCAACAAGAAGCAACTGAATTTGTAACAAAAAGACCTCTACAAATACTTGTAGCAGAAACCCAAGGCCAGATTGGTTTTATGATCGAAAGTACATTAGACGAGGAACTTATGAAAATAGGTCTAGACGAGGAGAAACTTTTTTTAACTGTTTTAACTTATGTTAAAGTTGATCCAAATGATCCTGCTTTTAAAAATCCAACAAAACCAATTGGTCCTGCATATCCAGTCCGTACTCAACTAGGACAGGTTAAAACTGCTAAGGGTTGGCGACGCGTTGTTCCATCTCCCAAGCCTATAAAAATTTATCAGTGGCGCGAAATAAAAAAATTAATGGAAATGGGAAGTTGGATTGTAATAGCTTGTGGTGGTGGAGGAATTCCAGTTATAAAAGAAGAAAAGAAGTTATATGGAGTTGAAGCTGTTATAGATAAAGATCTTGCCAGTTCTAAATTAGCTGAACAAATTGGAGCTGAGATACTTCTTATTGCTACTGACGTTGAGAAAGTTGCTTTGAATTATGGAAGCCCTAATCAAAATGAATTGGAAGAACTTTCAATTTCTGAAGCTAAAGAATATTTGGAGGAAGGACAATTTCCTCCTGGGAGTATGGGGCCAAAAATTCAAGCAGTAGTAAATTTCATGGAAACAGGAGGAGAAAGAGCGATAATAACCTCAATTGAGAAAATTAAAGATGCCCTTGTGGGAAGAGCAGGTACTCAGATTTATAGAGACTAGCAATCATTATTGTTTTACAAAAACCTTTTCAATAATTTCAATTGCCCAATCAATATCATCCTTGGTTATAACTAACGGTGGGGCAAATCGAATAGTGGTAGAATGGGTATCTTTAGCTAAAATTCCATTATCTTTTAATTCTTCGACAATCTGTCTCGCATCTTCAGTGAATTCAACAGCAATTAGTAATCCTTTACCTCTAACCTCTTTGATCGGAATTTTAGTTTTCTTTTCTGCTATTTCTTTTAATCTTTTTATAAAATAATCACCCATTTCTTTTGCGCGTTCAGCCAGATTCTCTCGTAGATGAATATCTATTGATTTCATTCCAATTGCGGAAGCTAAAGGATTTCCACCAAATGTACTTCCATGAGTACCAGGTTTTATTACATCTGGGCCAATGATTTCTTTAGTTGTTACACAAGCAGAAACCGGATAAACTCCACCTCCAAGAGCTTTTCCTAGTAATAACATATCTGGTTTTACATCTTCATGATCACATGCAAAAAATGCACCAGTTCTACCAAAACCAGTCTGAATTTCATCTAAAACCAATAATACATTGTATTTTGTACAAATTTCCCTAACTCTTTTTAAATAACCTTCTGGAGGAACTTTCACCCCTGCTTCTCCTTGGATTGGCTCAACAAAGAAAGCTGCAACTTTTTCTGGACCGATTTCAAGTATTGAGTTCTCTAATTTTTCAGCATCTCCATAAGGTATAATGATAAAACCAGGAGTAAACGGACCAAAATTACCAAAATATCGACTTGCTGGAATATCCGAACTAAAGCCCACAATAGTAATGGTTCTACCGTGAAAATTATCTCTACAAACAATAATTTTAGCTTCATTTTTTGGAATTTTTTTCTTTATATAACCCCAAGCTCTTGCTACTTTTAAACCAGTTGAGACTGCTTCAGTTCCAGTATTCATAGGAAGTGACATTATGCCAGAATTTTTAGGATCATTAATATGTGGTCCAACAACTTCAGCTAACATTTTCAGAAATGGACCCATCATATTATTATGAAAGGCCCGAGAACTTAACGTCACGATGCTAGCTTGTTCCTTTAATGTAGCTACAATTTCGGGATGACAATGACCTGCATTTTGGCTTGAATATGCTGATAGGCAATCCAAATATTTTCTACCTTCTGGATCATAAACCCAAACTCCTTCGGCCCTAGAAATTACGACTGGAATTGGGTGATAATTATGAGCAGCATATTTATTATCCATTTCTATGAATTCTTTTGAAGAGGGCATATAATTTCACTTTTTTTCTTTACAATAATTACTATTTAATTAAATGAACATTTTCATTAAAAGTTTAAAGATTCTACTTAAAAATCTGGGAAGAAAATGGGATTTGCTATTGATGATATAATTAATTTGATTTTAAAGGAAAGGTGTATATATATAAAATTACATTAGATTACCAATTAAAATTTCTTAAAATACGATTTAATAAAATGTTTGATGAATTACAAGCTATCATTTCCAAATTAGAATCAAATGGAGCTGATTTTGTTGATGCTCGTTATGATGAGCTTTTAATCAGGACAATAATTAAAGACAATCAACGAATTGCAGAATGCAAAACAATTAGGAGATCTGGCGTGGGTTTTAATGTATATTATAAAGGTGCTACAGGTTATGCTTTTTCAGCAGATTTATCTCCACAAGCATTAGAAGAATCTTCAAAGGATGCATTGGGAATAGCAAAAGCGTGTGCTCATAGTGTTAATGTCAAATTAGAAGTAGAACAATTGGAACCTATTATAAATGTTGATCTCAAACCTAAAATAAAAGAGCCAGCTTGGACAGTTGATATCGAACAAAAAATGGAATTAATTGAAAGAGTAGAAGATTCTGCTAAAGAAAACGGTGAAAGTATAGCTTCTCTAAAAGTATTATATGGTGAAGTATCGGGAAAAAAAATCTTTACCAATTCTGAAGGTACAGAAATTCAATGGAATCCTTTCCTTCTTGATTTAGATTGTTTAGTGACCAGCAAAAACCAACAAGGAGATTTAGTCACTGCATATGATGGTAAAAATGGTTCTTTTGGTTTAGAAGCCTTCAAAGATATAGGATCTATGCCTGAAGATATAGGAAAGAATGCCGCTTTATGGGCTAAAGAAAAGATGAAAGCAAAAGCCGCTCCGGCAGGCAAATTTTCAGCACTCTGTGAAAATTTATTAGTTGGAGTGTTAGCTCATGAAAGTTTTGGACATTTAACTGAAGGAGATTTTATTGCTGCAAAAACAAGTCCAATTCACGATAAATTAGGAGAAACTTTTGGGTCTGAGCATGTTACCATTATTGATGAGGGCGTACTTCCCGTAAATAAGAATCTAGGTGGTTTTTGGCTACCATACGATGATCAAGGTATTAAGACAAAACGTTCCATTCTTGTTGAAAAAGGGATTCTGAAGGGATTTCTTCACTCACGAGCAACAGCAAAATTATTAAATGCAGAAGTCACAGGAAATGGCCGAGCAGTAAATTATACTTTTGCACCTATACCTAGAATGAAAAATACTTATTTTGCTCCCGGAGATCTTTCTGAAGAAGAAGCTTTAAAGCTATTAGGGACAGGAATCTATGCTATCCATACATCTGGAGGGAGTGCAGAGTCAGATGGTTCTTTTGTTTTTCAAGCCATTAGAGGATATTGGATTGAAAAAGGTGAGAAAAAATACCCGCTAAAAGATGTTGCATTGTCAGGTAATATTCTTAATTTATTGAGCAATGTACGGGGAGCTACAAAGGATTTACAGATGATGTGTACGTATTTTGGTGGATGTGGAAAAGATGGTCAATTTCCACTGCCCTGTGGGCTTGGCGGACCAAAATTAATAATTGACAATGTCCGTTTTGGAGGTGAACAATAACTCTGTCTTTAGATTTCGATGATTGGGAATCAAATCTAATTTCTCTTATTGATCGTGGCTTAAAATATGGAAAATCTATTGGTAGTGACTCACTTGAACTATATATAACCAAATCACATTCATTAAATGTTAATTTAAAAAATGGAATGATAGATGCAACTCAAGGAGGAAATATAGGAATAGGCTGCCGATGTTTGACAGGGAAAAAGATTGGATTTGCATCTGCTTCAGGAATTACTGATTCAGCAATGAATTTTGCTATAGAATCGGCTCTAAAAGTTTCTAAAGCTCTTTCTAAAGAAGATGAACGTTGGAGTAATTTTGTGCAAACACCAGAGGCAGGAAAGAATGGAATGATTGATGGTACAGTCTTAGAAATTAAGAGTGAAGAAATTGTTAATGGCGCTAATTTGATTTTTAAAGAAGTTAAGAATCATGATTCACGAGTTTTATCAGTTGAGGGTATGATATCAGTAGGATATGGTGCTTTTGCTGTTGGAAATACAGAAGGTATAGCCAAATCAAGTAGAACTACTTTTGGGAATATTCAAATCTCAGTTGTGGCTTCTGAAAATTCAAAAACTAAAACAGGAGAGATCTTTATAAGGGGGAGAGGTGTGCCAAGGTTTGAAGGCATTGGAATAAATGGGGCTAATAAGGCTCTTAAACTATTAAATTCAAAGCCTCTTGAAAAAACAGCACGGATGAATGTAATTTTTAACAATTTAGCAGCTGCAGCCCTTATCAATGCGGGATTAAGTAATAGCGTGAATGGTCAAAGTGTTGTTGAGGGAAGAAGTGTATTTGCTGAAAAAATAGGGGAAAAAGTCGGAGTTCCATCTCTAACTATTTATGATGATGGACAAATGTTAGGAGATCCAAATATGGTGGCTATTGATGATGAGGGTTACCCCCGTAAGACAACTAAAATCATAGTTCAAGGAATTTTAAAGAATTTCATATTTGATCAATACTACAGTAATATTTTATCAACTTTAAATACTGGTAATGCCAAAAGACAAGGATCTCAATCATATGAATCTTTACCTAAAATTTCACTCAATACAATATCCATTATTCCAGGAAATAGAAATATAGATGAACTAGCCTCTGAAGTTGGTAATGGTATATTTATAGAAGATAATCTATTAGGTATGCACACTGCTGACAAAGTTTCGGGAGATTTTTCTTTTGTTGCTCCAAATTGCTATAAAGTAGAAAATGGCGAAATTACAACTCCTCTAGAACCCATATCTGTTGCAGGGAATCTCTATAAGGCTTTCAATCAAATAATCAGAATAGGTAATGAGAGAGAATTAACACCATATGGAAAAATTCCTTCGGTCGCCTTTAAGGAGTTCACAATATCAGGCTAAAATGATGTATAACAAATACTAAAATCATTTCAATATAATCTTTTGAAAAAAGCATTATAATTCATAACTGCTTCTTTATATTAGAAATTATAATTTATGAATTGATATTTTCAGTAAAACTTTACTATACTTCAAAATATTGATAAGCAAATGATGTGGGTAATATAATAAAAAGTAATAAAGCTTATCTTTAGTTTTTTATTTTTAATCTAAGCTCTAATAATATTGAAATTAGGAATTTTAAGCGTTATAAAACATGGGTAATAAATTACTAATAAATATTGTACTAGCTAATTTGTTATGGAGTTTTATTCCTATAGTTGTAACTGGTTTATTCATAGAAGTATCAATAATAATGATAATTTTTATAAGATTTTTAATGGCGGGGATCTTTTTATTTCTTTTAGCATTGATTTTAACACTTTTTAATAATAAATTAACCAATAATAAGGAAATACCTTTGAAATATTTATTTAAGAATTTATTTCGTTCAAATAGGCGTTTTTATCGTATTAAAAATTTTTATTATTATTGGTTAATAGGGTTTTTTGGCATTATTCTACATCTCATTTTCTTCTTCTTGACACTAAAAACAACGTCAGTTATTTTTACGATGATTGGTTTTTTACTCAGCATCATTTTAATTGCGTTTTATGATAAAGGAGTTAATTTTGAAAAATTTGATGTATTTAAAGTACTCTATATAATCATGCTTTTGTTTACAATTGTCCTTCTGACGTTTATTGGCATAGTAGGTGGGAATTTGAAAGGAAAACCTATTTCTTTTAATGGAGTAGTGTATCTATTAATCTTTAGCATATCAATATCATTTTTATATATAAGTATAAACAGAGATGCGTTCTCTAAAGATGAAGTAAATTTAATATCTAAAAATAAATATTATAAAATTCCTCAATTCTTAATTAAAATGGCAGTATCATTTTTTCTTGGAACACTGTCTATGATTCCATTTATCTTTTTTTTCAGTATTATCCCTATTTCAAATGAATTAATGTATGAGTCAATTCTTTTTTTTGAACAATTTATGGACTTTTTTGTTATTTTGGGAAGATGGGAAATATTATATTTAATAATTTTTTCCACATTAATTCCTTATATTCTTATTTTTACAACTAATACATTTTGGAAATCGGAAAATTTAACATATACCCAATGGAGTAGCATTTTAAATCTAATTGATCCAATGGGCTCAATATTATTTTCTGTAATTATAATCCATGAATATTTTCCCGTTGACGTTTTAATTATTACAATATTTTTAATAAGTATTAGTATAGTATTTCGTTATGCTCATGAAACTAAGAATATAGTAAAGGCATATATTTTAATATCTCTTAAAAAGGGTAATACAAAGTCAACAATTTTGAAGATTTTGAAGTATAATGGAATAATATCTGTTAATGCTATAATTGGAACGTATGATTTATTAATTGATGTAAAAGTAAGTTCTATTAGAGATTTATATTATCTTGTTGATAAAAGGCTAAAACCAATTAATGAAGTTAAAAATCTAGAAGTCTTTTTTATTAATAAAGCTGAAAAATTATCAAATTAAAATTATGACTATTATAGCAATAAGCCTATTCAAGCTAGGATTAAGTGTGATCAACACTGTAATTGAAGAGTTAAAAAGTATATCTCAAATTAAGAAGATTATGTCTTTAACAGGAGATTATGATGTTCTGGCAGAAATAGAAGTAGAAACTCCTGAAGAACTCTTCGATATTTTTGCGAATAAAATTGATCTAATTCAAGGAATTGTAAGCTCGAATACACATATGGTTATGAGAGCTTGGGAAAAATAGTAAATAAGCCTAGAATTTCATATTTCCTTCTTTAAATTAATTATTTTACTTTTCTTTCTAAAATTTAGATTCTTTAAGATAAGTTTAGCTTAAGAATAAAATTTTTAATCCGTTCAGAAGTACTACAAAAAAATTTAAATATGATAGTACAAAAAAAAAATATGGCAAAAAATTTGTCATATAAAAGTAAGTCCAAAGAAGTGATAAATAAAAATGAAAAAAAAATTATGGATTATTGCATTATCCATACTATTATTATTTTCAATGAGTCCACTTGTATCAGCTTGTTCAAAAGGTAAAGGTGGTACACACAAAAAAATCACCATAATCAGGGATAATTATGGTGTCCCTCATATTTTTGCAAAGACAAAAGAGGGCTTAGCTTTTGGTGCTGGTTATGCAATGGCTCAAGATAGACTTTGGCAAGCAGATGTATACAGAAGAGCTGCTTCTGGGCGCTTAGCGGAATTAAATTTAGGCTCTGTTTATAATGATTATGAAACGAGAAAGTTAGGGTATAGTAGAGAAGAACTAAAGGAAATTTTCGAAAAGTGGGAACCGACTCAACCAAAAGCTAAACTAAAAGAGATGTTTTTAGCATATATCGATGGTATAAATCAATATATTTCAGATGCAATAGTTGCTCTTATGGGTGGAGATCCATCACTTATGCCTTTAGAATATCTTGCTAATGGAATAGTGCCAGAACTATTTAGTATTGAAGATACTGTAGCAATTACCGTTATGATGGCATGGCAATTTGGAGGAACTGGTGGAAATGAACTAGGATATTATAGTGCTCTACAAGGATTACAAGCATATTATGGTCCTGAGGAAGGTTGGCTAATATTCAATGATCTTTATCCACAACAAGATCCTGGTGCAGAAGTGACAATTCCTAGTACAGGATGTCAATATCCTAAATATCATACCTCTAAATGTCCTTTATACCTACCAGAAAACATAGTCAATGTGTACAATGAATATGAACAAATAAAAATGGGTCAAAATCAATTATTCGAATCATTAGGGATCCCAACTAAATTTGGGAGCAATGCTTGGGTTGTTCATCCAAAAAAGACCAGTACTAGAAATGCTATGGAATTGGGAGGTCCTCAAATGGGACATTCAATACCTCAAATAGTTCTTGAAGTTGGATTACATGGTGCTGGTATTGATGCTGTTGGTATGATGATGCCTCAGGCCCCCTCAATATTAATTGGCGTAAGTAAAGATGGAGCCTGGACATCAACTACAGGAGGATCAGATGTAATGGATACATACATTGAGATCTTAAATGAAGATGATCATACTCAATATTGGTATAACGGTGAATTGAAAGATATGGAAGTAAGAACTGAAATAATATATAATGCTACAGGCCATCCTTTTGAGTTTGATATTTATCGCACGATTCATGGTCCTGTTCTTGGAATAGACGAAATAAACCATATGGCTTTCACAATAAAAGCACCATATTACAAAGATGAATTAGCGGCAGAAGAAGGTTGGTTGCTCTTTCAGCAAGCGAGTAATGTTTGGGAATTCCAAAAAGCAGTAAAAACAATACAACCATCTCACAACTTTTTCTGGGCAGATAGACATGGAAACATTGGATATTGGCATGCTGGAACCTTTCCTATAAAGCCCGAAATAGGAATGGGAGGGCAACCAATAGACGATAGATTACCATTAATGGGTACAGGCGAAGAAGAGTGGATCGGACTCACAGGTTTTGAGGAGATGCCCAAATGCATTAATCCGAAGCAAGGATTTTTAGCTAATTGGAACAATAAACCTATTGCAAATTGGCCTTATGGAGAAGCAGATTGGGGTGAAGGACATCGTGTAAAGCGAATTCAAGAATTATTAACATTGGATAATAAGATTTCATTTGAAGATATGAATAGAATCAACAAAGATGCTGGATACAATCATATTCCCGCAATGAATTTTTTGCACTATGTTATTGATGCAGCTAGTACATCTTTCGATCCTAATATTCAAGCTGCATTACCATATCTAGTAGCATGGGATGAACATTATAATGATTACTTACCTCCTCAATGGCCTAATCCCGCAGCTACATATGATGATCCAGGTTTAACAATTTTTAATAAGTGGTATAATAAGATATTTAATGAAGTTTTCGATGAACCCGGAGTATACGGAGGTTCTAGTACACTAATTCACGTTTTTGATGGTGTAAATTCAAAATTACCACTTTACTTCGATTATTTAAATGGCGAAGATAGAGATGTAGTTATTAATAGAGTGCTTCTAGAAGCTATTGAAGAATTAAAAGCAACTTATGGACTTGATATATCTACTTGGTTAACGGAGGTTAGAACAGTAACATTCGATCCAATGGGAGCATTACCAACCAAAAAAATGCATGAAATGAATCGTGGTACTTATAACCAAATAGCTGAAATGGTAAAAGGAAAAGGTTGGAATCGATATTGGAAGCCATCACCACATGCAGTTAATGTAATACCCCCTGGACAAAGTGGGTTTGTACAATTTCCATTTATTCCTAGTCCACATGCTTATGATCAACTACCTTTATATGAAAGCTGGACATATAAACCAATGCGGTATTATTTCTGGGACATTTGGAGCGTTAAAGAATCAGTGACATATCTCAACTATTAAATTTTTTTATAAATTAAATTACAAAATTTTTTTTTTTTTCCTCTTAGTTTTTAAATCATTTCATTCCTCTTCAAAATCTCTTTTACAAAAAATGATGCGACAATTTCAGCATATGTTCCAGGTCCAAATCCACCATCATATCCTAATTCTTTTGCTAATTCATTATTTATTCGAGCACCACCACAAATGAGAATAACTTTAGCTCTTATCCCTTCAGCTTCTAAAAGATCAACTAACTGAGTTAGATTTTTTACATGAATATCTTTCTGAGTAACTGTCTGTGATACCAATAGAACATCAGCTTTAATTTCTATTGCTCTTTTGACAAATTCTTCATTAGAGATTTGACTTCCTAAATTATAAGCGTTAATCATATCATAGTTTTCAAGACCATAATGTCCTGCAAATCCTTTCATATTTATAATCGCATCAATACCTACAGTGTGAGCATCTGTTCCTGTAGATGCTCCAAGTACCACTAACTTACGTCCAATTTTTTCTTTTATAAATTTATTGATTTCTTCTATAGGCATAATCTCTACTTCTATTGTATCCACTTTAACTTTTGTATAATCAAGCGTATATTTTAACTTCCCATAAATCACAAAAAATGTAAAATCTTTATCTAATTTTGTATGATATACAACATCTGGGTCTTCTAAACCCATTTGACTAGCAAGTAGTTTTGCAGCTTCAATTGACTTTTCATTATGCTCTACGGGAAGTGTAAAACTCAGTTGTACTTTCCCATCATTAATTGTATCCCCATAAGGTTTAAGTTTGGTTAAATCAAGATTCTTATTATGATTTTTTTTATCAGTTGAATATAGCCCGCCTCCCATTTTAATTCCCTCCTTTTTTTAATTCTTTAAACATAAGTTCTATAAATGGGTTAAAATATTTTTTTTCTTTTCTAATCACTCCATCTAATCCCTTACCACCATCAATAGATCTTTTAATATTAGCGAAGATTCCTTTTTCTATGGTCTTAAATAATCCCTCCTTTTCAATTTCTTTTAATAAATTGAATGCTTTATGTAAGACTTCATCAACTCTTTTTTCCATTATACCTCCTTCTTTAAAATTTATTTCTTCGCTAATAGACTTCATATTATTAAAAATATATTTAGCATTTTCTATTGAAAGAGCTCTATCCTGCATAAAAGGTGTATGAATTCCTTCTGTTAACATCCCTAACAAATGTATTCTTTGATTAGTCATTATGGTGACAATATTAAATAGCGCATCCTGAACATGTCCTATAAAGATATTTCCTGTCATATATTTTGTAGGAGGCATATATTTTAAAGGTGCCTTAGGAAAGATTTCACGTGTCATTTGGGCTTGAGCAAGTTCATATAAAAATCCATTCTGTAAATCAGGATTCATCTCAAAAGCATGTCCCAATCCCATTTGTTCTTCCTTTAGACCTGCTAGTAATGCAAATTGTTCGTTGATGAATTCAGAAGCTAAAACAGTATGGGCTGCTTCATAAGCATCTGCAGTTGTTAGATAATTATCTTCCCCCGTGTTAATGATTACACCGGCATATGCATTTATCATTCTTGAGAAATGTTGATCTATTATCGTACGTTTCATATTTATATCCCTAAATAAAATTCCATATAACGCATCATTAAGCATTACATCAAGTCGTTCAAAAGCACCCATGGCTGCAATCTCTGGCATACATAAGCCAGAACAATAGTTTGTTAATCTAATATATCGTCCTAATTCTTCTCCAACCTCATCTAAAGCTTTTCTCATTATCCGGAAATTCTCTTGAGTAGCATAGGTTCCACCAAATCCTTCGGTTGTTGGACCATAAGGTACATAATCAAGTAAACTTTGCACTGTGGATCGAATTACAGCAATTATATCTGCACCTTGCCTAGCGGCTGCTTGAGCTTGTATAATATCTTCATAAATATTTCCTGTAGCTACAATAACATATATTAATGGCCCTTCTTTATCACCATATTTATAAAGTAATTCTTCTCTTTTTTTCTTATTTTGAGATATTTTTAATAAATTTTCTTGAGCGATGATATTAATAGTTGCTTTAATTTCGGAAAAATCTTTTAATGGTAATCCTGCTAAATCCAAGTCATTCTTTGCTACTTTTTCTGCAATTTCCTGAGGGTTAAGATTGGTATGTAATATAGCGTTGCCAATTAGAACTGCAGCACCAATCCCAAGAATGTTTTTCTTGTTCAAATGGTCCACAATAATATTAGGAAGTGGTATATCGAATTCATCTACTCCATCTATCCCAAATAATCTACAAACTGTCCGCTCTATTGAAGTGGTTGTATGAAGATCAATAAATTTTTGAGTCTCAAAGGTAATTTTTTTAGCTGTTTCTCTCGCTTTATTGACAAGAATAAAATTTAAATTTAATTTACTTACTAAATTATTTATTTCCTCTCCCATTCTTTTCACAATTTTATAATTTAATATCTTTTTTAATATACGTTAATTACCTGGTCCAAGATCATATACTGGAATATCGAGCTTTTTTTTCATTAAATTTAAAAAATCTTCTTTTCCAAATTGATATCCCAATGGAGACGTTGGGTTGATAGTAACAGCTATTATCTTTATTGGAGTTAAAACTTTTATAATTCCACCCTTTTTTTGGAACTTATCTTTTATCATATTGGTTAGAAAAAGTTTTGTAGCATCTTTTACTAAAAGAGTAACCCCTTTATATCTCTCTGTAAACTTCATTAAGTCTTCTAAAAATTTGTCAGTGATGGCACCATTTATTATAATATATTTGGAATTTTCATCTAATTTTTCAGAAATCTCTTTAGCAGCATCTAAAGGAGTTAGCAAGTCTAACAGTTTTATATTTTTTTGATTGTCTACTATTCCTACTTTTACTTGTTTGAATATATTTCTGCTAATTTCTAAAATTTCTTTATCTTTTTCGTTATCTAAACTTAACAAATCGATTGTATGAACTGTTAAATTAATTACATCCTGTATATCTTCTGAAACAGAAGCTCCTGTAGAAAGTATAGTAGCGTCGGATATGACAGGTGTTGCATATGATCTTCTGTCAAATGCACCATCAATCATAATTAAATCACAGCCTAACTCTTTTAATTCTTTACATAACTTTTTTAAATCGCTATTTGTTGATGGACCTGCTAATTCAACTAATCCATCGTTCAAGGCTTTTAATATTAAAACATTACCTAATGGAGTATAAAATTCAGTATTCTTCAATAATTCCATTTCAATTTCACTTGCTTCAAAACTTTGTCTAGCTGTTGCTACGATTGTGCCTTTTTTGATAAATATTCGAGGTTTAGGTAATTCTGTTATGACGTCATATTTTTCTCCATCTCTGCCTATAGATGTTAAACCAAGTTGAAAACCTTTTAAATTTTTTATAATATAATTTAATGTAGTAGTTTTACTAACATTTTTAGCGAGTCCTATTATTGAAATAACTGAGTGTTTCGTAATATTGTTTAGAAAATTGGTCATAAAGTCCATTTTCTCGCCAAAAACTATAAGTTTATTCGATAATAACAGAAATAAAACTAAATTATTTAAATTTTAGAATTATTTTGTGAGCTTTTTCCGTCTTAGTTTCCTTTTGAGATCTGCGGGTTCAATAGTAATTTTTTCACCACTCAATAGTGCACTTACTCCAATTTGCTTTTCACAATCTTCACAATGACAGTTAGGAATATAATTATCTGGCTCTTCATAAGTTGTTATAACCCCTTCAAAATTTCTTAAAACAACTCGCTTATTTCCTTGTGAAATCGTGTAATCGGGCATTACAGGGATTTTTCCACCACCTCCAGGTGCATCAACTACAAAAGTAGGAACACAGAGTCCAGATGTATGTCCACGTAATCCTTCAATTATTTCTATGCCCTGAGCAACGCTCGTACGGAAATGCCCTAATCCTATTGATAGATCACATTGATAAATATAATATGGTCTAACTCTGATTTTCACTAATTCTTGTACCAATTTTTTCATGACATGGATACAATCATTTATCCCTCTCAATAAAACAGATTGATTTCCGAGAGGAATTCCTGCATCTGCTAACATTTCACATGCTTTTGTGGAATCTTCTGTGATTTCATTGGAGTGATTAAAATGTGTATTAAACCAAATAGGTTGATATTTTTTTAACATTTCACATAATTCTGGAGTAATCCGAAAGGGATTAGTGACTGGTGTCCTAGATCCTATACGTATTATTTCTACGTGGGGGATTTCCTTCAGTTTTTTTAAGATATCTTCTAATTTTTTATCAGATATTAATAATGCATCTCCACCAGATAATAATACATCCCTAATAGAAGGGGTTTTTTTTATATAATCTATGCATGCATCAATCTGTGATTGGGGTGGAGCCATATCATGACGTCCGGCAAATCTTCTCCTCGTACAATGCCTACAATACATTGAACAGACTTCAGTGACCAAAAATAATACTCTATCAGGATAACGATGAGTCAATCCTTCAACTGGAGAATCAACATCTTCACTCAATGGATCTTCGAGTTCGCCAATATATTTATCTAATTCGTGAGTTGTTGGAATTGCTTGCTTCCTAATAGGATCATAAGGATCTTTTGGGTCGATTAATGACAAGTAGTAGGGTGTAATTGCCATTCTATATTCTTGTAAAAGCCTAGGATTATCTTCTTCTTTAGTTAAGGTTATATATTTTTTAAGTTCTTCTAAAGTTGTTATCCGATTTTTGACTTGCCAACGCCAATCTTTCCAATCCTCATCACTTACATGTCCAAATAATTCCTTTCGTCTATTAACTTTCATTTTAAAACTCAAAGTTATTATTAATTTTAATTCTAAATCTACAATTGTATAAAAGTGTGTATCTTCAAATATTTTATGTAACTTTTCAGATTTTTATTGTCTTAAAATGTAGAAGTATATTATTGAAAATTAATCTTTCAGATTATTTACCATTTTTTAAATTCGGAAGGAATTGAGAACTAAATAATCCAAGATTTAATTAAATTTATCTTAAATTATGCAAAAGTTTATATTAGATAAATTACGAATATTCGTAAATAATTTCCGATCATTCGTAAATCTTAAAAGAATAATCATAGAGGTATAAAATTTAATGTTATTTTGGATTATCTTGTTTAGTATTTTGGGAAGTATAGGTGCTATTTTAGCTGCTTCGCTTTTCATTCTAATAGGTGAAAGAGTTCAAAAAAAATTAGTTACAGCATTACTGTCCTTCGCTACTGGAACTTTACTAACGTCTGCATTAATAGGACTGATTCCTGAAGCAATTGAGAATGCTGGAGAACCTCATTTAATAACAATAGTAATTTTAGGTGGTATACTTTTTTTCTTCTTCTTAGAAAAATTCTTAATTTGGAGAAATTGTCAAGTCAATGATTGTGAAATCCATGCGCAGGCACCTGGACCGTTAATCTTAGTTGGAGATGCATTTCATAATTTTACTGATGGAATAGTGATAGCATCAGCCTTTCTAACTAGTAATTTTGGAGTTGGGTTAGCCGCTGGCATTACTATTATCATGCATGAGATCCCTCAAGAGACAGGGGATTTCGCAATCTTACTCCATAATGGGATGTCAAAAAAAAAAGCTCTTATATATAATTTATTTTCAAGTTCAGTAACAATACCCTCAGCTATTATTAGTTTTTTTATTTTGGATATTTTTGAAGGCACAATTCCAATCTTTCTAGCAATTTCAGCTGCAAGCTTTCTCTATATTGCATTATCAGATTTAACCCCTCAACTTCATGAAAAAACAGAAACAAAAGAAATTGTTAAACAAATAGTTTTAATTGTGATTGGTATAATTATAATGATTTTTGTTCTATCTATAGGAGGTCACAGTCATTAAAGTTTGACTACAATCAATTATGTTGGACATAGATTATCAAATTTTAAAGATTATTTATAGAACTAATGGTAATGCAAGGTTAAAACATGTTCAAGAAGAAATTAAAGCAACGAGGGACATTAAAATTCCATTATCAACGATTAATAGTTGCATTGAAAGACTGGAAAAAAAACAATTTGTTGAATGGGTTAGATATTCTCCACTCAAACTAACGGAAAAGGGTATGGATTTGGCAAAAGAATTAATACGTCATGCACAATTGTTAGAAATATTACTATATAATGAATTAGAATTAAGTGCTGAGGAGGCTCACTTAGAAAGTGAGAAATTTAATTTATTGTTCTCCTGTGATACAATAAACAAAATTTGTGAAAAATATGAACATCCTCCAGAATGCCCGTGTGGTGATGTAATCTTAAACTCTTTTAATTGCTATTGCGAAAAAGAGTAAAAAAGTTAGTGTAAATTATTTAATTAACATATCAGTTTCTTTCTAGGTCATATTTAAATAGAGTAAATGTTAAATAATACCATGAAAGTACTAATAAAGCCAAGACCAGAGATAGAATATCTTTTATCGAAAGAAAGTGTTAAAAATAGATATAGGCAATTGATAGATCAAAATACAGATTTAATCTTTTATAATGATATTAAAAAACAAGATAGAGAACAAGTAATTAGTGAAATTGATGTCTTAATTGGTCCCAAAATTGAGGAAAAGGAATTTAAGTTATACAATAATTTAAAAATGCATCAAACCTTTGCAACCGGTTTAGAAGTATTTAATTTTGATTTCTATAAAAAAAATGATATAATTCTATGTAACTCTCATACTCATTCCAAAATTATCGCGGAATATGCATTTGCTTTATTACTTTCTATAGCTAAGGAAATAAACATGAATGATCGACTTCTAAGAGAAGGAAACTGGGATTATACACAATATCCTGCAATTACTCTATTTAGGAAAACTATTTTATTTCTAGGGTATGGAAATATCGCAAAAACTTTAAAAGAAATATGTCTACCGTTTCAAATGAACTTTATTGCGATTAATAGGACTAAACAAAGTGATGACCTTAATATTAAGATATATTCGCCTGAAGAAAAACAGACCGCTATTAAACAAGCAGATATTATCATTGACACACTTCCCTTAACTAAAAACACAATCAACTTTCTTGATACTGATGAATTTAAAGTTATGAAACCTAATACTATTATTATTAACGTTGGTCGTGGTTTAACAATTAATGAACAAGCATTATATATTGCCTTAAAAAACAAACAAATTAGGGGAGCAGCGATTGATGTATGGTATAATTATCCCGATGTTAGAGGAGGTGAAAGGCAAGAACCTTTTCCATGTTATCCTTCAAAATTTCCATTTCACAAGTTAAAAAATGTAATTATGACTGCACATAGAGCATGGCAATCAGATGCATTGATGGTAGATCTTAAACCTTTTCTTGAAAATGTGAATAGATTTATTCGTGGTGAAATGCCAGAAAACATTGTAAATTTGGATGAGGGATACTAATTCATTTTAAATTATTATGTGTATTTTTCTTCAAAAATTTTTCTTAATATATTTGATTCCTTTAATAAATCTAAAGTGATTTGCGCATGGTTTTTAGTGTATCCATTACCGATAATCATAGTTACATCTTTCCCTATGCCTTCGGCTCCTAAAGCAGCTTTTGTAAAACTTGTCGCCATAGAGAAAAAATAAACAACTCCTTTATCTTTTACTGGCAAAATGCTTGCCATTTCTGTGTTAGGTATGCTTAAACAATTAATTGAAATGTCCACCTCTTGACCAGCATTAACATTTAACGTTTCTTCTAAAATATTTATCGGTTTTAGAACATCTCCTATAATGACTTCATGACAAAAGTTGGTATTTCTAAGAAATGCAGCACGTGATTCATTTCGAGCTTGGCCTATAACCTTTCCCTTTTCTCCAACCATTTTTTTTGCCATATATGAGCACATTAAACCAGATTTACCGGTTGCCCCAAGAATTAATACTATATCCCCTTCTTTTACAAGGCTTTTTACTTGTGCAGGAGCACCTGCGACATCAAGAGCAGCTAATGCCAAAGTATCTTCCATATCTACGGGAAGTTTAGCATATATGCCACTTTCAAAAAGTATTGCTTTTCCTTCGATATCGACTCGATCAGTTTCAGGTTGAATATTTTTAATTTTATCAATCCTTAGTGGAGTTAATGAAAGAGAAACTAACGTAGCGATCTTATCTCCTATTTTTAAATCAATCTTATCTTTTAAGGCTTCACCAATTTCTTCCACTTTCCCTATTAACATTCCTCCAGAACCAGTCACAGGATTATGCATTTTTCCTCTTTCTCGTACAATTTCAATTATTCTCTTTTCGACTCTTTTAATATCTCCCTTAGCTTCTTCTTTAAGTTGTGTAAAACTGGCAGAATCAATATTCAAATAATCAACATCTATTAAAATCTCATTATCAAAGATTTCCATGTCATTTGAAATCTTTGTTGCAGGCTGAGGTAAAGCCCCTTCGGGCTCAATCACTCTATGAATACCGTATTTAGAACCTTTTTTCATAAAATCACTGGATTTCGTTTAATAAATCTATTATAATTTTATACCAATATATAATCCTCTGTCTTTCATCAATCCATCTTTTAAAAATTCTGTCTTTAAACCTGCTTTATTCATGAATTCTAGAAATTTATCTATATCAAAAAGACCTAATTCGTGTTTCTCAGAATGATATAATATATCCTTATTTCTTTCAGCAATTAAATAATAAAACTCTAAGATTGATAGATCATTTTCTATTTTTGTGGTATTTAATCTAGCAATCTTCATATCATCTGTATCATATGTCGTCATTCCTGGACGTCCTGCATCATAAGTGGATTTTGTAAGCCATGGTTCAATAATTACAACTCCACCTTTTTCTAAATGATTAGAAAAGTTTTGAATTGTTTTTTCTAATTTACTATAAGTCTTTACATGTCCAATAGAACTGAATAAACAAATAATTATATCATATTTTTTTTTTAGATCTAAAGTGATCATGTCTGCTTGAGTGAAGAATACGTCTTTAACATTTTCTCGAGCAATCTCTAACATTTCATTGTTAATATCACAACCAGTACAAGAAAAATCATCTTTAAAGTGTTCTACATGTTTTCCAGTCCCACACCCTACATCAAGTAAATTGTTGCCACCAGAATTTTTATACTTTTTAATTAATTTCTTAATCCTCTTACTTTCTCCCTTATAATCCTTCCATGAATAGATTAAATCATAATATTTCGCTAATTCTTTATACATCATCCTATTCAAATCTCCAAATAATTTAATAATTATAATCCCAAAATATTACGAGCTTCATCAGGAGTAGCTATTTCTCTCCCTAATTCTTTTGAGAGCCTTAAAACCTTTTCTACAAGCTCTCCATTAGATTTTGCTAATTTTCCTTTAGATAAATATATATTATCTTCAAAACCGACCCTTACATGCCCTCCCATTATTATTGAAAGAGTGATCATAGGAAATTCATGTCTACCAATAGCACATACAGTATATGTAGAATCTTTAGGGATGGTCTCTTTTAGAAATACCAAATCTCTTGGCGTAGCAGCAATTCCACCTAAGACACCTAATACAAAATTAAAGTGCAACGGTTTTTTAAGATATCCTTTTTCATGTAATCTTAATGCAGTATCAACCATTCCCTTATCAAAACATTCTAATTCATATTTAATACCTCTTTTATTCATTTCTTCAGCAAAATAGATTATTGTATTCTCTGTGTTGATAAAGATTTCATCGCCACTCCCATAATTCATTGTTCCACAATCAAGTGTTGCAATCTCAGGGGGTGGTTCCAAATAAATGGGTTGAAGTCTTTCCTCATTTGTCATCCCTACAGCTCCTCCCGTAGAGGGCATAATAATAACGTCTGAACATCTTTTTTTAATTTCTTCAATACATTTTCTAAATCTCTCTTTACTTTGAGTTGGAGTCCCGTCATCTTCTCGAACATGTAAATGAATTATGCTTGCTCCTGCATGGTAAGCAGATTCTGCTTCTCTGCCTATTTCATCTATTGTGTAAGGAACATTTGGGTTATGCTCTTTAGTAACTTCTGCCCCACATATGGCGGCTGTAATAATCAATTTTTCCATAAAAATCACTTATTTTTTTTATCTATATTATTGACGTTATTTCCTTCAAAGCCTCATCAATCATGTTTGCAGCAAAATCAATATCTTCATCTGAATGACGATAACAAATATAACCATGATGGAAAGGTTGAAGAAATACTCCTCGTCGAATAAGTTGCCTATAAAATTCTTCTCTAAGTTTTCTATAAAGTAAATTTTTATCAGGAGTAAACGTTATATATGGCATCCAAGGTTCACCAGAATAAATGCAAGGAATCCCACTATCGTTAATACTTTCTTTAATTCTCTTAGCAAAATGATCTCCTTTTCTTCGAATATTATCTAGTACTTTTTCTCTTTCAAGAATTTCAATAGTTTTCAGGGAAGCTATTTGTGCAAGACTATTAGGGAAAAAAGTTGAGCTTAAAAATACTTTTTCTACTAAAACATCCATATATTCTTTTTTACCAACCAAAGTACTTATTGGATAGCCATTTCCCATTGCTTTGCCAAAAGCTGCTAAATCAGGAACAACTCCAAATAATTTCTGGGCACCCCCCATTTCAACACGAAATCCTGTTCTAATTTCATCATAAATTAATAAGGCATTGTTATCATTTGCTAATTCACGAAGTGCTTTCAAAAATCCTGGTTTTGGTATTTCGACTTTTCTTCCACCTGGAGTATGTATGGGATTCACCATTATAGCAGCAATTTCATCTTTATTTTTTCTGAATAATTTTTCAACTTCGTTAAGATTATTGAATTCAAATTCATAGAAATCCTCATATAACTTTTTAGGTATTCCTGCTTCAATCCCGTGTACTTCACTGAAGGAATCATACCAACCATGATATCCACAACTTAAAATCTTTAATCTTTTAGTATACGCTCTTGCTACTCTTATTGCTGCCGTTGTAGCATCAGTTCCCATCTTCATTAATACTAATTTTTCACAACAAGGGATTAATTCTTTTAATTTCTTTGCCAACTTGTTTTGAATTTGTTGGGTTAAAGACATGCAAAATCCTTTATTACGAATTTGTTCAATAACAACATTATCAATTTCTTCTTCCCTATGACCTATAATTATTGGTCCGTAAGCACATAACATATCAATATATTCATTCCCATCCACATCAGTTACTTTTCCACCTTTAGCAGATTCAAAGAATATAGGATATTCGCCTTCCACAAAATTATATGGCCGTCGGATACCTAAAATCGCTCCCGGAATTAGATTCAAGGCTTCTTCATATAATTTAAAAGAATTACTTAGATTTAATTTATTAGACAACTTCCTTCTCCATTTTTTCTAATATTATAGCAATTAATTATTAAACATAATTATTGAAGGTTTCTAAACAAAATTGTGCTATAATTTAATATTACACAAGATTAAAGTTAGTTTTACTTTTTATATGAAAACAGAAAATTTACTCTAATTATAATCCATAATCGATTCATTTTTGATTAAATAACATTTTATTGTCAATAGAAAAAGCAATTCGTTTGGTGTTGGAAAAAAATGTCAAATAAATTAGTTTGTAGCATATGTGGGTCAGAAAAGGAAGTTCCCGTTTGTTGTGATAAATCTATGATGGTTAGGGACGGCTATTTACTTTGTTGTTGCTCAAAAGATTGCGGATACCAACCTATTCCTGAATGTTGCGGAATTAAAATGGAATATATCGAACATTAGATAAATAATAAAAAAGAAAGAGAAATAAACGATATTACCAAACTAAATTAGATATTATATCTTTTGCCATTTCGGCCTGCTTCTTACTTAGAATTTTACGAATCCTTAAATCATTAATAGCATCTTCGAGACGGGTATCTAGATTTTTAGTTTCCATTAAGTTATTTTTATCAGATTGTGTCTCAACTAATTCGATCATGGCATTGTCTTTATTCATTAAATCACGTAATTTTTGTCTGAATCCTGCTTTAACTTTCGTCTCTACTTGCTTACCTTTGTCAATTAAAATTGGCAAGACAGGAGCTCTTTCAGTTGTCCTATTAGTATTAGGATCTTTGAAGAAGAATATGTAAATGGGGATACCTACAATGACATTTTGAGTTTTTATCTCAAGTGTATAATTATTAAAAAAATTTTGAACATCTGTCATTTCTTTATCTTTAATAGCTTCAATATTATCGAGACAGGATTGTTTTTCTGCTTTTATTTGAGCCACAGTACCTTCTGCTGAAGTTAAATCTTTACTTAAGCCGCTATGTTTCGCTTCGATTTGTTTTTCAACTTCGGCTTTTTTCCGTTCTAATTCCCTTATTTTTTGTTGTTTTGTTCTTTCGAGATCAGTGATTTCACGTTGAACATTTTTTCTGAGTTGAGCAATTTCATTATTATATCTAGTAATTGAATCTCCTAATTCTCTATATTTCACATTAATATCTTTTAAACCTTCTTCTACCAAAAACAGGTCGCGATTATTGATTGCATTTTTCAAACTATCAACACTATTTTTGATCGAGCTGAGATTATTATTCAATTCCCCGGTCTTGTCGTTTATTTTATATTTTCCTACCTTTACTAACTCTTCTGGAGATTTTTCAATTTCTCGTTCTTTTTCTGATTGTATTTCCTTATTTAATATAGCAAGCTGTTTTTCTTCTTCTCCGGTATCTACTTTAGTATCTCTTATTTTATCTACCTCTTTCCCTCCTTTTTCGACCCATCTTTCACATAACTTTATAATACCATCTGCGTATGTATCAAGCATCTTCACATCTTTCTGTGAAACATATACAGGAATTTCTGGAACAATTTTTGTCTGATTAACACTTTTAGTAATAGGTCCGCCTTCTAATATAAAATAAGGTGTAGAATGAGAACCCAAATCATATTGATTAAGGAAAAAACTCTGAAAATAACCTACTTCAGTTGTATCAAATAGAGCTTCTTGTATTACCGTTCCTCGTTTAAAGTTTTTTGAACGCCTTAGGTAATTACTATTATAAGTCTGTAATGAGTTTAAAAAAGATTCTGGATCTGCGCCTTTTATCACATTTTCTGGTCTAGGTGGTACTTGAGCAAAATCTCCTACATTTAACTTCTCTTGTTTGTTTAAGAGATAACTACAAACGCATGCTCTCGTATCAGTTAAAGGAATAAGACGAACTGGCCAGAAAGCTGTCGAAATTTTTGAAATTTTTCCTAATTTTTTAAGCTTTTTTCCATATATACTAATACAATCAATCAATCCCATTGCTAGTTCATTTAA
>JBHLNW010000034.1:0-32029 GCA_048941185.1 Promethearchaeota archaeon
TAATATTTCTGAAATTCAAACTTTAATGGAAAAAGGCAAACTTTCAGCAATGAAATTAACTGAGGCATATTTAACTCGCATTCGAGAAATTGATAAACAAGGTCCAAAATTAAATGCGATCATTGAAATTAATCCGGAAGTAAAGAAAATTGCTAAAAAATTAGACGACGAAAGAAAAAATAATAAAATCCGTGGATCATTACATGGTATTCCAGTTATTGTTAAAGATAACATAAATACAGCAGACAAGATGCAAACTACAGCAGGTTCTTTGGCTTTTGATGGTTATATTGCTTCAGAAGATGCACATATAGTTAAAAGATTACGAGATGCTGGAGCAGTCATACTCGCAAAAGCAAATTTGAGTGAATGGGCTAATTTCCGTTCAACGCGTTCTACAAGCGGTTGGAGTAGCCGTGGGGGACAAACTCTTAATCCCTATGCATTAGATAGAAATCCATGTGGCTCTAGCTCTGGATCTGCTGTAGCTGTAGCAGCAAATTTATGTTCTGTAGCAATAGGAACTGAAACTGATGGTTCAATAATTTGTCCTTCACAAACTAATTCAATCGTTGGTATCAAACCGACAATTGGATTAGTTAGTCGTACGGGGATTATTCCCATTTCACACAATCAAGACACTGCTGGGCCCATGGCAAGATCGGTTCAAGATGCAGCGTTTTTATTGAATGCAATAGTAGGGGCTGATCCGGTTGATTCTAGCACTATCACCCACGACAAGAACATTCCATTAGATTATACAGAGTTCTTAGATTTTAATGGTTTAAGAGGAGCAAAAATTGGTGTTGCACGAAATTATTTTGGGAATAGTGATCTTGTTGATAAAATTATTGAAAAAGCAATTGAAATAATGAAAGAAAATGGAGCTGAGATTATTGATCCAGTTGAGATTAAAACTCTTAATGATTTAAGAGAAACTGAATTCCAAGTGCTTTTGTATGATTTTAAACACGATTTGAATGGGTATTTGGATAAATTTGGACCAATAAATTCCTTAAAAAATCTTGATGATATAATAGAATTTAACAAAAGAAATCAAGAGAAAGTAATGACTTATTTCGGTCAAGAATTATTTACTATAGCAAATGAAAAAGGCTCAATAACTAGTGATGAGTATAAAGAAGCATTAAAGCAATGTCATCTTCTAGCTCGAGATGAAGGAATTGATGCAATTTTAAAAGAGTATCAACTCGATGCTATTATTGCTCCGAGTGGAGGAGCGGCATGGGTGATTGATTATATTAATGGAGATCATTCTACTGGTGGAAGCTCTTCTGCAGCTGCAGCTGCGGGATATCCAAATATAACTGTTCCAGCAGGTTATATATATGGTTTGCCCGTTGGAATCTCATTTTTTAGTGGTGCGTTTGAGGAACCAACACTACTCAAAGTCGCATATTCCTTCGAACAAGCAACAAAAGTAAGAAAATCACCCAAATTCTTACGAAAAGCAGAATTAAATTAAAATCATAATGAATAATATATTTTAAATTTATAAGGAAGTTAATTTATGGGAGATTTATTTCTTGGTTTAGATTGTTCAACTCAAAGTTTAACTGCTCTATTAATAGATTTCAGTTCGGCTAAATTAATTTCACAACATAGCATAACTTTTGACGAAGATTTACCATATTATAAAACACAAAAAGGAATAATTATTTTAGACAATAATACAGTCATCCATTCATATCCCCTTATGTGGGTTGAAGCTTTAGAAATTATATTTCAAAAAATGAAGAATAATAATATTCAACTTCAAGAAATTAAAGCAATTTCAGGATCCGGACAACAGCATGGGACTGTTTATCTAAATGATAAATTTGAAAAAGTTCTTAAAAATTTAGATTTAAAAAAATCTCTTGTATCTCAATTAGAATCTACCCTTTCTCGTCAAACAAGTCCTATTTGGATGGATTCAAGTACGACTAAACAGTGCGATGAAATTCGTGAGAAATTAGGTGGGTTAAAGTCTACTATTAAAATATTAGGATCAAACTCCATTGAACGCTTTTCTGGACCTCAGATAAGAAAGTTTTACCAAGAAAACCTTGATAGATATAATCACACTTCAATAATTCATTTAATAAGCTCATTTATAGCTTCAATTCTATTAGGAAAAAATGCTCCAATTGATCATGGAGATGGAGCTGGGATGAATCTAATGAATATAAAAACTAAGCAATGGGACGATCGGGCAATAGAGGCAACCGCTCCCAATTTAAAAGAAAAGTTACCTTCTCTTGTAAATCCTTCATCTATTCTTGGAAAAATTTCTCCATATTTTGTAGAAAAGTTTGGTCTTAATCAAGAAGCAGATATCATAATATGGTCTGGTGATAATCCCAATAGTCTTATTGGTGTTGGATTAATTGAAAAAGGGAAAACAGCAATAAGTTTAGGCACTAGTGATACCTATTTTAGCTATTTACATGACTTGTATCTTGACTTTAAGGGAGAAGGTCATGTCTTTGGGGCACCAACAGGGCAGTATATGAGCTTAATTTGTTATAAAAACGGCTCTTTAGCAAGAGAACGAGTAAGAGATAATTTTAATCTAAACTGGGAAAAATTTTCTCAAATTTTGAAAAGATCTCCTCCAGGAAACAATGGAAAAATAATGTTGCCCTACTTTTTTCCAGAAATTGTTCCCCAAGTATTAAAACCTAAAGTATATCGTTTTGGTTTTGATGAAAGTGATATAGAAGGAAATGTTAGAGGAATAATTGAAGCTCAATTTTTATCTATGAGGCTTCATTCAGAATGGATTGGAGAAAAACCTAAAGAAATTTATGCCACTGGAGGCGGTTCAACAAATGAGGATATTCTTCAAATATTAGCTAACATTTTTAACACAAAAGTTTGCGCGTTTGAGATTACCGATTCAGCAGCTTTGGGCGCAGCACTCAGAGCGGTAAAATCATATTATGATTCTAAAGATGAAATAAAAAGTTGGAAAGAGATAATTGATAAATTCAAACAACCACAAAAAACCAATTTGATTGAACCAGAGAAAAAATATGTTGAATTATATGATGATATGGTTAATATTTATTCGAAATATGAAAATTTTATTCTTAGAAACGGTAAAAATCCTGAATCAGCCCGTTTAGAATTCATAAAAAAATATTTTTAAAATTCTTATTTTTCCTTACCACTTATTAGAATTATTCTAATTAAATTATAATCGAATCAATAATATATCATCCATCATTATAAAGAACAATAATTTCATAAATTGAAAAAACTATGGCAATCAAAGCAGGCGATATAATAAAAGTAGAGTATGTAGGTTCTTTCGACGATGGTACAATTTTCGATAGTACTGAAATCAATGGAGGCATCCCTTTAAAATTTGAAGTTGGAGCTGGACAGCTTATCCCGGGCTTCGATAGCTCTGTAATTGGTAAATCTGTTGGAGATGAATATAATATCAGATTAGAACCTTCTGAAGCTTATGGTGATTATAAGGAAGGAATGACACAATCTATTCCAAAGGATCAATTTCCTCCGGAACATGAGCCCGAAGCGGGATTAATGATTTTGTTGCTTGGTCCACAGGGCCAACCAGTTCCAGCAACAATTAAAGAAGTAAATGATGATATAGTTTCCATAGATTTAAATCATCCTATGGCAGGTAAAGTGTTAAACTTTAGAATTAAAATAATAGAAACTGGTTGTGAACCTGATCCTCCTAATGCATGCGGTTGTGGACAAAATCATGACCATAACCATGATCATTAATATCTATTTTATTAATAACTATTAATTTTCTATTTATAATTTCAAATCCTTTTTCTTTTCCTATTTCATATTAACTTGAGAAGATAGATTATAAAAAATTTTCCTTAAATTGCATAATAAAAGAACAGAAATATTCAAACTCAATAAATTAAAATTTTAAAACTCATTTTACAAACCATTATACGACTATAAAACATCAAATATTAAGATGCCAAAGGAGACTAAACCAAATTCTGAAAAATCATTTAATAGAGTATTTTGGCCCCTTTTTATTTTAAATGGATTTCAGAGTGTCGCATATGGGGCAATGATAGTCCTTGTGGTTCCCCTTGCTCTGATTATTTGGCCAGATGATCCAGCAGATATTCATGCATTGGAAATGGGAATCCTTTATACAACCTTATCTTGGAGTGGTTCCTTTGCGGGTCTAATTTTTGGGAGACTGATTGATAAATACTCCCGTAAAAAAATTATCATAGTCATTTCACTCTTCAGAGGATTCTCAATGCTCCTTTTAGGATTTGCTGTTTATGGAGGTGAAGATAGTACCTGGTGGTATTTTTTCACCCTTATTAGTATTTTTGGCTTTTTTGCGGGTGGTTCATGGCCAGCTATAAATTCTTTATCTAATGATGTGGTTCACCGTGATCACCGTTCTCGATTTTTTGGAGTATATCAAATTGTGCTTAACACAACAAATATAATAGGTTGGTTAATAGCTACATTCCTCGTTCAAATTGGGTTATGGAGGGTATTTTTCTGGGGTATAGGAGCATTTATACTTCTGTCAGGTTTAATTTTTGCTATTCATAACAAAGAACCTAAAAGAGGTCTTCAACAAGAAGAATTATATCAAGTTCTCCAAGACGATACGATATTGTATGATTTTCAAATCGACAAAGAGATGATGCGAAAAACTATGCTCAGTAAGACAAATAGTGTTGCTCTCATAGAAGGTATTTTTACTTGTATTCTTATGAGTAGTCTTAATTTTTTAATTTTAAATTATGTCCAAAATCCACCTTATAATTTAGCCCCATTTTCTATAGGTGTTTTTATGGTCTTTTTCGGTTTAACAGGGGGCTTGGTTGGACAAATATTATTATCAAGAATTAGTGATAAGATTGCAATGAAAGACCCAGTAAGAAGATTACCTATTATTGTTATTGCTATAATTGGGGGCTTGATTACATTTGCTCTTTTCTTTTTCATTCCATGGGTTCCTTTAAGTCCAGAACAAGGGAAAGATATTGCTTATATCATGACTATTCCTACTATGTGGATTATGGGAACCTTATTCTTCACATCCAGAAGTATTTTTTCCCTTTACATTGTTAATCAAAGTCCAGTGATTCAGCAAATAAACTTACCTGAGGCACAAGGTCAAATAATTTCTTGGAATCAATTTTTAGAACAATTTGGAAGAGGTATTGGACCATTATTGTGTGGAGTTTTACTTGCTTTTACAAATACAAATTATCAAATAACAGTCTTAATAGTTTGCCTATGTATCTTTCCTGGAGTAATACTCTGGATTCTCGCCATGAAATGGTTTCCACTAGACAGAGAAAATATAAAATCTATTTTAACTGAAAGAGTAGCGATCCTAAATACTAGAAAAAAGAATTCAAATACGGATCATTCATAATCCTTTAAATTTTATCCCAAATCTGTTTAATTATAAAGAGATAAATTTTCTCTTTATAAAACTTCTAAAATGATAATATTCATATTACTAAAGTTTGGATATATATATTTCTATAGACCCTCTAATAAATAATTACCAAAGGCTTAAAAATTTTAAAACTAAATTGAATATAAATAACATTAAAGCTATTTCAAAAATATATGAATAGTAAATAAAAGGAGCGAAAAAAAATGATTTCATTTATATTTTTAGTAATTTTTAGCATATGGATTTTAATTAATAGATTCAGTGAAGGTGGGAAAGTTGAAGGATATCCTCTTGGTATGCCGCGTGGAACAGTTAGAGCGTTATTGGCAATTATGCTTGTTGCTTTTCCTTTTTGGAATATAATACGAGGGAAAGAAATCCCTTCTTTAATAGTCAACATTATTTTTATTGTAGTAGCCTTTTATTTTGAAGCTAGACGGAGTGAACATGAAAGATTAAAACAAATCATCAACGAAGTAAAAAATCCTGATACTGTTTTTGAAGATTTAAGAAAGGAAAAAAAACCATTGTATTTGCCTAAATATAGTGTTAGATTTCTTTTAGTATTGATGTTATTAATTGTTCAGATAATGATTATATTGCAACCAACCTTTTCATTTCAAGTAACAAATACTCTTACAGATCTATTATTGATTATCGTACTCTTCATTATCGGAGCTAGTTTTAGGTCTATTTTCCAATCTCGGGAGAAGAAAAAAATTAAAGAAAAAATTGCTAATATGGATTCCTCTCTTTCTGATATTCAGATAATAGAAACTTTAATGCTTGAAAGGCCTAATAGGTGGAAACGTCTTAGTAAAAGTATACTTTCGATGTTAATGTTAACAATAGTCTCATTTGCATTATTATGTTATACTTATGACTGGGATTATACAATATTTACAATTCCTTCATATGAGTTAACTCTAGTTGGGGCATTATTGCTTCTTGTCAACGTATATTATGGTTTTAGAGAATAAAAATTATTTTTTTTTCTATATTTTTTTATAAGTAAATTCCTTTTGTCGTAACCATATTAGAAATAACACACTTTTATTATACTTGAATACTTAAATAACTCAAATGATAACTTATGAAAAAGATAATTATGTTTTTAGTTATCGAGTTGCTGGAGTAGCGGTTTATGATAATAAAGTCCTTATCCATAGAAGTATCATTGATGATTTCTGGTCTTTACCAGGAGGACGATGTGAATTTTTTGAACTCTCTAAGGATGCACTCATAAGAGAGATGATAGAAGAAATCGGAATCGAGATTAAAATAATAAGACCTCTCTATTTTGTGGAAAATTTCTTTAATTTCGAAGGAAAGGATTTTCATGAAATATCAATTTTCTATTTAATAGAATTTCCTCCAGATTCAGAAATTCTCTTAAAAGACGACATTTTCTATGGAAAAGAATCTGAATTAGGTTTTGAAAATGATAAATTATACGGAAAAGAACTTGATTTGATTTTTAAATGGGTCGATATAGAGGAGGTCGATACTTTGAGATTATACCCTTTATTTCTACGTAAATCTTTAAAGAATATTAAACAGTATCCAGAACATATAATAAATAGAGATGATTAAGAAGATATATTCAATCATTTCAAATAAAAATTAAAAAAATTATATTTAATTTTGTGACTAAAAATGGAAAATGGAATAAAAAGTGAGGATTCTGATATTTATAGACGATTACAAGAACACCTAGATCAAATGCCAATTGGCTTCCCTAAAGCAAAATCTGGGTCAGATATTCGAGTTCTCAAGCATCTTTTTACACCTGAAGAAGCAAAAATAGCAACTTTCTTAAGGTTTGGTTGGAATAGAGATCTTGAACCATTAGAACAGATTTATGAACGAATAAAAGACACTGGAATTTCTCTGGAAGAATTAGAAGCAAAATTAGATGATTTAACCAAAAAAGGTTCCATTTTATCTAATAAAAAAGGAGCAAAGAAATATTATGCTAATGCTATGTTAATTGTGGGTATGTATGAGTTCCAGGTAAATAAACTCACAATAGATTTCTTGAAAGATTTTAATGAATATCTGGATGAGATTTGGGGCGCTGAAGCGAATAAAACGGATTATCATCAGCTCCGAACAATACCCGTTGAAAAAAGCCTTGATCCAAAACTTAAAGTTGCTCCTTATGATAATCTAAGAAAAATCATAGAAAATAGCGATGGACCCTTCGCAAAAATTAATTGCATTTGTCGTCAAGAAAGAGAGATATACGGAAAACCATGTAAAATAACGAAACATGAGGATAATTGCCTAGGTTTTGGAGGTATAATTCAAACATATATTGATCAAGGATGGGGCACTCAAATTAGTAAAGATGAAACTCTCAGAATTTTGCAGACAAATCAAGAAGAAGGTCTTATTCTCCGTCCAAGTAATTCTCAAGATGTTGAATTTATCTGCAGTTGTTGTTCTTGTTGTGACAAAGGGATCGCAGGGTTATTAAAAGTTCCTGATCCCGTTAATTATGTTGTATCTAATTTTTATTCAGAAGTAGATCCTGATTTATGTACAGGTTGTGGAACGTGTGTTGATCGCTGTCAAATAAAAGCTATTACACTAATTGATGATATTTCTTCAATTGATAGAATGAGGTGTATTGGTTGCGGGAATTGTGTTACTATATGCCCTTCTGAAGCTATAATGCTCCAGAGAAAAGAAGAACAATATGTTCCTCCTCAAACTATGGATGATTTATACGACTTAATTTTAAAGGCTAAAAATAAATTTAAAGAATAGTATATCAAAACAAGGAATATATCATTATATATTATTCTAATTTTATTTGAAGGTATTTTTTTTGTAATTCTAACATTTCATCAAGAATTTTTTTTGCCTGCCAAGTAGATTCTACAATTGGATTAGCAAGTAACGCTTGTAATGCAATATCTTTTGATCTTTTAAATATTGCTTCGAGTATCAATTCCTGTACAGAAGCTTGTGTCTTTAAAAATGCTAAAAGTCCTTTAGGGTAATCACCAAGAGTTATACCATGGATCCCATCTTTATTTACGATTGCGGGGCATTCCACGATAAGATCATTAGGTAAATTAGTTATAATTCCTTCATTTGGGATGTTCACTGAAGGCTCCTCATAGTTAGCATCACTTTCAATCCCTTCAATAATTGGGATAGCACTCTCATCGTAAGGCATTAAAAACTTTAATTCCCTACCTTCTTCAATTTGGTTAATTAATCTTTTAAAATTCTCATCTAAAAGCGTTTTATAGTTCCTAATAAATTTACGGGTGGCATGAATGTTTGCTTTTTCCCATGCCCAATGGATATATTCCCCATAATGTGAGTCTGTTGTATATGGCAAATAACCATAAGTTTCTAATATAAAAGAAATTAACTCATATCCATCATCAAGATAAGGTCCATACCTAATCGATTTAAGTTTATTCGGACCTTTTTCTCGTATATCCGGATATGCATCTTTACTTGTATCTCTATATTTAATATCTAGAATGATACCAAAATGATTAAAGCCACCTGCTTTAATATCTAAATTTGAGATTGATGTACCGAGAATCCTTTTTAAGATTGGGTAAAAATGCTGAAATTCATGGCAAAGTCCAACAAACTTTAATGAAGGATATTTTTTTTTAATTGCCAGACAAATTATACTCATTGGGTTAGAATAATTAATTAAAAAAGCATTTGGGCTGATTTTTTGAATATCTTCACAAATATCTAGTATTGGAGGTACAACTCTAAGTGAATGAAATAAACCTCCTGGACCACCATTCTCCCCTAGAATTTGTTTATTACCAAATTGTTGAGGAACGCGATAATCCATGTCCAATAATTCAAATCGAGGAGGAATTTCAATAGAATTAATAATATAATCGGCATTTTTTAATGCTTCCTGTCGATTTAAATTGGATTCTAAAGTAAAACCTAAATTCGACTTATTAATCGCAAATTGGCATGCTTTGTATGCTAGATCAAGCATTTCAGAATTAATATCATGTAAACAAATTGTTGAACCTTGTAAAATTTCACTTTCCAGAATATTTTCCACCGTTCCTAATCCAAATTGGAGTGATCCAGCACCTATTAAAACTATTTTCAGTTTTGACACCTTTTTCTCTCTCAAATTAAATATATTATTTATTAAATTATAATATCAATAAAAAAATTTTATATTTTAAAAATTATAAAAAATCTTGTTTTATTTTCTTCTCATTTCCTTTCGAATAAAAGGTCGTATACTTCTACCTTTATTCCAATACCATTCAAACAATTCTTTGGTCCAATTTATAAACGATTTATGATTATCGATTAAACATTGGCTATAATCAATTTCACCTTCTTTACTTAAGAAAAGTATTGCTCCTTTATCAGAAACAATTAATGATATTTTAATTTTCTCCAAAATTCGAATATTTTCCATCATTTCTTTGAAAAATATCTTCGGATCTTCAAATAATTTTGACCAACCATCGGGAATATTATAGGATTTTAATAGGTTTCTATCTACTAATGCTCTTATCTTGATTGATTTATTTCTCATCTTATTTTCCGCTTCTTTTAATAAAGATTTTTGATATTGATCTGTTATTGCATAAAGAAATTCTTCAGAATTTTTTACTAAGTTTTCGAAAATTTCCATATTTTCCATAGTCTTATTCCCAAATTCAACATCTTCTAGTTTTCCTAATTGAATTATAAGAAAGAAAGGAATGGATGTAATTTCATGACTATTAAAAAATTCTTGATGAACTAATGAAACCTCAATGATATCCATCATTTTTACGAAGATTTTGCCAATATTAGTTATCTGATATTCATTATTTATGTCTTTTGCAACAAGTCTTTTTTCATTTAAACGTTTTAAATGACGGGAGACTTCTGAACCTGGAATCTCCAATTCATGTTGAAGTTGCGTGTGTCTTTTTCCTTCATTATATAAACTTTTTAGCACATTATACCTTTCTTTATGAGAAAATTCAAATAATAAATCATTCAAATCCAAAATTATTCCTCTCGATAAATTTTACTTTTTTATTATATCAAAAGAATTTTCGTATAAAAATTTAAATTGATTTAAATAATTTAGAAAAAATTAAACTCAATTTAAAATTCTTTAAAGTAGTTATAAGGTTCATTTTTTAACTCTCTCATGATATTAGAATAAAAAAATATATTTAAAAAAGTAAAATGTTCAGAATTCAAATGAAATACAATTTAAATAAAATTTTTAACTTTTAACGTAAATAAAATTGGCGAATAAATATGTATGAAGAATTAGAATTACGAGCGTTAAAATTGTTGGCAAAAAATTTCGAATATAACCAAGCACTACATATGGAAGCTGATCTAATGGCAGGATTACTTGCTGTTAAGAAGAAGGACATTCAACCAGTACTTAGAGCATTGGCTGATGCAAACCTTGCAAATCTCTATGTAGAAGGAGATAAAATTAAATTAGCAAAAATTTCGTGGCAAGGATTGAATGAAATTGGTGATGTAAACTTGAAGTTTGGCATGGGAAAGGATGCTTACAAGAATTATAATGCGGAGGGGTATCGATAAATGCCTTTTGATTATATGCCTTGGTGGGACAAGGAAACTAAGCAATTTGCTGATGAAGTAGAAAATTTTTGTGATACAGAATTAGTACCACGTACCACAAAACTTCTAGAGCAAAACAAAGATCCAATGGAAATTCAATGGAGTGCATCGAAGTTGTGTGTAGAGCGTGGTTTTCATCCTTTAATGGTTTTAGCAGAAGAAGAGTATGGAGGCCGTGATAAAGGATATGCAGGTTATACCATTTTAAATGAAGAAATTGGTCGTTCGAACTTGAATGTCAATCCTTTATTGACTAGTGTTTTCGGGGCAGGTCCCGTGCATTTATTTGGAACAGAAGCACAAAAAAAGAAATTTTTAGAACCCATTGTAAAAGGAGAAAAATGGGCATCTATTACTGTAACAGAACCGGATGTAGGTAATGATGCTGCAGGAATTCAGCTTCATGCTGAAGAAGATGGTGATGAATGGGTATTAAATGGATGGAAACGTTACATTACACTCGGTGCGCTTTCAGACTATCACATGCTTTATGCAAATACAGATCCCGAAATGAAGAGAGTTTATAGGCATCTTACAGCATTTCTAGTTCCAACTGAAACTCCTGGTATTACCATAGAAAAAATTAATCAACTTATTGGGGATGTTGAGATGGCTAATTCAGTTATAAGATATAGAGATGTACGTGTACCTAAAGAAAATATGATATTAGATCCAGGTGATGGTTGGACAGTAATGACAAGCGCACTCAATATAGAACGATTAGGAATTGCCAGCGTAGTAGGTTCATCAAAAAACCTAATAGAGACTGCAAGGGCTTATGGTAGAAGAAGAGTTCAATTTGGAAGTCCTATATCTCGATATAATGGTGTTCAATTAAGAATGGCTAATATTTCAATGAAAATGCATCTCATTAGGGTTTATATCTATTATCTAGCACATTTACTTGATACTGGAGAAGCAGATATGTTTACTTTTGCCCTAAAATCATCGACTGCAAAGATATTCGGAACTCAGTCTTTAACAGAAATGGCTTTAGATGCACTTTATATAGTAGGCGGTGATGGTTATCTTCAAGAAACAGGTATTGGTGGAATATTAAAAAATGGAGCTTTAATGCAAATTGCTGGAGGCTCAAATGATATACTAAAGTTATTTATTGGTAGACAAGAATTTAAGCAAGATGTAGATGAACGTATGTTAACTCCTTCAGTAAGAGGACCAACAAAAGAAGAAGCAGATAAATTGTAATAAACTTAGGAGGTAAACCTAAATGGTAAAATATAAAGAGGTAAAGTTTGAAGTAAAGGATGAGATTGGGATAATTACTATAGATAGACCAGAAAGAAGAAATGCATTGTGTAGAGATGTTTGGGCAAGCATAGGGCAAGTTTTATCGGATACTTGGGACGATATAAATGTAAGAGTAATCATACTTACAGGAAATGATGAAGAATATAAAGGCGGACGTGCTTTTTCAGCAGGACTTGATATTAAAGAAATGTCTACTACTGGGTTTAAGAATCTTGGAGATTTTCTTGGTATATTGCTTGATCCTTGTGAATTAATGGCACGTTATCCTAAACCTATAATTGCTGCAATAAATGGTTATGCTTATGCTGGGGGGCTTGAACTTACATTATGGTGTGATTGTGCAATTGCTGCAGATGATGCTGTAATGGGATTCTGGGAAAACAGAAGAGGTCTTGCAAGTGGTGTTGCATTCTTATTATTACCTGAATTAATAGGAATGCGCCACGCTAAAGAGTTATTATTAACTGGTAAAATTATTTCCGCAGATGAAGCCTATAGAATGGGTTTAGTTAATCAAGTAGTTCCTCATAATGAATTAATGAATGCTGCCGTGGAGATGGCAGGAGAAATGAAAAAAGTTGCCCCAATAAGCCACAAATGGACAAAAAAATGGTTCCAACAAGGATATCATTATACAAGAACTAGAGCAATTGGTAGTTTATGGGAGCCATTCCAAGAATTATTCCATAGTGAAGACGTTATAGAAGGTTTTACAGCTTTCATGGAAGGTAACAGAGAACCCAAGTGGAAGGGAAAATAAATAATTTTTTTTTATTAAAATTATAAAATAAGAGGTAAAAAATATGGCTAATGAAGAATTAGTAGAAGGAATTAAGAAAATGGTAAGTAAGTTAGATGACCCTGCTTATGCTGAAAGATTCCAGAACTTTGATCGAAAATTACAGTTTAACTTTACTGACACCGACAACTATTATCTTGTTTTTAAAGATGCGAAATGTGAAATTAAAGATGGGGATATTGAAGAACCAGATATAACTATTACGACTACGAGTGATGTTATAATTGATATAATGGATGGTGAACTTAGTCCTACAAAAGCATTCATGGGTGGGAAGCTTAAGGCAAAGGGTCCAATGAAAGACATGCTAAAAATGCAAATGTTAATGAAGTAATTATATCTAATTTTAAATTTTTGATTTTTTTTAATAAATTTTAAGTTTGTATAAAATTTAATAGAAGATTGGGTGAGATAGGGTATGGAATTTAAATATCTCTTATATCAAGTAGAAAATGACGTTGCTATTATTACATTCAATAGAGAATATAAATTGAATGCTATTAATGGCAAAATGTTTGATGAAATTTATGAGGCATTAGAGGAAGCTGCAAATAATAAAGATATTCGTGCTATAGTTATTACAGGAAAAGGCCGTGCTTTTTCGACTGGGGGAGATTTTGATCAAGCAAGCCAGGGGATGGCGGGGGATGTGGATAATGTGGAGGATGGAGGAAAGATGCAATCAGGAGAACTAGAAGTTGATGTTTCTCAAAAAAGAACAGTGTTAAAGTTGCAAAAAACTCCTAAACCAATCATTGCAGCAATAAATGGGCTAGCTTTGGGGGGAGGATTAAATATTGCATTAAATTGTGATTTAATTTATGCTGCTGATAATGCTGAGCTTGGTACCTTCTTTATGAAGAGAGCAATTATCCCGGAAATGTCTTCCACTTATATTCTCCCCAGAATAGTAGGGATACATAAAGCAAAAGAATTAATCTTTTTTGGTGATCGATTTAGTGCTCAAGAAGCTTTAAAGATGGGACTCATTAATGGAGTGTTTCCTGCTAATGAGTTTATGGATAGAGTAATTGATGTTGCTAAAAAGTTAGCAAATGGTCCAACCTATTCTATTGGGTTAGCAAAATTAGCGATCAATGAAATACTTGAGGACAAAACAAAACAAGCACTCAAAAATGAAGCTGATGCTTTATTTAAAGCTTTTGATTCCGAAGACTTTACTGAAGGATTATTAGCATTTTTTGAAAAAAGAGATCCTAAATTTTTAGGACGATAATAAAATAAAAAGTGAAGAATATATGGATGTGGTTAAAGCAAAAAGTTTTTTGAAAATATTTTCTCTAATTGGAGGTATTTATGAGATTATATTTGGAGTTTTAATGATATTTTTTATTATACCGTTATTGAATTTATTAGGAGCAAATATAACACAGTTAGAATATCCGATTTTTTCTCAAACTGGTGGTTTATTAGCGATAATTTTAGGATTAATCTTAACATTCTCATCTTTAAACATTGAAAAATATATGTTAAATATCATATTAATAACCGTCTTACGTTTTACAATCCAAATTATAATCATTTTCAATATTATAATAATTCCTGAGATTTCAGTTGGTTTGTTATTATTTGGGTTAATGGATATAGTATTTGCTATTATTACAATTTTCCTAATGAGAATATCAAAAAGTCCATTCAATTTATTTAAAATTATACATCAATAAATGGAACATAAAAATGACACAGATAAATGAAATTATTACCAGTGTTTTGGCAGAAAATCGAAATTTTCTAATGGAACATGAGAGTAAAGATCTTATTTCTTATTATGGGATTCCGGTTGGAAAATATTTTGTTGCTAAAACAGAAAGTGAAGCAATAGAATTTGCAAGTAAAATTGGTTATCCTGTGGTAGCTAAATTAATGAGCCCTGATATCATTCATAAAACAGATGCTAAGGTTATTAGATTAGATATCAATTCTGATGATGATTTAAGTCAAGCTTATCAGGAAATAATTGAAAACGGAAAGAATTACAAATCAGATATTAATATAATTGGAGTAAATATTCAAAAAATGGCAAAAGGCGGTATTGCGGAGATAATCATAGGGGGTGTATGTGATAAAAATTTTGGACCAATTATTATGTTTGGTTTTGGAGGAATTTTCATTGAAATTTTTAAAGATGTTTCGTACAGAATCTGTCCAATTGATAAAGAAGAAGCAAGGCGAATGGTTCAAAGTATAAAAGCGTTTCCCTTATTGAATGGGTATCGAGGGCAAGCTAAATGTGACATCGATCAACTTATTGAAGTCATACAAAAATGCTGCAAACTCTTATCAGAAAACCCACAAATTGCAGAACTTGATCTTAACCCTGTTATAGTATTTGAATCTGGCAAAGGTGTAATGGTTGTAGATGCTCGGATCATACTAAAGGAGGATAATTAAAATGTCGAAATTGGAAGAGTTTGATGGCTTTTTTAATCCAAAAACGGTAGCTTTTTATGGAGCCTCAAATATGATGCAAAAATTTGGGAGCATCCATCTTACTAATTTACTATCTGCTGGGTTTCAAGGAAAAGTTATTCCAATACATCCAAAAGAGCAAGAAATTTTAGGATTTAAAACATACAAAAATATAAAAGAAGTCCCCGAGAAGGTTGATTTAGTTGTAATGGCTATTAGTCCTAATTTAATTAATAACTTCTTGGAGGATTGTGGCCAAAAAGGAGTAAAACACGTCATTATTTTATCAGGAGGCTTTTTAGAAGTAGGAAATAAAGAAGCACAAGATCAAATGAAAATAATTGCTGAAAAATATAATATCAAAATCATGGGACCAAATTGCTCAGGTGAGGTAATTACACCTTCAATAAACATAACTCATGTACCATGGCCTCCAAGAAAAGGTGGAGTTTCAATAGTTTCACAGTCTGGAACATATGCAGTTCAACCTTTAATTGCTATAAGTTCAAAGATTGGTTTAGGTATCTCAAAAATAATTTCAGTTGGAAATGAAGTGAATACTGATTTAGTGGATTATTTAGAAGCATTTGAAGAAGATGATAATACATCTACTATTGGTATTTATTTTGAAGCGGTAAGACGAGGTAAAGAATTCATTGAAACCATCGATAGAATTAACAAAAAGAAGCCTATAGTAATAATTCCAATAGGACAAACCGAAGCAGGTACAAGATCCGCAAAATCTCATACTGCAGCTATTACATCGCCTGGTTATGCGATCGACTCAATATGTGAACAGACCGGAACCATAAAAGTAAAAAATAGTATAGATATGTTAAATTTGCTTAATGCTTTTGATTCTCTTCCCCTTCCTAAAGGAAACAGGGTGGCAATTCTTACATTAGGTGGTGGACCCGGTACATTGATGTCAGATCTATTTGAAAGTAATGGAATGAAAGTACCTATGTTAAGTAAAGAATTACAGGAAAAATTGAAACCTTGGATGCCTGAAACCGCATCAACTATAAATCCAATTGATTTAACTTATTCAGATGATATGCAAAACTTTCTAAATGTTCTACCAGAAATATTGTTAAAAAGTGATGAGATTGATTCACTCATTTTTTACGGATTAATGGGTACTGAATATTTTAAAAATTTAGTCAATGTTCCGGAGTATATGAACGATCATGAGAGCATTATAACAATGAGGAATTTCGGGGATATGATGGAAGACTTTTTTATCGCTCTATTTGATGAAATAATAGGATTTAGAGAAAAATACAAAAAACCAATAATTTTAACTTGCTACAATACGAGAGAAGAAAAATTTGTTGTTTACTTGCAAGATAATGGGATTCCAGTCTGTTATCCTGAAGAAGGAGTATGGACTTTAATAAGAATGTGGCAATATAGCAAATTTTTGCAATCAAAATATAAATAAAGTAATTAATTTTATATTTTTTTAATATTTCAAGCATTAATTGAAAAATTGATTAAATTGGGAATGATTCACTCAAAGAGAGTTCGATGCTACAAGTGTGGAATGATTAGATCAATAAAAGATCTTGTGCTTTTAGAAGATGGAAATTATATGTGCTTCTCCTGCTGGAATGACTATTATAAAGCCAAGGCTAATAAAAAGTCAATCTAAAATCATAGCTGATGCTATTTAATCATAAGAAACTAGAAATGTATATTTCTCTAGATCAAACTTCTTTATCTTTATGTCTTCTTTATTATTCTTTTTTGGAACAAGTGGTATTTTGATTACCATTTTATAGTTCTGTAAATAAAAATTATTATAAAAAACGTTCTCAAATTTATCCCAATCGAGGAACTTTTGAATATTTATTTGTTTATCTTTTATTACGGGGATAAGAGACATGTTTTTATATTTAACTTTTTAATGTTATAATAAATTTTAAAATATGCAAAAATTGCTTTTGCTAACCCTTTTATAATGATAGATTAATTCTAAAATAACGTTTAAATAGTTATTTCTGAATAATCGCTTAAATCTGGTACCATTATAATATAGGAGATTGTATATTTAAATGTTTCTTAATGCTTTTTAAATTAAAATTTACTGTGTACATTAACTTTATATTTTCTTAATTTAAATACGATTTAGCATCATTTGTGCTCTTTTAAATAAGCATTTGAATTATGTTGATATTAGAATATTGACAGAAAAATTAAAATTTTACAAAATTCATTTCAGATTTCGATAAGTTTTAAAGATCTAGCTCTCTTTATTTTTAAAAGAAATCTTAAATTTGATTATGGGAACTGGGTTTTTTGGAAAAATTTTATGGATAAACCTTAGTAAAAAGAAATTTAAAGAAGAATTATTGCCTAATGAATATTATCGCCAATATCTGGGAGGATATGGACTAGCAGTTAGATTAATTTATGAAAAAATGCCTGCGAAAGTCGATCCAGTGAGTTCTGAATCTATATTTGGTTTTTTTCCAGGATTATTGACAGGAACGCCTGCACCATTTTCAGGAAGGTATATGGTAGCGGGTAAGTCTCCTTTAACAAATACATGGGGAGATGCAAATAGTGGGGGAACTTTCGGGCCAGAGATAAAGAAATGTGGATACGATGCAATTCTTTTTGAAGGCGCAGCTGATAAACCAATTTATATTTCGATAATCGGAGATGAAAAGGAAATTTTGGATGCTTCAGATATTTGGGGGCTAGATATAATCGAAGCAGAGTTAAAGTTAAAAGAAAAGCATGGTAAATTTATTAAGACTGCCGGAATCGGAAAAGCTGGGGAAAAAGTTTCAAAAATTTCAGGTATTGCTAATGACAAGGGAAGAATAGCTGCTAGAGCCGGTTTAGGTGCAATTATGGGTGCGAAAAAAATAAAAGCGCTTGTCCTAAAGGGAAATCAGAAAATTGATATTTATAATCGAGAGGTTTTTTTGGAATTAGTAAAAAATTATAATGAAAGTGGCATGCAAGATGAAGCAAATAAATTTCTACGTTCAATTTTGAAAAATGTCCCAAATTTGGCAAAGACTATTCGTAGATTTAGAATAGGATTTGCAGGTCCACCAAAAATGATTAGAGAAATCTATAAATCTTTTGGAACTAGCGTTGCTAATACAATTTCCGCAGAAACTAATGATTCTCCTATCAAAAATTGGGGGGGAATAGGTATATACGACTTTCCATTTAAAAAATCAAAAAATCTATCTGCTACAAATATTCAAAAGTATAAAATTCGGAATTATGGATGTTTCAGTTGTCCAGTTCAATGTGGTGGAATTTTAAAAATTCCAGAAATAAATTTAGAGGAGACTCACCTTCCAGAATACGAAACCTGTTGTTCTTTTGGTGCTCTCTTACTTAATGATGATTTACTTTCAATCTTCGAACTTAATGAATTATGCAATCGGGCAGCTATCGACACAATATCTACGGGTGCCACTGTTGCATTTGCAATAGAGTGCTTTGAAAATGGTATATTAAATATAGATGATACAAATGGATTAGAATTAACATGGGGTAATTCAAAAGCTATCATTGAACTAGTAAAATTGATAATAAACAGAGAGGGGATTGGAGATCTCTTAGCTGACGGGTCAAATACTGCAGCAAAGAAAATTGGTAAGGGATCTGAAAAATTCTCCATAACTTCTTTGGGTTCTGAAATTGCAATGCATAATCCAAGAATATTTCCTTCATTAGCTTTTACATATGCTTTTGATCCAACACCAGGAAGACATACTGCTGCATGTATTGATTTTATTGATATAGGGCCAATTAACAAATTTCAAAAAGGATTTAAATTACCAAAAGGATGGAAAAGAAATGAAAAAAAAAAACAAGAAGGGCAAAAATTAACAACAGCTTTCCATCAAGTTTTAAGCAGTGCTGGCTTATGTTTATTTTCAACTTTATTTGGGCCTTATCCTTTTATCGATCTTATAAATAGTTTTACAAATTGGAATATTTCTGTTGAAGAACTAATAACTATTGGATTAAGAATTCAAACATTACGTCAAGCATTCACTTTGCGTGAAGGGACAGATATCGCTAATAATAAATTATCTGGGAGAGTTACTGGTAATCCTCCTGATAAAAAGGGACCTACAAAAGGTATATCTGTTGAATATGAAGAGTTTTACAAAGGTTATTGCAAAGAAATGGGTTGGAATCCTAAAAATGGATTCCCTCTAAAAGAAACTCTTCAAAATTTAGATTTAGGGTTTGTTATAAAGGATTTATATTAAAGCTATATTTCTTTATAATTTATTAAAACACATTTTATTAAAATTTATTAACTTAAGACTGATAAAATGCAGGAATCAAACTACACTAAATTGGAATCCTTTGTCAAACATGATATTATTAAAGGGGCTAAAAAAGTACGTGGGAAGCATTCTCCAATTTTAGAAGTTATCAAAAATACCTCTCAATCTTTGAGAGTAGAAAAGATCTATGATTTAAGTAAAATAGAGAATAGTTTTTTTTTACTAATTGTAAGAAATTATTCAAAAAAACCTAAATTAAGGTATTTCTTAGCTATTGCAATTGCAAATAATAGCTCTGATTTATTGGTTCAACTTGCAAGAGATTATGCCATTAATAACGATTTAAAGCTCATTCAATATTCGGTATTTCCAAAGACATTAAGAATTCAATTATTATTACTGAAAGAACTTGAATTTGTCGAAGATTATACTAATTCTATTGATAATTTAAGAATTTATAGAAAGCAATTTCGCAGTAAATTATTAAAATTAAAGAATTTACTAGATAATGAATAATTATTAAGGATAAATATAATAATAATATTAACCACGATTTTGATTTTAGAATCCGAATTACTTTAAAAATATAAAAAGGTTATAAAGATGTCATTTAGAGAAAATACAGTGAAAATTATATCAACTTTAGGTCCCGCATCGAGTTCAAAAGAAATGCTTAAAAAACTCATTAATGTAGGAGTTGATATTTTTAGATTAAATTTCTCACATGGAACTCATGATGAAAAGAAGGAATTAGTAGAAAGAATTAGAGAAGTAAGTGAATATAATAAACATACTGGAATTTTGGCTGATATTCAAGGACCGAAAATTCGAGTTGGTCAATTTAAAGAAGATCAGACTTATAGTTTAGGAATAGGTCAAGAAGTAAAAGTCTTTGAAAAAGAAATCGATGGAGATCAGAGTCAATTTTCAATACCGTTGCCAGGCTTTCTTAAATCGATCAGAGTAGGGGATACTTTTTTTGTAAATGATGGAATTATTAAGATTAAAGTCATTAAAAAAGAACAGGATCATATTATTGGAGAGGTTTTGGCAGGTGGAATGATCAGTAATAGAAAAGGAGTTAATATTCCTTCTGGAGAATTATCTCAAAAAGTTCCTACTGAAAAGGATGTAAAAGATATTAAATTTATCGCAAAAATCAATCCAGAATATATTGCCATATCATTTGTCTCTGATAGTAGCGATGTTCTACATGTAAAAAGAATACTTGAAAATTATGGGAATGATAATATCAAATTGATATCAAAAATCGAAAGACCTATTGCCTTAGATAATTTTGATGAAATATTAGAAGTTTCTGACGGAATTATGATCGCACGTGGAGATTTGGGCGTAGAAATTGATCCCGACAAAGTACCACTTTGGCAAAAGGAAATGATCTATAAATGTAATCGTGAAGGAAAACCAGTTATAGTAGCAACTCAAATGTTAGAATCAATGGTTACCAATCCCATTCCTACCAGAGCAGAGGCTAATGATGTATACAACGCTGTTATGGATGGAACTGACGCGGTAATGCTTTCAGCAGAAACAGCAGTAGGAAAATACCCAATAAATGCTGTTCAATATATGAATCAGATTGCTAAAACTGCTACTGAAAACATGCCTAATAGAACACCAGATGAATATGATTCTGATAGACTTACTCATACTCAAACTTTAGGACATGCTATTCATGCGTTAGCTAGAGAAATGCAAGAATTAAACTTTAGAGGTAAAATTCTTGTAATTACAAGGAGAGGGTATGGTGCTAGGATGATTGCTAAGTATCGACCTCCGCTACCTATAATTGCCATGACACCATTTGAAAGAACTGCGAGAGAGCTAAGTTTAGTCTGGGCTGTACAACCAGTTCATATTGAAAATATAGATTTCTTTAATATGGATGCTGAACAAATTATAGAACAATCTGTTAAACTTGCTGTTGAAAATAAATTGTTAGATGAGAATGAGCATGTTATAATATTATTAGTTTCAAGAAAATTTGAACGAAGGGGAAATTTGGTTGGACTTTACTATGTCGGTGAAATACTTGAACCCGAATCGGAATAAAAACTTCTTTTTGAAAATATAATACTTTCTTAATTTTTAATATAACAAAAAATTTTACTTAATATTATTAAAAAATTCTAGATATTAATAAGCTAAAGATTTTTTTATAAACCTAAATAATAAAAACTTAAATCTACATAATAAGGTTTGAGGGAAAAAATATGACTGAAGAAGTTAAAGAATGGAAACATGCATCATGGATATCAACTTTGGGGAAATGGGCTTGGGTAATAGCAATTGTTAGTGGAATTATTGATATTGTGATATCAATTCCTACTATTATTACCTTAGCTGCTATACCATTTGGTTTCGGAGCCATAGGTATGGGAGTGCCTATTTGGTGGATCATTAGTGGAATTATAGTAATTATAATCTCTTTTGTTATCATTAAACCTAAGTTTTCAGATAAATGTGCAAATAAGGATTGGGATGGTCTTCTTAATTGGGTCATGTCAGACAGCTTTAGATTCCCATGGATGCTTTTCTGGGGTATAATCATAGAAATTCTTGGATATGGTTGGGGTGGATTTGCAATAATTATTCCTGCTTTAGTTTTAATATTTGCAGGTCCAAAAAAGTATGAATGGAAAGGCAAATAATAATACATTACATTAAACTTCTTTTTTTTTTTATTATAATACAGAAAATTTTGAGACCATAATTGTATTTATTTATTCCAATTTTATGAATCATGTTTTGAACATATATAATCTGAAATTTTTATGTACAATTCTCTCAAGAAGTTTAATAATAAAATATATACTGGGATGAGAATAGGAGAATCCCATCATTGGAATTATACAAATGGTAAATGGTATGAGACTAAAAGAGAACCTGATAAATGGAGTTTTAAATTTGAGAGTTTAAAAACTAGAATTAATAATGCGCCAAGTAATACTGGTGCTAATGTAAACACTAAATTTCATTGGTACATCATCGCTGATCAAATTGCTACTAAAATTGATGCAAACTCTTATATGACTTCTATGAAAGGATTAAAGTTTAAAATCGGCCATAAGAGGCCATATTGGAAAACATTTAGTTATAATTACCCTGAACAGCGCTCATATAAAGAAAGGGTTATAAAAATATTAGAAAAAGTTTTATCTGAGCTAAAGAAAGAATAGAAATCAGCTTATTTCTCCTTTCTTTTGCATCGTTAAAGATTTAATGATTTGGGAATCTTTTTCTTTGATCACTATTTTCCTGTCATTTCGATAAATAATAGTCTCTTTAATATTCTTTTTTAGAATTGGTGACTTGTAGTTTTCTTTAAATACAATAAATTGATTTGAATTTGCGGATAAATTTGTTAATTGAAATTCATCGATCATTCCTATTCGACTTGTTAAAATATCTAATTTGTGATCTTTGAAAATAATTTCACACAAAACATCATCAAATTTTTTCAGGAAAAGAAATCTAATTGAATATATATAAAGAAAAAGTTAAAATTGTTCGTAATGAACAAAGTCACTAAGAGGTTTTCTATCTTTAACTTCACCCTTAGATTTAGCTGGATATCCTAAAGGTGTTAAGCCCATTACTTTATATTTTTTAGGGATGTTTAATAAACTTTTAAGCTTTTCTTCATTAAACCAACCAATCCAGCACGTCGCTAATCCCTCAGCGGCAGCAGCTAAAATTAAATGCTCAAAACAAATTCCAAAATCTACTCCATAATATTTCTCACCACTTTTATTTACGCCAGAGCCACTTGGAGAAATTATACCAACAATAAAGATTGGAGCATCTGTAAATTTTGTTTCTTGTTCAATAGCTTTCCACACAGCTTTTACATTTTCGGGTTTTTTAACAACAATATAATGAACGCCTTGTATATTTGCCCATGTTGGAGCTAGACGAGCAGCCTCTAAAATTCTTTCAATTTTATCTTCTTCTGGCATATCAGGCTTATAAAACCTAAAACTCCTTCTTTTTTTCACTACTTCGTAATAATCCATCTTAAATCCCCTAATATCGCTTTTTATTTTATAACCTAAATATTTCAAATATTTTGAAATTTTTGATTTATTAAAATAAGTATGATATATACCTTTCATGTGAGATTATTTTAATCATCTATCATTCTCTTATGTCCATTTGGGCAGACTCCATAAGTGCAATCATAAAAACCATCATCATACTCTTCTTTTGCATCATAGTGTTCCCAACAATAAATTTTGTTACATTCAGGGCAATAAGCATCTAATCCTTCATAACTATGGTATTCTTTCATGAAATTATGAATCCCTGGCAAATCTCTTTTAATTAATTTTTCAAATACTTCAAATGCTAGTTTAATACTTAAAGATCTTTCATGAGTAATACCTCGAAAAACTAATGCTTCTTTTTCATCGAACCTTCCATATCCTATCTTAAATTCAACGGCGATTTTACCACATACAGCACATGGTAAATGATATTCTAAATCAGAAACTGTAATGACCATTTCACTAGGTTTTGGTGCTAACATTTCAATTTCTACGCTTTTAAACATATGAAAAAACGCTTCCCAACACTCATTAAACGCATTTTCGACCTCTTCGATTAGTTTTATTGAGAAATTATTTTGAAAAATATTAAGCTCACTAATAATTTTAGAGAGCTGATTTCTCGCAACATATAAGAAGTTTTTTGATTTTTGAATTTCCTTAAATTCTAAATTTGAGCTGGATCTCAACATCTCCCATGCAGAAACGATATTATAATAAAATTCTTTAACATCTGAAACCCAAATGCTTCTAGTTGAATCATCTAATTTTTTAAGAAGCGATAAATGTTGTATGATTTCATCTTTAATATCTTCGAGTTTTTGAATACTCACTCGAATTTCCCAGACTTTTTCTGTCAACTTTGTTTTGCTTTTATTTTTCCTGATTATTAAACTTATTTAACTTTTCTGCTTCTCTAACACTATTAAATAATTTCTCCCCACATTTAATACAGTCTTCTTCATACCATGAGAATGCAGAACTGCAATTAGAACATAACCAGCGCTCACTTTGTTGTTTTAACCACTCTTGAACACCAATTTCATCTATTATTTTAAGACTTTGAACTGCCACCTTATGGTGGGCAAAATTATAAGATTCAATTCTTTTAAATTGCTCACAAGGGTATTCAGAACATTGATCACAAAATTCAACATTTTTAGATTGAGCACATGGTCGAATTTTACATCCCCGACAGTTTTCAAATAATATATCACTTTTACACCCATGGCACATCAAGTCCATATCATGAATATAACTTAACCATTCCTTAGGAATGCAATCAGTTCGATTTTGTTTGAAAGCTATCATAACAAAACATGCTCCACAATACAGGCCACAATACGCATCTAATCTAAAAGTCATTTTAATTCAATTTTTATACTTTAAAAATTATATAAAAAATGATTAGATCCGCTTTTAATTGATCTATTAAAACAAAATTATATCTTAATATATTGAATTTTCGAACTATAAATTTGTAATAAGAATTTGTTATTCTCTATTTCCTTTTTATAAAATTACTTAATAATTTTTAGAACTAATTAATAAATACAATGCAAAAAATTCATTAAATAATAATTAATAAAAATTTGAATTAAAAAAAGGTTTAGTTAAAAAATGAATAAAAAAGAATATTTACAGATTTTTAATCTCATTGGGTTCATCGCAACAGTAATTATTAATTTTTTGGCGGTTTTATTACCAATCGGTGGTAATACAACTCAAGAATTGTCTGATGCGATACCTAACCTATTCGTTCCGGCAGGAATTACTTTTTCAATTTGGACTTTCATTTATATCTTTTTAGGGCTCTTTTCTATTTATCAACTTAGAGATATATTTAAAAAAGACAAAATTGAAATGAAATTTTTAGACAATATCGGATATTTCTTTATTATTGGAAGCGTAGCTAACATAATTTGGATTATTGTATGGCATTATCAACTGGTTCCATTATCTCTAGTTTTTATGATTATTTTACTGGTTTCATTATTACTTATATATATCAAATTAGACATCGGACGATCAGAAGTCTCTAAAATGGAGAAAGTTGCTGTACATATACCATTCAGTATATATCTTGGTTGGATAACAGTAGCAACAATTGCTAACGTCACAGCGGTTCTAGTTGTTCTAGGAGTGCCTGGTTTTGGACCATTAGCTGAAATTTGGACTATACTAGTAATTGCTGTAGCAGTTCTTATTACATTTGCCATGCTATTGATACGGAAAGATTATGCTTACAGTTTAGTCATAATTTGGGCATTATTAGGTATTTTCATCAAACAAACTGCTTCCAATTTAATTGTAGCCATAACTGCGTTGATTTCTGCAATTTTAATTATAGTAGGAATAATATATATCATTATTCGACAAAAAATTTTGAAATGAGCATTTATTTTTTTTCTTTTTTTTTTATATATAATCAGTAATTTGGATTGTAATTACATCGTTAATATTATATCTTTCATCAAATAGTTTTTCTATATTCACTTTCTTAATTTTTTGTGATTTTTTCAGTAATAAATAAGGTAAATGAAAACCATATCTATGTTTTAGTTTAGATATAATTTTTCTAAAAGGGATTTTAAGCGTATTATTTAATTCTTTTCCTTTTAATAAATCTTTTTGACAGATTTTTTTAATACAAGATACAATTTCTTCAGTACATAGTGTACTTAGATTCTTATCTGTGAATCGAGCTAATTTATATCCCTTAAGATCTAAACATATAATCTTATAGTTGGGTATTTTACCAAGAATAGCACTTTGTTTATCTTTATAATACTTATCATAGCCTAAATAATTATGATCAGATTTTTTATGCTCAAAAAAAGGAGAAAAGTGAAGGACATAAGGTGAATCAATTATTTTTCTCCCCGACACATTCATGTAATATATTCGACCACCATATAATGAATGAACTCGTTTTTCCATACCTAAAACTCCTACCTCATTGATATTTCGAGGATTCTTTTTATCAGAAATACATGTTCCATAGCCATTAAATATCCATAGTGTATATATATCTTTACTAGTATAGTTTTTTGTCCGTTCTATTAATTTTCTTTTACTTATTTGAGAATTCTGACATTCAATAACAATCTTCTTTCCGTTTTTTAATTCGAAATATACATCTGCTATTTGATCTCCAATCTTATATTCAATTTTTTTTGAATAAATTTGATTAAATTTTGGAAACATAACGTACCAGTATACTTTCATTGTTTTATGCTCTATAGTTTCAGGCTCAAAACAATAATTCCGATTTCCCTTATGTAAAAAACATTCAACTTCTTTATTATAAAAAAGAGGCTTATTACATATTGTACATAACCAATTATAATTCTGAGCATTATTCGGTAGACCATCTAATATATTGAATATCTTTCCCAACTCAAAATTGAAGGCATGAATTATTTTTTTGTCTTTTTCCATTTCTTTTTGAACTGAATTGAATTAGTAAAGAGTTTTATCTTAAATTTATAATTTTTCTATTTAAACATAAAACTTATTAGATATGGCTATTAGCTCGTTTAAAATAAAGAGAATAGTATTAAGACTAGAAATTTTTTTCACTGTTGACATTTAAAAATCAAAATAATTTTCTAAACTGTATAACAGAAATTCAAAACAATGAACTAGAAAAAATTATGTCAAATACTTCAAAAAATAATCCTCTTAAATATATAGATGGATTAAAAACAAAGAATTCAACTCAGAATATGACACTTAAAACTTCAACTCAACTTAGACCTAAGATTTATAGACAAGGTGATATTTTATTCAAGAAAATCCAAAATCTTCCTACTCAATTAAAGGAAAAACCTGATAAAGTAGTAGCAGAAGGAGAGGAAACAGGTCATGCTCATTTACTTATCAACGGTGCTGTATTTGAATTATTAAATTCTGAAACACTTTACATAAAATCAGACCAAAATACAAGGATTATTCATGAAGAACACCTACCAATTAAATTGGAATCAGGAAATTATCAAGTAATAAGACAAAAAGAATATTTAGGTCCTGGATTAGAAACAAGACTCGTAAGAGATTAGACATTATAAAGTTAAATAGGAGATTATTCCAAATGAATGATTCTGAGTATTATGTCAGATTACATGAGAGTAATAAGAGACATCTAGAAAGCTTAAACCTAGATTATGCACCTAGTGGTTCTGTAAGAATTATAGACAGAGATGGAGAGAACTTATTAGTTGAATTGACTAAAAGATCTACAAATTTGATTACTGCATATCGCTATGTAAGAGTAAAAGATTCATCAACAGGTAAGAATTATTTTTTAAGTGTTCCTAATAAGATGAGTTCTTGTCGAGAAGCAATCTCATGGAGTTTTGGACTTAAACCTTTCGAATATGACTTATTATTTGAAACTTAATTATTTATTCATTTTTTAACCTTTTTGATATTATTTAAAAAACTATGGTCGAAACAACATCTATTGTAGATTATTTTTACCAAAATGGGTATATTGACAGTATAAAATCATCAAACTATTTAGAACTCTTTCATAATCTTGTCATTAAATTGATTAATAATGAAAAGTATGAAGAATTAGTTGAATTGTGTTATGATGTGTATTCATTTGACCCCAACATTACGCTTATATCAAAAATTATTTTTACTTTAATCAATCTTCAAGCAAACCAGAACGCAGTCGATCTTTGTGAATTATACCTAAGAAATGATCAAAATGATGATATTTTCTATGAAGCAATTGATGAGTTTTTAAAATATGACAATTATTCTGGAGCAATTGATCTATGTAAGACATACATCAAAATTAACCCAAAAGGCAATTTGGGATTCATTTTTAGCATAATTTTAGCATCACTTAAAAAGAATATAGAATCTTCAAAAATATTTGACTTAATTGAAGAATTCTTAAATCTTGATCATGGGGTTAAACATGTTTATACATTAATTCATTCATTGTTAGATGTACAAAATTATAAGGAATTAATTAAAATTTGTAAATTAATATTAGAATCAAATTCAAAGGAAAAGCTGAAGTTACTTAATATTATCACTTTACTTTATGAAAATGGAAAAAATAGAGCGGCGTGGGAATTGTGTAAAATACTTCTAAGATTCTATCCATCTTCTATTGATGTACTATTTTTATATGGAAGTATACTCACAAAAATAGGAAAAGCTCAACGGGCACGAAATCTTTTTACTTCAATTTTAAAACAATTACCATTAACAACTCCAAAATTAAAGGGTAAAGTTCTCAATTTTATTGGCTGGACTTATCTTCAGCAAGGAGATTGGAAAAAAGCTACTAATCCATGTATTAAATCAATGAAATTAAACCCAAAATTCCCAGATTCATATAATAATTTAGGTTTTGTTTACACAAAAAAAGATTATGTTGATAAAGGGATTAAACTCATTAAGAGAGCTCTAAAGCTAAACCCAGACTATTCTCAAGCATGGGTAAATCTCGGAAACATTTATCTTGAAACGGCTAATTATTATGAAGCATTTAGTGCATGCTATAAATGTTTATCTATTAATAATCAACATCAAGAAGGGATTATTCTTTATAAAAATCTCTCAAACAACCCTGATATGAAAATTCTTAGTTATCTATTACCAAAGATGATCCAATTAGGATACAGATGTGGGTTTGATTCTTTGAATGAAATAGTTTTTCCAAACAAATTATTAAAAAACCATAGATATATAACCTATTCAAAAGAATTCTTAAATTTTTTGAAAAGAATTAGGTTAGCGCAAATTTACTTAAATGATTTTATATCTATATATTGTTGGTTGCCAAAATGTGACAAATGTGAGAGTTTATTTAAGTTATATGGAGAAAGGATCAACTATAAAGATGGTTCTAAAACAAGAATGTATCGTTGTGAGATTTGTGGAAAAGAGAAAAGAGAAGTTGAACATCTAACAGATGAAGAAGTGCCATACTTGAAAGTTCGTATTATCTTAAAAAAATCACTCCTCAATTACGATAAAGAAACCAATTTTTATTCTAAATTAGAATATGAAAAAATTTTTATAACTTACTCCACCCTAGAGACAATTAAAATCAATTTATCCTCTAAATCTTTAGAATTATTTGATAACTTAGAAAATGGAGTGTTATTATATGGGCAAGATATTAGAGAAATGTTATTATAAAAAATATTCAGTCTATTAAATTTTATAACATAATGCTATATCATATTGTATAATAGTCCTTAAATCCATTTTTTCATTAAAATTAAATTAAAAATCCATTTTTCAAATAGTATGGCCAATCATCTAACATATATGAATTTTTTTCCATATAAATCTTATCGATCAGAGCAACAAAAGATTATTCGCGAAATAGAATTAGATGTTCGATTAAAAAAGAATATTTTATTAATTACCCCTAGTGGTGCCGGGAAAACTATTACAGCGCTAAGTGCTATACTTCCGCTGGCTTATGAAAAGGAACTAAAAATTGTATATTTGTGTAGAACTCATACTCAGTCTGCCAGAGTTATTAATGAACTTAAAAAAGTACATTCAGCTACATTAAAAATAAATGCATTGTCTTTGAGAGGAAGAAGTGAAATGTGCTTAAATTCAATATTACTGGACTACAAACTTACTCCTATGGATGCTATGTTAGCATGCTCAGATTTAAGAATCCGCGAATCATGCAGGTTTTATAATAAACTACATGCGAATAACAAACTTGAAGATCTTTCTCATTTTAAAAGACCCCGAGATGCACAAGAATTAATTGAATATTGTATAGAAAAAGAATATTGTCCCTATTATTTTTCCAAATATATATTAAATAAAGCTCAGATAATAGTTTGTAATTTCCAATGGATGTTCAATCCTGATATACGGTTCCAAATTCTTAATTTATTAGGAATTTCATTAGAAGATTGTATTCTTGTAATAGATGAGTGTCATAATGTTGTAAATATGGCCACTGAAGTTAAATCTGATAAACTGAATCTCTCATTTCTTACTTCATGCTTACAAGACCTTAAATCAAATCATCTTCCTCCTCAATACACTAAGTTTGTAAATTTCTTGATAGAAGATCTTAAGAAAAAGTGTAGAAAATATTCCTCTACAGTTAGTATTAGACTTAATCCGGTTAAAATACTGGAAAAAATATCCCAAGCCACAAATCTGAATTTAGCAACTGAGCTTGAAAGATTACCTTACTTTTTACAGAAATTACCCATAAAACATAGAATTGAACTGAATAGAATGAGAATATTAGGGAGTTTTTGGCAAAATTGGATTGAAAAATGTAGATCTAATAGGTTTTTCTTTTGCTATCATATTGTAAAAAAAGATGATGGAAAAAAAATTTCTTTAGAAGTTGTGGCATTAGAACCACGTGAAGTGACAATACCGCTCTTTAAACATACTTATTCGTGTCTTAATCTCTCTGGAACGGTTAACCCTTACATATATAAAAATTTAACAGGATTAGATAGAAAATATTCAGGATATAAAGAAATAATTGCAAATTCTCCATTTAAAAGAAAAAACATCAAAGCAATGATAATTCAAGGAGTAACAACACGATTAAAAAAAAGGACCCCCATTATGTACAAAAAAATGAATGAAAAAATCGAAGAAGTAGTTAGCTATACTCCTGCTAATGTTGGAATCTTTTGCGCTTCATATGAGATTTTAAAAGATTTAATTTTAAATGGACTTGAGGAGAAAGTTAAAACACATAATAAAATACTATTTATTGAAGAACCAGAAATGTCAGGTTCTAAAAATGCAATATTAATTAAAAAATTCAAGAAATTAAGCAAATCCGGAAATGGTGCTGTATTACTTGGAGTGTGTGGGGGTAGAAATTCTGAAGGGGAAGATTTCCCGGGTGATTACATGAATTCTGTAGTTATTGCAGGTATTCCATACCATCTTCTTACACCACAAGCAAATGCTCGAATAAGATATTATAATAAAGCATTCTGCGAACAAGGGTGGCTCTTTGGTTATTTATATCCTGCTATGCAAAGAGCAAACCAAGCTGCAGGAAGACCTATACGGAAAGAAAATGACAGGGGAGCAATAATATTTTTAGACTCTCGGTTTAAATCCAAAATAAAGTGGATTTCAGATTGGATAAGAAAGGAAATAG
>JBHLNW010000142.1:0-7295 GCA_048941185.1 Promethearchaeota archaeon
TTTCTGCTATTCTATGTTTTTCTATTTTATCGCCAGGTTTGACTTTAAGTTTAATACATTATATAAAAAGCAATTCAAATAAGACTGATTCTAGAAAAATCTTTCATAATTACCGTATTCATGAAGGATTTGTTGGGATTATCTTCATAATCTTTGCTTTAATCCTGATAATAGTAAGATATAATTTAATTAAATACGAGATTTTTCGAACAGACTTACGAATTTTTTTAGCAATTGATATGATTCTTCTCTACCTATTTTTGTTTTTTGGGAGTTTTTTAATTATTAGAGACAGGAGAGATATAGTTAAATTCCAGTTTATCCAAAGGCGTGAACCGGAGGGCAATAATTATAAATTAAGATTATTTAATTCATTAACATCTGACTCTATCACATTCTTCAAATCCCCTAAATTTCTTTTATACCCATTTGGAATACTCTTCAATAGCATCGCAGTAAATTTATTTATACATGGAACTGATTTTTTACCCGAAGAGATATTCACTCTAAATCATGAGACTATTGTTTTGATTGGGATTATTCTTAGTCTTATAGCAGGGGGAATAGTCGGTTTAGACTGGTATAGATTACTTCGTAAAACATATCCTGAATTATATCAGAACTTTGAGCGTATTTTGGATGATTTAAGAAAAGACAAGTAATAATTCTTACTTCTGATATTTAGATTTTAATTATTTAATGAAATCAAGATCCTCTAAAGAAAAAAATCTTGATAAAGTTCAGCTTTAGGATCAATTGAATATTTCTTTAAATCAGTTATTCCATGTTCTATAAGAACTTCCTCATCAATAAAAAAATTCCCTGTGCATATTTTACTTGGCTTTGTAATAATAAGATAAGCAGCATCAGCTACAATTTCTGGAGTCCTTGAATGCTTAATTGTAGATACTCCACCTAATAAATTTTTAACAGCAGCAGTTGCTATTGGTGTACGAGGCCATAGAGCATTTATCGCAATCCTATCCTTTTTAAATTCTTCTGCCATTCCTAAAACACACATACTCATTCCATATTTAGCTATTGTATATGCTACGTTATTTTTAAACCATTTTGGGTCTAAATTTAAAGGAGGTGATAAATTTAATATATGAGGGTTTTCTGCTTTTTTTAAGTGAGGAATACATAACTTTGAGCATAAGAATGTTCCTCTTACATTAACAGAAAACATAAGATCGAATCTTTTCATCTCAAGCTCTAAGGTTGGGGATAAATTTATTGCACTTGCATTATTTACAAGGATATCAATGCCACCAAACTGTTTAACTGTTGCATCAATGGCTGCTTGGATTTGCTTTTCAAATCTGATATCTGTTATACATGGAAGAGCATCCCCTCCAGCAGACTTAATATCTTCAACAGTTGTATACACTGTTCCTGGCAATTTTGGATGAGGTTCTTTAGTTTTTGCCACTACTGCAATATTTGCTCCATCTTGAGCTGCTCTTAAAGCAATTGCTTTTCCAATCCCCCTGCTAGAACCAGTGATGAAAATGGTTTTACTTTTTAATGAATTCATTAATATCTTCTACATTTGTTATCTCTAATTTTAGTTTATGTTGTTATTCTTTATTCTAACCATTCTTTTATAGTTTATAGTAATAATTCATAAGAAAAAGGTTTAAACACCTATTTAGAATATTTTATTTGTAATAATGGCAGATTTGACACCTGAAAAATTAAATGTTATCTATAAAGACTCGATTGAGGTTGACAGATTAGTTCTGCCTCGTAAATATACATTAACACATTCTGATTCAACTGGAGAGCTTTTCCTTACGATAGGATCTGAATATGATTACGATCAAATATCAAAACTCTACACGAGATTTATGAGGGATGAAGTTTTAGCTGAATGGCAAATCAATAATAATCTTTATGAGCTTCATTTCTACTTACATGTCAGTGGAGGTTTTTGTTTCGGTTGGGCTGGATTTCGAGATAGAATCTTTAGATATCATTTACCAATGGTATTTCAAGCGATTAGACATGGAGATAACAAGTTATTTGATGAAGTGCCAGATATCAAAAATTCGCAGATTTTTGTTCATTTCCAGTCCGGGCGAAAAAAATATGATACAATTGAGAATTTTGGATTGATTAAGGATATTAAATTTTAAGAAATAAAATAAATACTCATTAAAGCTTAATTTTATAGCTACTTTAGGTAATTCTAGTAATAAATTATTACCACTTCCTTCTTAAAATTTAATTACTTTATTTACTAATATGAATGAAATTAGTAAATTAGTTGAGCATGGATATAATAAAATAGCTGAAGATTATTATAATTATAGGGATATAAATAAATTCAATAATGAATTAGAGGAATTTGTCTCTCTCCTTCCACATAATGCTCATGTATTGGATGTGGGATGTGGTGCGGGTATCCCTACTGCAAAATTCTTAATAGAAAGAGGAATAAAAGTCACTGGGATTGATTTATCTGATAAAATGTTGAATTTAGCTCGAGAGAATGTAACTAAAGCTAGATTCATTAAAATGGATATAAATAACCTAGATTTCAAAGAAAATACTTTTGATGGGATTATAAGCGTATATACACTCTTTCACGTTCCTAAGAAGAACCATTTTGAAATATTCCAAGAATTTTTTAGAATATTGAAGCCAGCAGGCATATTAATGATTAATACAGGTGTTTCAGAATCAGAAGGAACAAGTATTTTTTTCGGTGTTCCAATGTTTTGGAGTAATTTCAACCCAAAAACTACTCTTTATCTAATAAAAAAAACTGGATTTTCTATAATTTCAGAAGCTATTTTAGAAAGAGGTGGAGAATATCAATATTGGATTTTTGGGAAAAAATAACTATTTCACCCATAATTCAATATAGAATAATATTTGAACACATTAGCAAAATCTTCTTCTTATTATAAAATGTTTTTGTTCCAAAATGAGTGATTAAATATTTAAAAATCGTGAATTAATAAAATATATCGAAAAGACTTTTATGTAAAATATAATGAAAAAATAATAAATCTAAATTAAATGAAGAAGTGAAAAAAAAATGGAAGAAAGAATTGATTCTGAAATAACCTTTCCATACTTGCGCCGATTTAATCTAATCATGGGAGTTTTACATCTTATTCAAGCTAGTTTAATGCTAACATTAGCATTAGTGATTCCTACAATAAGAGATTTTGCACTTCCAATTACCACTGCATTTTTAATATTTCAAGATCCACCAGGCATATTGGTCCCAAATCCTACTCAAATAGGTTCATTACCTGTGGGCATTTTAGTTTCTTCTTTTCTTTTTATATCATCAATAGCTCATTTTTTAACAGTATTACCACGAGTTAATGATTTTTATAATAGAAAATTGAAGCAGGGTATCAACTATTTTCGATGGTTTGAATATGCGTTAAGTTCATCTATAATGATTGTTCTTATTGCAATGTTTTTTGGTGTTTATGACTTAGGAAGCCTAATTGCTATTTTTGGGATTAATGCTACAATGAACTTATTAGGATTAATGATGGAATTACATAATCAGACAACCGAGAAAACAAAATGGACTGCTTTCTATATTGGAGTTTTCGCGGGAATCATACCCTGGGTAATAATTTTGATCTATTTGTTTGGTACCGGTAGCATCGGTGAAATTCCATGGTTTGTTTGGGCTATTTTTGGCTCTTATTTCTTTTTCTTCAATACCTTCCCAATTAATATGATCCTGCAGTATAAAAAAACCGGGAAATGGAGAGATTATTTATACGGAGAGAGAGGATATATCCTTTTGAGTTTAATCTCTAAATCCTTATTAGCATGGTTAGTATTTGCAGGAGTGTTACAACCTGCATAATTCATTATAATCTTAAAATTTTTTTTTTAATATTTATTTTCTATAATAACAAATTTTTTGAGAGTTTCAATGTTAATAATTAATAATAACATAGATTTTAAGATCCAATAAAGTTTAGATTATTTAAAATGGAAAAGGAAGAATTATTACATTGTTTGAATTGTGGTAAAAGGATTACTACTGAAACAAAAACGGGTAACAGCTTTTGTGCTGAATGTGTTTTAGGTTTAAATTTTCAAATAACAGACTTAAACCATAAGGAAATTGATATTTACCTACAGAAAATATTAGATTTCTTCATTTCAGATGTAAACGTAGCTTTTAACAAGGATCCAGCTGCAAAGTCTCTAATTGAAGTTCTAACTAGTTATCCCGGGATAAAAGCAATACTTCTTTACCGGATTGCGCACTTTTTTTGGAAAATGGGAATGCCATTTATCCCAAGATATATATCTGAGATTGCTCGTGAGTTAACAGGTATAGAAATTCATCCAGGTGCTGAAATTGGGAGTGATTTCTTTATAGATCATGGAACAGGTTGTGTTATTGGTGAAACTACCATAATTGGAAATAATGTTACAATATTTTCAGGAGTAGTGTTAGGGGGTACTAATATTGATCCTGTGAAAAGGCATCCTACATTAGGTAATAATATCGTTATAGGTACTGGAGCCAAAGTTCTAGGACCAGTTAAAATTGGAGACAATGTAAAAATCGGAGCAAATTCAGTAGTAGTGACTGACGTACCCCCGAATTCAGTAGTAGTGGGAGTACCTGGTAGTATTATTTCAAGAGAAGGTGAAAAAATTGAGAAAATAGATTTGCGTCATGGTGATTTACCTGATCCTCTCACGCTTACAATAAAAACTTTAGATAAAAGAATAAAGGAGTTAGAAAATAGGATTCTTAACGATAAGGAAAAGGAAAGCAAAAAAGATGGTATTAAAATTTACTTCGGGGAATATGGAGAAGGAATTTAGAATCTATTTGCATATTTCTTAAAAATGATGTGTTAAATATATGGGAGTATATAATAATATAATTGAAACTATAGGAAAAACTCCGTTAGTGAAACTGAATAGAATTGCTGATAATATCGAACCTTCTATTTATGCAAAATTAGAATATTTTAATCCTGGAAGCAGTGTGAAGGATAGAATAGCAATGGCTATGGTTGAAAAAGCGGAGGAAGAAGGACTAGTATCTCAGGATACTATTATTGTAGAACCAACATCTGGTAATACGGGAATTGGACTAGCCCTTGTTTGTGCAGCCAAAGGATATAGGTTAATTCTTACAATGCCAGATAGCATGTCAATGGAAAGACGACAGATTTTGAAAGCGTATGGAGCAGAATTAGAATTAACGCCGGCCGCGGGAGGTATGAAAGCTGCTATTGAAAAAGCAGAAGAGTTATCTAAAGAAAAGGGGAAAGTATTCATTCCCCAACAGTTTAAAAATTTAGCTAATCCTGATATTCATCGAAGGACTACTGCTAAGGAAATTTTTAATGATTTAGCAGGACAAATTGATGGATTTGTGGCAGGGGTAGGAACTGGAGGAACAATTACGGGAGTTGGTGAAATTTTAAAGGATAGAGTAGGTGTAAGATTGAAAGTTTATGCCGTAGAACCTAAAGATTCACCTGTATTATCTGGAGGGAGTGCAGGACCCCACAAAATTCAAGGAATCGGGGCGGGATTCATTCCAGACGTGTTAAACACAAAAATTTATGATAAAATAATAACTGTAGATTACGAAGATGCTTTAGCTACTGCAAGAAAACTCGCACGATTAGAAGGGATTTTTGCAGGAATATCTTCTGGAGCAAATGTTTGGGCTGCTTTATATGAAGCTTCAAAAGATTTTAGAAAAGGAGAAAATATTGTTGTAATTATATGTGATACTGGAGAAAGATATCTCTCAACTGAATTATTCCAACCTTAAGATAATAGAGCAAAAATCAAAAATTCTAACAATACTTTTAAAAAATATTCGATATTTTCTTTTTTTAATTATGCCAGAACTTCCAGAAGTGGAAACATTCAAAAATTATTTAGATAGAACATCATTAAATCAAACGGTTAAATCATTAAAGGTAATAGATAATAGAGTTTTAAATGTTGATGAGATAGATCTGAAAAGATTTGTAGTAAATAATAAGTTTAAATCATCAACTCGACATGGTAAATATCTTTTAGTCAGCTTAGAGCAAGGATATTTAATCATGCATTTTGGGATGACCGGAGATTTAGAATATTACAATAAAAAGGATGAGGATCCTAAATATAGTAAGGTTATTTTCTATTTTAATAATGGCTTTAATTTAGCTTATACTTCTCAAAGAATGTTTGGAAAGCTAGAGCTCGCTGATTCAATAGAAGATTTTATTGAAAAGAAAAAACTTGGACCGGATGGATTTAAAATGAGTCTTGAAGAATTTAAGAACGCTTTAAATAGAAGAAGTGCTCTTATTAAAAATGCATTAATGAATCAAAGTTTTGTTGCTGGTATTGGAAATATATATTCTGATGAAATCTTGTTTAAGACTAAATTGCATCCTAAATTTAAAATAGATAGATTAGATGAAAGTAAAGTAAAAGAGCTTTTTGATAATATTAAAGAAGTTTTAGAATTTGGGATTAATAAGGGAGGTGATTTAAGTTCTTATCCTCACCATTTTTTAATTCCTCACCGTAAGAAAGAGGAAAACTGCCCAAATTGTAATAATAATATTGAATTTATTGAAATTTCTGGAAGACATAGTTATTTTTGTCCAAATTGTCAAAAAGAATCCACATAAGTTATTCAATTCGATTTTACCTAAAATATTTATAAAACAATTTCACTCATAATTCTAAGAAGAAGTTTGATTATTTTTCTTAAATTTAATTTCCTTACTATTAATATAGACAGTAAAGTTTTAATTGTAAGTACAAAACCAAAAAATTATGATTATTTTTCAGATTTTGGCTATTTGTGGAATGCTTAGCCCAATCATATATACTGCGATGTGGATTATTATTGGTAGTTTTCAATCAGATTATAATCATATTCGAGATGATATAAGTTCACTATTTGCAGTTGGTGCTCCTAATAGACGTTTAGCCCAATCATTTGTAATTACAGAAAGTGTTTTTTTATTCATATTTTTCATTGGATTACATGGAGGTATAAATGATGGGGGTGGTTCCATTGTTGGACCTATTTTACTATTAATTAGTTCAATTTTGGGAATATTGGTTGCTCTATTCTTTCCTCTTGATGAAGGTGGTGAATTCACAACTTATAAAGGCAAAGGGCATATAGCACTTGTGGTTTTAATGGGAATATTCGCAATTGCTGGTATGGTGGCATTATGGATTCGATTACAGTTTGTGGCAGCATGGAGTGGTTTTGCCACATTTTCACTTATTTCAGCTATATTATCATTGATAGGTGTAATTATTTC
>JBHLNW010000143.1:0-6971 GCA_048941185.1 Promethearchaeota archaeon
ATTATTTATTTCTGGGTAATAATTGGAATAATAATTGCTATTTTAGGTTCTATGATAGGGAACTTTTACAAAGTAAGTAAGATCCAAAAATTAAAAGTAGATTTTTATTAATAATTTTGAAAAATAACCAAAATATTTTTTTTTTTTCTTATTTTACAAGAAATGTACTTTATTGTTCTTAATTATATATTTGATTGAGCATGGAATTATCTAAAGAACTAAATATCAAACTAGAAGCTCTTATAACATTTTTAAAAGAGAAAAAAGTCATTGTAGCATTTTCAGGGGGTGTAGATAGTTCACTTCTAGCATTTCTTTCTAAAAAATACGCTAAAGACACACTACTCATAACTGAAAGATCAATTCTTTATCCTGAAGAAGAGGTTGAGGAAGCATCTCAATTTGCTAAAAAATATGGCATTAATCACATAATTATTGAAAGAAATCCCTTATTGAATGAAGAATTCCAATGCAATCCTTCAAACAGATGTTATATTTGTAAGTTGGGATTATATAATGACATCATTGAAGTAAAAAAAATTAAGAATTTTGATTTAATATTAGATGGCTCAAATATAGATGATCTTTCGGATTATAGGCCAGGGATGCAAGCATTAAAAGAATTAAATATTTCTACTCCATATATTGATTTTAAAGTAAAAAAAGTAGAAATTAGGGAGATCAGTAAATATTTCAAATTGGAAGTTCAATCCAAACCTTCAATGGCATGTTTTTCATCTCGTATTCCTTATGGCCAAACAATAAATCAAAAAAAATTAATGATGATAAGAGAAGGAGAAAAATTTCTCAAAAGTAATTTTAAGCTAAAACAATTAAGGGTAAGATTGCATGAACCTAATCTTGCCCGTATTGAACTCTTACCTGAAGATTTAACTAATATCTTAACAAACAATACCTTAAATTTAATTAAAAAAAGATTTAAAGAGCTTGGATTTACTTATATAACAATTGATATTGAAGGCTTTAGATCTGGTTCCATGAATGAAATTTTAGATTTAGATTTGAATTAATTTCTTAGACTATTATTTCTGCTTTTGAATATATTCAATTATCTGTTTTCTTTTCTTTAACGCTTTTGAAGCAGCCTCTTCAATATTTTTTTCCATCATATCGAGAGATTCGGGTACTTCCTCTCCTACCTCTTGTTTTATCTTAGTATAAGCAGATTCCCGGAATTTTGGAAGGATCTTTTTTTTCTCCTGTCCTTTATAAGTCATATAAACTTGGTTTGAATCATCTACATAACCAATTTCATTACACTTAATATCATTTTTAGTAAGATTATTTAAAATTTCTTCTGACACAGATTCAGAACAATATATTAAAAGCGAATCAAGAGAAACTCCTAAATAATCCACTCCAACTTTTTCCAACATGTTTAAAACAGTGGGATTGACAAGATTTCTTACTTTTTCTTCAAAAACATTTACTCCACAATTAGCTTCATAATTAATTTCATATAAATCTCCTCTTAATCCTCCATTTGTGACATCACACATAGCTCTAATTTCATTAATATATGTGGAGCTTAAAATAATTTCACAAGCTTTAAGAAATTTGATATTCAAAGTTTCTTTTACAACATCATGATGTCCAGAGTATACTGCAGTTGCTGTGATTGTTCCGCCTCCAGCACCTTCAGTCATAAGTATTCTATCCCCTTCTTTTATATTTCTTCGAGCAAAAAGCTTTCCCTTAGCAAGGCCAATAGCAGCAATTCCTCCTACAAGTCTATTTCCAATAACCATATCACCCCCAATTCTTAAAGTTGAACCTGCAGTTATAGGAACATCAGTAAGTTCCGCGATTGTTGAAACTCCTGACATAAAATCAAATAGTTTACCAACATCTGAATCATCGGCTAAATGAACATCAACCATAATTGAAATTGGCTTTGCCCCTTTGACATATAAGTCTCTTAGTGCAGCACGTGTAACATGAAAACCACAAATAAAAGGGAAATCACTTAATCTAGAATGAATCCCTTCCATTTTAGAAGCTATAATTAAATCATTATTATGATAATTTTTTCCATTAAACCCAATAATTCCAGATAAACTTATCGCTCCAGCATCATCTAGAGAAGTAGGAGCTAGAAACGGTATTTTATCAGTTTCAGACAATTCAGCAATTAATTTATGGACAAAAAAATCACCTGCACCTCGACATCCTACTCCCTGTTTTCCTACAGTAATATTGGCTCTATTTATATCTAATAATTCTTTTATAAAAGGATTTACAACTGAATCAAGATCGCTTTTTTTACATTCTTCAAGAATAGCCTGTGCATATTTAATTGCTAAAGAATTTTCAATATCTTTAAAATCGTGATACTCTTGTAATAGTCTTTGAATAATATCTTGATCAGAATAACCCTTTTTTAATAAATTTCTGGTCAAACCTTCTAAATCGCTCAATTTGCTCAAATCTTTCTAAATCATTAAAAGCTAAGAATAAAAGTATATAATACATTTAAATTATTTTGAAAATTGTTATTTATAGTTTGGAGTTCTCGAGAATTAAAAAAATAAATATGACTTCTTTATAGATAACAAACCCTTGTTTTATCTATATTTCCTTAATAGATTTTTAAGAAAATTAAAGCATTCTTAGATTTCTTCAGAATATATTACATAAAATAATATTATTATTCTCTGTTTGGGTGAAAATGAGAATGAAATATAATACAATAAATATTTAAATTATTTGGATTTTCATTGTAGTGCCATTGATTCATGTCCTAAAAATGATTATACTTACCCTTTTTATGTTGAATTGAGTCAATAATCTTGCATTATTGAATATCTCTTTTTTTCTTGAAACTCTCTATATCTAACAAAGCATTTAGTGGTATAAATAAAGTAAATATTAAATGTCTATTTTCACCATATTTTTCATTAGTTTTATTTTTCTCAATTAAAGTATTAACTTTTAAATTAAACTCGGTCCAATAATCTAAAAATTTTTGATATTGATCACTACTTATTGGATATTGAAACATTTTAAAAGAATCATTTTGATTAATATTTTTAATTATTGAAGCAAAATTATTTTCTTTTTTAAGATTACCATTTGTATTAAGTCCTTGTGCTTCTGGAATAACATAATTTTCTATCAATTTAATATAATCAACTGCTAATTTATGAAATTTTTTCCATATTCGTAAGATAAATTTCATAGAATCAAATTCTTTTCTTAGAGAGAAAGGATCTTCTACAACTTTTTTGAAAACATCATTTAGAGAAATTTCTAATGGAGATAATAAGGTATATGCCTGAGAACTTAATTTATAGTATTTTGCTTTAATATTATCTGATCTTACCTTTTTTTCTTTAGAGATAATAATTAATTCTAATCTAGATAAAAGCTTCAAATGCTTGGATGTAGCTGTTTTGCTGATATTCAAAAAATCACTAATTTCAGTAAGGCTTCTTTCTTTAACTAAAAGAAATAATAGAATGATGAATGGTTTATCACCTTTCTTAAACAGTTCCTTGTATTCTGAGGATATTTTTTCCATAAGTAGAGTTAATCCTCTTTGTGTGGCCAATTTATGAGCTTGATTTAACAATCGCAATGCTTTACCATATTGGAATTCATGTTTTGCAATTTTGCTTTCCAGAATTGCACTTCTTATAATTAGATGTTGAGATGATTGATACTTGGCAATCTCTCTTAACTCTATGGAGAGAGATTTTAGCTGTTTTATTATATTAATTCCAGTTTGTTTATTATCTGTATATTCAACCAGAGAGTCAAATAGTAGTTCACTCAGGTATAGCATTGCATGGATTTTGATTTTTTTGAATTGTATTTGTGAATTGATGACTTTTAGAAATCTTCTCTGGGCAAATTTTTTATCTAAATAATTACCATTTTTCTGTAAAACAAGACCAGATGACAATTCATATATCATTTCTACAGTTAAATTTTCCTTTACGGTATTATGATATTTTTCAAATTTCACAAGATAATCTTTAGCATCTTGTAATTTCCCATGTTCTAAAAATAAAGTTATTAAAAGATAATAATTCCAAGCAGATGCATACGTATGATTTAAATCTATGCTAATATCAAGACTTTTTTTATAGTTATCAAAAGCTTTCAAGAAATCCTTTCTAAGCAGAAAAATATCACCAAAATGTTGATAAAGCCACATATTGAAATAATAAAAATAAAAGTCAGGTTGCTCCTTTTTAATCTCAAAAACTTTATCTAAGGATTTATTGAAATAATTTAAAGCAATATCTAACTCACCTTTAGTTTTATAATTCCAACCCAAACCATGATAAGCCGCTGCTTGAAGGCTTTTTTCATCATATTTTAAACTAATAGCAAGAGATTTTTCAAAATATTCTATTGAAAGTGAAATCTCACCAGCAAAGCCAAACCACACAGCAATATGATTATAGGCGCTCATTAACTTGTTAATATCACCACTTTTCTCAAATAAATTTAAAGAGGATTCATAAATGGGGAGGGCTTTTTCTCTATTTCCTGAAATAATAAGAACATCGCCCTTAGATAGATAACTCTCTGCTAATCCTCCTTCATCGTTTGAATTTTCATAATTCATTATAGCCCTCTGCAAATAGTCAAATGAAGTAGTATAATCACTATTTGCTAAGAAAACAATTGCTTGAGATAGAAGTAAGTCATTATAAATTTTATTTAAATTTGGAATTTCTTTTGATAATTCTATTGTTAGATATTCTTCTACTTCTTTAAGAGTTGAAAGACTAATTCTGATTTGGGCTTCAGAATAAGTGTAATCAGGAAATCTTCTATGATTATCAATAACTTCTTGATTTAATTTATCTGCATAATAGATGATTTGTTCTTGATTTTTTTTTTCTAATGCTTTTTTCAATTTATGATTGCTCATACTTAAAATACATTTTAAAATGATATTTATATATATTTAAATATCGTTAACCTTATTTAAATATGAAAGTTTACGTAACCTTTTTTAAGGAATTTTAATTTTTCAATTTAATTATTGATTGGGGATTAGTAAAAATGACAAGAGAAACCACAGAAAGTACAATAGAAATAACCATAGAAAAAACAAAAACAAGAGAAAAACTTGTGGAATTTGATATTCTTCGAATTATATCAATTTTGATCGTAGTAATTGTGATTCATTTTCCAACTGCTTATACATATCCTTTTTTTATACATTATAGTCCTTACCAAGGATTCTTATTTCATACTATGGGAATTCATGTGTCTATGGGATCTTTTGTTTTTGTTTCAGGATTTGGGCTCTATTTGAATAAAAATTATAGAAATATTAAGACAACTAAAAAATTATTTGGTTTTCTTAAGAAAAGGTTTCTAAGAATATTTCCACTTTACTGGATAGCATTAATTTTATTTGTTATATTTCTTGGCTATTTTAATTTGGACTTTCTATTTTTATTAGCACATGTTTTTGGAATACACATGATAGTTGCCCCAATATATGGGGAACCTATGTTAACTCTTTGGTTTATTGGTATAATTGTAATATATTATTTAATTTTTGTCGTATTAAGTTATACAGGCTCAATGAAGAGATTGATACCAACATCTCTTGTCATTCTATTTTTATTCGCAATTCTTAATATATATACTGGTCTAGTTGAATATCGATTTTTTTATTATTATCTTTTTTTTGTTTTGGGTATAATTTCAGCAAATATTTACACATCATCACAGTACACTCAAATAAAAGAATTTGTAAGAAAAAAAAATAAGTTTTTCCCCCTAATTATTGCATTTGGTATTGCTATTCTAAGTTTTGTTATATATATAATATTAACTCAATTTACTTACTCATATTTCATTTCAGAATATGGGATAGAACATTTAAATATGATTTTTGATTTACAGCCTGGAATAATTGAATCTGCAGTTGCTTTACTTTTAGTGGATTTATTAATATTTATATACATCGTCTTTATAGTATCTCTTTTTTATTTTATATTAAGTTCCCTTAAACTATTACTCCCTAAAAGGAATATAGCTTCCATTTTTTCAACTATAGCCTACTCAACATATTGTGTATATCTCTTTCATAGAATTTTTCTAGTTATTTACAGTTTCATCTTATCTGAAGGATTAAACATTGATGTACTTGCTCTTGAAAACCTCTATTTATTTGTTCTATTTGTTCCGTTTATATTCATATTTTCATACTTCATTCAAAAAGGAGTAGATCGGATTCTAAAATTTCTATCTGAACGCAAATCTGAAAATGTTATAATTAACTAAAAAATGAATTAGGATGGCAAAATGACTAAATTACAAAAAAAATATTATATAATAAGTGGTGTAATTGTATTTCTAGTCTCTACTGGGTTAATTACCGCTTACTTTTTGGGAGCTTTTAATACATCATCAAGATTTCCATTTTCAAAACAAGTTTTACTTGGACCTGAACATGCAACTACAATTTCCTCTATCGATTTAGATGGAGATGGTGATATAGATATATTGGGAGCATCACATTCTGATAATATCTTTTGCTGGTGGGAGAATATAGGGCAAGATACATTCCTTTATCATATTATATCCAATTCGTTTACTCATGCTGCAATTTTAGAAGGGGCAGACCTGGATTCAGATGGTGACATGGATTTAGTAGGAAGTACAATGGATATGGACCAATTGATTGCTTTCATTAATAATGGAACAGAAACCTTTTCGCATCAAATTATAACTAGTTCCTTTCATGGAGGAATTGGTATCGAATTTGCAGATTTAAATGGAGATAATTATTCTGATATCGTTGCTTGTGCCTACGATGATAATAAAGTGTGTTGGTTTGAAAACAACCACAATTTAACATTCACAGAACGAATAGTGACTTTAAATCTTGGCGAACCAACCCAATGTCATCCAGTTGATATTGATAGTGATGGAGATATAGATATTTTGGCTATGGGAAATACTCCTGGAGAAATTCG
>JBHLNW010000035.1:0-4241 GCA_048941185.1 Promethearchaeota archaeon
ACTCCTAAACCATTAGCCATACTTGCTATACTTGCAGCCTTTTGGGACATTGCTCCCCAAGCTACTCCAACAGCACCTACCCTATTTAATATATAATCTGCGATTTCTTCAAAATTCCCCCGTAATGGGCGCCTTGCGAAAATATTCGCAACTTTAATTGCTGCACCGGTAATATGAGGGTTAGCAACGCATGATCCAACATTAACTAAACCTCCTCGATCGAAATCCCCCGGAAACCGATCATATAAGGTTTTACCTTCCTCATCTTTTACAAGACCTATATCCATCGCTCCACAGCCTGAAACTACTACAATATAGTTCCTAACCAGGAATTCCTCGGCCATTTTATACAATTCCTGAATCTCATGGGCATAATTACCACAACCAATAATTGCAACTATTCCTGGAATTTCTCCTAAGACAATAGGAGCTCCTACATTTCGTATTTCTGTATCTTGAATTGGACCTCTACCAGCTCGGCAATTATATTTTTCTGTTTTTATGTACTCACGACCTGCATATTGGATTAATGTCAATGGTGAAACGTTCTTCATACAATCAGATTCGCATCTACCACATCCTAAACAATCATGGAAAATTCCTTCTAAAACAGAAAAATCCGCATCTTTAGCTAAATTGATACCTTCTACAAGTGGTAGATCATTCGGACAGTTTCTCTGACAGTTACCACAACCATTACAGTTCATAGCCATATCTTGACAGCCTTTTTCATCTGGAACACCACTTTTTCCTTTTCGAATTGGTTTGATTTTAATTGCTGTTTCAGCAGCAACTTCACCAGCTTTTATCGGATCTAAGATTAAAACTCCATCCATCTTTCCACTGACTAAATCATTTACTATTTCCATCATTGGATCATCTGTTCTGTCTGGAAATCCACCCATTATCTTTTCATTAGTAGTTATATAAGGTGCTCCCACCGCCTTAGCTTCCTCATAAGTTCTTAGATTTACACATTGTTCATCAACCATAACTACATCTGCTAAACCAGACCGAATATAATGTAGTTGCCTTGAATAAGACCCAATAATTTTTGCTGCTGAATAATATCGTGTAAGATCATGAGATGTACAACAAATTGCACCTACATCAACTTTATCTTCATACCCTTTTTCTCTTATATAATCTACTAATTCAACTCCCGGTGCTACATTGTGCCCAATCATTAATATTATTGCTTTATTTTCAGTGTCCATAGTACCCATTCCTAATTCTACAATTGGAACATTAGGATCTCCTATAGGCATACCATATGCGCAAATTTGAACTGCATCTGAAATTTCCATTCCTACTGAATCACATAAACCAGCTAAGAAACTTTTTGATTCATAATCAAGATAACTCGATTCTTGCCCTGTATGACCAGCTGCTAATAATTGAGTAAGAGTATAATGAACCCACTCCATTGCTGTCTCCAAGTCTTCTAAACTCTCAGGTTTCATACCAAGAACTAAACGAGTGTGTGGCATTTCTACAGCAATGTTATTTCCAAAATTGATTGGAACATTCCCATATTTCTCTTTTAACCAATGAAGTAGATGGTCTCCGTGAGCAGAGTGACACGCCGCTCCAATGCAACATGCAATTTCTACAATCCTAGCTTGCTGTGTCTCCATATTTATACCGCAAGCCCCTGTCCGCCCTTTAGAGAGATTACATTTACCATATGTACATAAGCAACACATATCACAGATGGGCATATAAAACGGTTTATATCGTTCCATTAACTTGAAAAACCAAGATCTTAGATCTCTAAGTCCGGGAGCAGGATGAGGACCCATAGGCTCCCATTCTGTCTCATCACCGTAAGATATCTTCCCAGTTGTTAATTCAAATCCTTTAATTGTACCAAGTGGACCTTTATATTCATCAATTTTTACTTTTGCTCCTCTCTTTTCCAAAGGTTTCTCACATCAATTCATAATTATTATTATATGATTTTATGATATTTGATTATAATTAGAGTTATGTTAGATTTTATTTTAATTATTATATTCCAAAACTCAAAATCTAATCTATATTAATTGAAAAAAGTGTGAAATTTCACTCTCATAGTTTTTACAAAATTTCACCTTATTATTCAACCTATTAAAAAAAAGATTTCTAGATTAATTCCTTGGTTCCAAAGAAAGCCAACAAAGAATTGGAATCTCAATTAAAGAGTGGATAAAAATTCTGAAACAGATTCTTCTGAATCGACTAAAATGTCATCTAGGGATTCTCCAATTAGGTCAAATTTGAATACATCTCTTTTATGCCCTAAAAGAACGCATTCTATTTCTTCGACGTCAACATCGATTTTTAAGCTCTCAAACATACCACTAAAAAGTCCTTGATAAAGTAAACATAAATTTTTTCCCATAATATTGTCTCCTTCCTCAGAGGCTAACGAATCTGCTACTATAATTAAAATATGATCCTTTTTAAAGTGGCCTGTTAATTGTCCAAAACCCATTAGTTCTAATGCTTCGAGATTTCCAAGGACTACTTCTTTTCTCGTTGCCATTGTTTCTTTGCTCCAATCTTTATTATAAAAGAATTTATCTACGTAGTTACGTCCTATAGTTTTTCCGACCCATATTAAAATATCATCTGCATTTGTACCCGCAAATTCGGAGAATTCAATTAAATCTATTGGCCTTAACATTAACAACCGTAAGTCCTTCTTTTTATCACCGAAATATAATTGACCTGTTTTTTCGTCAATCATAATTTGTAGATCTTTTTTAAGTCTTTTTGACATTAGTTGTCCCTAATTTACTCCTTTCTAAAGAGAATTATAAAGTATTATTTTATATAATAGAAATTTAAACGGCTAGATATTTAAATTTAATGTTTAAAACATCAGATCTCAATATTTTATGAAGTTGGAAGGTTTTATGGTTAGTATAGTATAAAACATAAAAATTTAAGAAGTTAGTAGATCAAAAATCTCTGGTATTATATTGTCTATATTAAAATTAGTTTTTACTGAAGTAAATAGGAATTTCCATTTTCGATTTTTTATATTTCTGAAATTAAAATAATTTGAGAGTTCATTTTCCAGGTTTGGAAATTGTTTTTCGTATTCTTCTTTAGAACCTTTTGTTAAATCAATTTTATTACCTAAAATAAGCAGGGGGAGACCATCTAATTCCTCTTTGTTTATTACATTCCAGAATTCTTTTTTTGATTCCTCAAATCTTCTCTGATTGGCAATATCAATCATATAAATAATAATATTAGAGTCTTGGAGCCCTATTAACCATTTTGGTCTAAATGATTTTTGTCCAGGCATATCCCAAACCGCTAATAATCCTTCTTTTTTTATCGGGAGATATTCAATATTAAATTTCCTCGTTGGAGTAAAATAATTCTCGTTAAATTTCCCTGTTTTTAATCGTCTAACCAAACTCGATTTACCTACTTCGTCGATTCCAAATAGAAAAACCTTAAAGAATGTTTCTCTTTGAAAATAATAGTCAATCTCATATGGCTTTTCAATTACTTCATCACCAAATCTTCGAATGTCAATAAACATGGAAATCAATAAATTATCGACTTCCATTTCATCATCGAAGGAATAAGCACTACCGTTGTTTAACAGTTCATTCAATAATTCTTTAAATATTTCTTTATAGTCATAAGGATTATCCTCATTATCAAAAATTAAGCCTATTATAATTTTACCATCAATACAACAAGTATATATATTTAATTCATTAAGAAATTGAGCAATAGGCTCATGAATTACATATTGATTTGAATTTTCTAATAGGGAGTATTCTTCTTTGTCATGTTCTTTTATTATATTGTTAACAAGCCTTTTATCTTTAATACTGATAATTTCATGAGGATAACTATAGATATTAAGATCTTCCAAATCTCGGATTTTTTTTCCTTTAAACAAAAAGATGTTATGTAGCAATTATAGTTCCAGAAATCTTAATTTCTATATGTTTCAAAATAAAAATAAATTAAAAAACGTTTGGAATCTTGCCGATTTTATATACTTTTAAACTTTTCTGTTTAATTTATAAAAGAAAATGACTCTTTTGAGATTTATAAAAAAATTGAATATATCGGAGTGAAATTGACGTATTATTACATTATAGGTCTTCTTTTTCTTCACTTTCATCTATTGAAGATTCTTCACTTGGTTCTTCCATCTCATTTTCTGTAGATTTTTCATCCGGCTCTGGTGCAGATTTTTCATCCGGCTCTGGTGCAGATTTTTCATC
>JBHLNW010000035.1:4341-29669 GCA_048941185.1 Promethearchaeota archaeon
TCCATCTCATTTTCTGTAGATTTTTCATCCGGCTCTGGTGCAGATTTTTCATCCGGCTCTGGTGCAGATTTTTCATCTGGTTCTGGTGCAGGTTTTCCATCTGATTCTGGAACCACCTCTTCAATTGTTTCCAGTTCTGGTTTAGCGCCTACAGGAGTTTCACAAACTGGACATCGATTCCATCCAGGTCTCAAACTGTATCCACATTTAACACACTCGTTAAGATTCTCATCTACTTCCCATTCAGGTATATCTAAACCTCCTTGCCTCTTCCTTGCTAACTCCTGTAATTGTTCTTCTGTCCAAACTTCCATTCCCTCAGGCAAACCAGATCCCCGTTCGGCAGTGAATTTAGCTAGTTCATCTTCCGTCCAAGTAGGCATATCAGGTTGAGTGCTCATTCTTTTTTGAGCTTCTTCAGCTAGCTCTTCAGCAGTCCAGGTTTTGAGTTCTTGTCCTCCAGGAGTTCTAACTGCACTTGTTTGTTGAGATGCTGCTAATGTTGGAGCTTGAACTTGTTGAGAGGGAACATTACAACTTTCAGCAGAAAACCTTAAAAGAGCTTCAAAACACCTTGAATATTTATTTGGATCTTTTCCCTCATCTGTTACTAATATCAAAGTTGTTTTATCTGCGGGTAGGGGTATTGCAATACTATTAACTGCAATTTCAGAACTTATTCGTTCTGACTCAATACCAGAAGTAGTTTTTTCCATTGAATTCATTAATTCATTATCCTTCATTAAAAAGTCGCAAATTGGATCACCATGCCGTTGATAACTTTCATGATATTTTGCTAAATGGTTTTGCATCATTGTTGAATCTAAAGAATTAATAATAGCACTTACATACGGATAAAGTTGAGATTTTGGCCCCTTTATGGAATCATCTAGTTTATATCCCCCTAAATCAAGTGCTCCCATTACAGGAGCAAATAAAGGTTTCTCATTTCGTAATTTACCAAATATAGTTGATCTTGAAAGAATACATTTTATTTCTCCATAGTATGCGATCGAATTATCAGAAAATTCCACTTTTTTATCAAAAATTATGCGAGGAATAGTCCGAAATAAAACATCCACCCACGGCATTTCCTTTACAGGAATTATGGCTACACATGTTTTTTCAATTAATTCTTTTAACTTTTTAAGATAACTTTTTAATTCTTTCTTTATATCTTCATATTCTTCATTTTCCAATTCCTCATTTGCTTTTTTCTCAAGCTCTTTGAATTTTTCCTCGTTTAATTTTATGTTTCCTCCAAATGACTTAATTTCCCCAACAATATTATCTTTCATGATTGTAGTTGCTTTTTCAATCTCTTCTTTCTGAAAATTTGAAAGCTCTTGTTCTTCACTTGAAACTAAGAAATCAACGGGATCAAATTCTAGCTTGTTTACAAATACTTGAAAAAGCTTTTTTAAAACAGTATCGGACAACTTCTTTCCCTTATTTTTGTTAATAATTTTGAATAAAAGATATTTATATTTATAGCAACGGAATGGATATAAAAATTTATTTGAATTAAAGCTATTATAAAGGAAATAAGGTATAAGAGTTTTAATAGATTTATTTACTAACTGTTAAGATTATGAATGTATTTGATAAGAATTTCACTGTGGCTTTTATTTCTCCTATACCAGAAAATGGGCTAAATTTCCCTTCCATACTCTTGATAACATCATACTATCACCCCATAGAGGTTATTCACCTTTTAGTGAATTATTGAGATGAAATGAAATGATAGAGAATATTTCAAGATTAGCTCAAGGCTGTAAAGATTTTATTAATATAGTAAATTTAGACGAGGAGTATTGAAAATCAAAAATTTAAAATAATTAAAATTTAACAAATTTTCTTATGAAATAAGTTATATTATGAATTTTATCAAACACTTACCTATTTAAATTGAAAAATTCTTTATGAATATTTAAATAAGTAAACAATATTGTAATTTATTTAATAAAATACTGTAATTTGTTAAAGATAAAATTTTAAAATATATAAAAGTGTTCATACAGCTTTATATAATCATATAAACTTCGAAAATATCCTTAAATTTGAGGAGTATACAAACATTTTAAGAATTAATGCATTAATATACTATCTGGAATATTTAAGACATGACAAATAAGTATTTCTTCAAATATGTTAATCCGATAAAAAAAAACATTTATATATTAATGTGTAATAAAATTACTTATAAAAAAATTTGTGGTTTAAGGCGGTAGTAGTAAAAAAAGCTTTAGTTAATTTGCCGATTTTTGAATTTGGCATATTTATGAAAAAAAAAAGTGGGTTAAAATGAAAATTGTAACTGTTAACATTCCTGAATCATATCTCGACAGTATAGAAAAATTAGTAGGAGAAACTGGACTATATCCATCTAGATCCGAGTTAATTAGAGTAGCTGTTCGAGATTTCCTTCTCAGAGAACTAAAAATGGCTAACAATTTAGCTAAATATAAAGAGGCTGAAATTGAAGAATTTGATAATGAGAATTATGTAAGGGTACCAATTGAGCGATTAAATGAGAAAGATGAACCCGTTCGTGAATTTAAAACATACAAAATTATTAAACGATTAGAATATTAAATTTTTTTATAATATACTCTTTGTTTTAGGGATGAGTTGGTAAGAAAAATTTTTTTCCTTTTTTTTTTTAATTCTAAACATTCTCTAATTTTATCAATTAAGTAAAAAATAAATACAATTAAAATAATATTAATAAATCCAAAGTAAAAATAATAAGAGGTAGTTTTTATTTCTGATAAATCGAAAAGCAAAAACCATTATATACCCAAATTTATGGAATGGGGCATAATAAATAAAGAAAATTTTAAGAATAAAACTACTTATGATGTTCCAATTAAAAGATGGGATCCGTTATCAACAGTAAGAATACGAAGTGAAGATTTTGGTCTAAGAAAGGAGAGAACAAGATATTACGGTCATTATTCTTATATTTCTCCGATTAGAGGAACTCGACCAAAGGGTTTTAAGACAATAGAAGAAGAAAAACAACTCTATGATTGTTCAAAAAAAATTGTGGGTAAATATAAGGATGTATTTTCTTCTGTAATTGAAGGAAAAGTAGTATATGATGATTGGGGTATGCCTCTGGGAGATGGATTCACATTAATTGTTTCAGAAGATGAAATAAGACAGGATAATCCCTTTTCAGAAACACCACATCGAATAGACAAAATCTCCAGTACAACGAAAGCATTAACATTGATAAATAGATATCCAGCAATGGCAAGGATTATTGATCCTGATATAGAGAGAAGTATCCAACAAAATCTTCCCCCTCATTTGAAATTATCAAGAGGAATAAATTTAGTAAGTATTTCCAGAAATTTCTATCCTTCTTTATGCTTTAACTTAATACCAGATGAAGCTTTAGCTGGTATTTTTCTCTCAATGAAAGCAGCAATTCTTTATTGCATTGAAGAATCCATTAATAAAGATTACTATGACATTCCTGTTATGCCTTTTTTTAATATTGGAACCAAAGTTGGAGGTTCACAACCGAGGATGCATAGTCAAGTTTATATAGATTTGAATATGGATGGTCATGGAAGTAGGTTAGAAGGGTATCTCGAGGCATTCAAAGAAATGGGGAATAAATGTCATTTGTGCCAAACAACTCATGGAGGTACAGACAGAATTATAATAGAGACAGATTTTTGGACTTTTTACACAACAGGAAGTCCTGTAAGGAATTATCATATAAGATTTCATCCAAATGAACATATAAGAAGGTTTTCACAATTAAAGGTGAATCAAATTAAAGATTTAGCAAGGAATCTGAAAATAATTTTTCAAGCATTAGATGACATTGAAATTGACAAAAATCGTAATATCTTGTTTAATTGTTGTCCATATGGTTATGATGCTGATTTTCATATGTTTGCGGATATTATACCACATGAAGTGATTGGAGGTGCTGAAATGGCAGATGATATGCGAGTTGCAAGAAAATTACCTCATGTAGCAGCTGAAGAAATTAGAAATTCATTAAAAAAATACCTTAATTGAGTATTTTAGTTTCTAGAGACATAATCTTTATAATTCAATTTAAATTAGATTTATATCTATAAAATATGTTACATATTTGAAGATTTCCATGAGGTACCAATATTGAGAGAATGGTCTGCTATAATCCTCGCTGGTGGGAAAGGCAAACGATTAATGCCGTTGACTTCACTAATCCCTAAACCTTTAGTTAAAGTTACAAATGTCCCTATGGTCGATTATGCTATTGCACATTTGGTATATGCTAATATAAAGCATATAATTCTTGCATTAGCACATATGGGTAAAGAAATGAAAGAATATATCAATAAAACATGGACAAAGGACAAATTGGGTGATGTAGAATTAGTGTGTGAAGTTCAAGATAGCAGAGGTACTGCAGATGCCTATAGGCTTTTAACTGATCAAATAGACTCTGAAAAAATTGTAGTTTCAATGGCAGACATTGTAACAAACCTTCCAATGAAACGTTTCATGGACTTTCACTCTGATAAAGGAGGGATAGCAACAATTTCAATGAAAACTATTGAAAGTCATATTTCTCAATATGGTGTAGTACTATTAGACAATAATCGAAAGATATACCTCTTTTTAGAAAAACCTGGACCAATGGAATTATATTTAAGTAGTATGTCTCAAAGGGAAGATCTCTTTTTGCACACAAATGTTGCCAACACAGGAATATATTGTTTTAAAAAAGAAATTGGAGATATGCTTCACGAAACGGGTTTAATGGACTTTGGCGGTGAAGTTTTTCCCTATCTACTTGAGAATAAATATGATTTGTATGGTTTTGTTGAGAATTATTATTGGATGGATGCAGGAAATTCTACAACGTATTTATGGGCAAATTGGGATCTTTTACGCAAATATGCATGGCCAATTTTACCCAATGGTGTTGAATATGATGAAATTTTTATAATGGGTATAATAAATTCTGGGCAAAATATTGTAATTAAGAAACCGGCTTGTTTTGGGGAATTTGTTCAGTTAGAGAATCGAGTTAAGATAAGAGAATTAACTTCTATTGGGAACAACGTTACAATAGGAGAAGATACTATAATTGAGAAGAGTGTAATATGGGATGAAATTAAAATTGGTAGTGGGTGTATTATAACTGAAAGTATAATTTGTAACAATTGCCAAATCGGAGATAATGTGGTTTTAGAGAAAGCGGTTATTGCTCCAAATTGTAAAATTAGTGATAATTCTCAAATCAGAGGTAAGACGATAGAACTTGGAACTGAGATATAAAAGTATAAGTTTTAAGAATTTTAAATTGTTGAGTTAAACTTTTATGTATTCTGATTTTGTTATTATTTTAATTTTTCCATTTTTAACTAGAACGTCATTTTCTAGCCTGAATCCACCCAAACCTTGCTTATAAATTCCAGGTTCAATAGTAAAGACCATCCCATCTTGTACAAATTCCTCCTTCCAATGTTTTAATGAGTATTCATCAGAAGGCTTGCTAGCAATTATTGGTGAATCATGTATAGTTAAGCCAAGACCATGCCCTACTGCATATGGCAAAGATCGTCCTTCTTTTTTTAGCACTTGCTCAGCTTCTTCATGAATTTTCCAAAGAGGTACATCTAAATCTATTATTTCTATAGCAGCTTCATAAGAGTCTATAACTAAATCTTTTATTTTCTGTTGTTCTTCAGAAAGTTCTTGAAAACTAATTGGAACTGTTATATCAGAGCAGTAACCTTGAAATTTTGCTCCGAAATCAATTAGAGCTAATCCTTGTAAAGCAAATTTCTGATTAGTAGCAGTTGGATAGCAGTGCAATGCATGAGATCGATTTGTATTTGCAACTAAAGACTCAAAAGCAATATCATCTGCGCCATATTCTCCCATTTTCTTCCGTACTAGAAAGGATAAATCTTTTTCAGAACCATCTGTAGAATTTTCACAAAAATCTCTAATATCATTAATAGTTTTACTTCCTATTTGTCCAGCTTTCTTTAATTGACTTAATTCATAATCACTCTTAGTTGCTCGTAATTCTTGAAGAAGTTTAGTAATTTCAATTGGATCTTTGAAATATTTCACATTTGGCATATTCTTTTTCATTTTTATAATAGTGCCATAGGGTGTATTTTCATGAACCCCGAATTTTATCGAAGATTTTTTCCATCGATTATCCACTAATTCTTTTATTGCTAAATATAAATTATATTTAAAATTACTAAGATCTAATATTTCATCTACTTCAGCATGTTCTCTAGCTAATTGATAATCGCCAGGAATTAAAATGGATTCCCCATTTTTCGTGATTAAGAGAATAGCATCTGTTGGATGCCCTGAAATATATTGCAAATTAACATTTCTTGCATTTTCAAAATCACAGATCATCAAAACATCAATCTGTTTTTCCTCGAGAAATTTAAGGATTACTTCAAATTTTTCATAAGTAATAGGTCGCATATAAAAAACACTCCAATCTCAATTTTATAATTAGTTTCTCAATGTCCTATAAAAAGTTCTAGCTATAAATTAAAATTCTATTTTATAAAATAATAAAAAAAATCTCATTACTTTCTGGCAAAAGGTTCAAGGTCTATTGCTTCAAATATGTCATCCACAGCTTCAATAGTTCCTAAAAAGTGCCACTCACCTTCATCAACATTTTGTCCGGAGGCATATTTACTTGCCATATTATATAATCTGTTAAAGTTTTCATAGTGTAAAGCAATTCTATTTTCCGCGTAATCTCTTGCGCTCCAAGTTGTTATTAAAAATTGCCAATCACTACTCTCTAATAATAAGAGTTCTCTTACCATTTGTTTAAGAATTTTAAGCAAATGAGGATCATTTGAATCTTTATATTTTGCGATAATCTCTTCACTCTTCGCTTCACTTTCATATATTCTTTCCCATGTCCAAATCGTCCACTCATTTAACCACACCCAGTGAGATGAAGCTTGGCCCCAAGAACCCTCTATTACGCTTACTACTTTATTTGGAGGATTAGATTCAAGATATAACCTTGAATTGGTTAATTCTAATTCTGGATCATCTTCTACCCACCGGAGTACTCTAGCTAACCACCAATTACCCTCAAACCACCAGTGACCAAATAATTCTGCATCATATGGGGCGACTACAATTCCTTTTCTTCCATTATTGCTTTTATAATCTCGTAGAATATCTTTAATTAGATTCACATAATGTCCCGCATTTTCATCAAGTTTTCCAGGTATATCTTCTGGCCAATAAAGCATTTTTTTACCTAAGTCTAATTTCGCTTCTGTGACTTTCCAATACCTTAAACCTCCTGGATAGTGTTTCTTATGGAAATCTAGATACTCGGCACACCCAGGATATCCATGTTCTCCGCTCCATACAACGATACCTGTTTTTTCATCTCTCGTAAAAAATCCGACAGGTCCAGGAGTGCTAGGATCGGTAGACACTAGATATGGTTCATATTGAGACTTTTCAAAAGAAGTTGGTATTTCTTCATATTGGGATTCAAATTGCTTCCAGAGTTCAGCAAGCAAAGGAAAACGAGCAGCATAAACTCCTTGAGATTTTCCTCCTAAGAGTAAGGCAGTATCAATGAAGAAATATTTTAAACCATTTTTTGCTAGAAAATATTCTACACCAGGACGATTGTATTCTTCTCCGCTTAAGGGATTTTTCCATCGATATCCGGGACGATAAGCGCATTCAGGTAACCAAGCACCAGTAGGAGTTCTCCCAAAATGCCTTTTATAATTATCAACTGCGGTTTTAAATTGAGCATCAATAGAGGAATCTTTAGAAAGTAATGGTGCATATCCATGAGTTGCCCCACAAGTGATAATATCTACAAGGCCCATATCTTGTAGGCTTTTAAATGCACCTATAATATCTTTATTGTATCTGTTTAAGAAATTATCTCTAACTCGATCATAGAACTCCTGCCACCACTTAGTCAACTTAATTCTTCCATCATTATATTTATTTTCTGTAAAGTCCTCAAAATCATGTAAAGCATTATTATATTTTTCTTCTAAATAACCCATAAATCCTTCAGTGAATTTAGGATTACGAAGCATTTCACATAATACTGGTGTAAGCCCAATAGTTAGTTTTGGATGATAATCATCATCAACTAATTTATACAATTCTATTAAAAGCGGAATATATGTCTCAGCAGCCGCTTCATTAACCCAATCCATCCCATGTGGCCACACTCCATGACCCAATACCCAAGGAAGGTGAGAATGAAGAACCAAATTAAATGATCCTAAAATTTCAGCCATAATTTATCACTAACTCTCATGAAAGTTTAATCTATCGAAATTTGCTATTGTTAAATAATTTTTCATATCTTAAATATTAAAGAGAATCTTAAATGATTAAAAATCGTTAAAGTTATATATTCTTATTTAGCTTTTTATCATATATGTTTTCCAATTGAAATATTATCGAGAATTTAAATAAGTAGTTATTAATGATTCACAATCCAATAAAAAACCTTAACGATCTAAAAAAAAATGGTAGGATCATTGGTAAAGCAAACTATGTTTTTACACCAGAGATTTCAAGCTCTATAGGATCTATTCATGGTAGTCTATTCAAACAAGGAGAATCAATTGTTATGGGAAGAGATTATCATAATGACAGTCGGATGTTGAAGAGGGCATACACCTCAGGTATGATGTCTACGGGAATAAATCTTTTAAACCTTTCAGATTGTACATTTCCATTATTACAATTTACAATAAGACGATTTGGAGCGAGTGGGGGTTTTTATTTCTCAGGAGGGCATTTATATAGCGAAGATGTAGGAATTCGTTTCTTAGATGCAGGAGGAATAGAACTAGCACAATCAGAACTTCAGAGGATAATTGAATCATACAATAACTATCCTGAACAAGTCAGAAGAGTCGATCCTAATGAAATAGGACAAATAACCGCAATACCGCAAACTTCAGATATCTATATTAAATCTCTTCAACAATTTGTTGATAAAAAAAAGATTAAAGCTGCGAAATTAAAGATAGTGGTTGATTGCTCATATGGACCAACTGGAAAAATAACCCCTCTTCTAATGAATGATATTGGTATTGAAGTAATTGCTTTAAACACGCATTATCGTGAAAGATCTTCAAGCCCTGTACCCAGCATTAATACAATACGAAACACCGCTGATATTGTTAAAGCATCAAATAGCCATCTTGGTGTTTGTTTTGATGTTGATGGTTCAAGAATATTAATTATAGATGAGAATGGCCTGGAAATAAGTTTTGAAGATTTAATGATGCTTTTTATCTCTTTTGATAAAAGAATTCAAAAATCTAAAGGGAATACAATTATTACAACGGCCTCAATTTCTCCTGTAGTAAAGAAATTTGTTGAAGATAGTAATTTTCCTCTAAAGGAAGTAGAGAATTACCCTGGGGAGATTTCAAGGCAAATAAGGGAAGAAAGAGCATGTTTTGCAGCCGCTGATACTTTAAAGTTTTATTTCAGTGAATATGCACCCTTTTCTGATGGTAATTTCATTTTACTTAAGGTTCTTGAAATTATGACTGCTCAAGATGATCTTCTCAGTTCTTTAACTAGAGGTTTTCCCAAAGGTATAAAGATAAATAAAACTATAGCTGTGTCTTCGGAATTAATTAAAAATGTTCACAATCGTTTAAGAGAAGTATCAGAACAAAATGGTTACAAATACCATGATATCATAAATGAATTAAAAATCATACAAGATGATGGATACGTGATTGTAAAAGTAGCATTATATAGAAATGCAATACTTCTTTCTGCTGAATCAGAAGATAAAGAAAAGGCACAAAAAATGATCCTCGACATGGAAAAAGTGATATCAAAACTATAAAAATTTCATATTTTCTTTCTAATATCGAGTTAAGGTTTAAAATAAATAGAATAAATTATAATATAATATTATAAAATATCTTACAATCCAAAAAAAAAGTTGATAAAAACATGGCATTTGACATTCCTAATGTAATAATCTTGATAACCTTGTTTATTATCTTTATGATATTTTTAGTCTTTGATTTGTTTGGCAGGAATGAGAAGTACGGCTATTTAGCTTACCCTATTGCTGTAATACCAGTTAATTATTTTTGGGGTATGGGAGGGGATCCACTTTTTGCTTACATCATTCTATTCTTATTGTGGATATCAGCAACATTACGAGATACGATAAGTATCTATCGGAAAAAAGAAAAAGAAATTAATGAGATATTAATGTACTTAGCTATAAGTATTTTAATACAATTGATAATTAGTGCTATTATACCGGAAGCTAATGCTTCATTACAACCTTTTGTAGAAAAATACTGGTTTTTCTGGTTACCTAATGTACATTCAGTTATTTTTAATTCAGGTGTAGTTATAGCTTTCAGAGTTACAGCAACTATATTGATTTTCTTTGTTATTGTACCTTTAATCTTAGACATTAAAGACGAGGAAGTACCTTTACCAATTATTATTATATTTGTATTGATATTCCTTGCTCCATTTCTCTATTTAAGTTATATATGGATACCAGATCCAGCTGGTTTCTGGACATTAACCTTCCTATTCTTAGTTGTGCTATTTCTGGTATTACTTCTTATAACAAGAAGTGGTATGGAGAAAAAGTAAAATAGAAATTTTTTATTCTTCTATTAAATTTTTATTATTATTTTTATATTTATTTCATGATAAAATATCAAAATTTATCTGGAATTCAAATAATAGTTTTCACTTAATATCTTATAATGGCAAAAAAAAAAGTAGAGTCTGAGGAAACAGACAGTAAAGATGTTTCTAGGTCAGAATCCTCTTATACATTAAAAGATCTTCCTGGTGTAGGAGAAGCAACTGTTAAAAAATTAACTGAAGCTGGCATAGTATCAATTAGAACCCTTGCTTTATACCCATTACATAAATTAATGGATGAAGCAGGTATAGGTGAAAAAACTGCCGAAAAAATTATAAAGGTCGCCCAAGATATAGAAAAAATGGGTTTTAAATCAGCTGATATAATTTGGGAAAAAAGAAAATCCTTACACAAACTCACTACAAGTAGTCAGAATTTAGATGATCTATTAATAGGTGGAATTGAACCAGGAGCAGTTACAGAACTCTTTGGGGAATATCGAACTGGAAAAACTCAAATGGCTCATCAGTTGTGTGTTAATGTCCAACTTTCTTATGAAGAAGGGGGATTAGAAGGTGGAGCATTATATATAGATACTGAAGGAACCTTTAGGCCAGAAAGAATTATTCAAATGGCACTTGCAAAAGATTTAGATTATAATTCTATCCTTAAAAACATAACAGTTGGAAGGGCATTTAATAGCAATCATCAAATTTTATTAGCTAAAGAAGCCCCTAAAATCATTGATGAAAAAAAGATTAAATTGATTATTGTAGATTCTCTTATAGGACACTTTCGGAGTGAATACATTGGGAGAGGCACTTTAGCTGAACGTCAACAAATTATAAATACACACATACATGACTTGTTAAGACTGACTGAAACTTATGATGAATTAGCAGTAGTTTTTACAAATCAGGTATCGGCTAGACCAGATGTATTTTATGGTAATCCCCTAACGCATACTGGAGGACATGTTGTAGCTCATGGAGCAACAATACGGATATTTCTAAGAAAAGGTAAAGGTGAACAACGAATTGCGAAAGTTGTTGATGCGCCTCATATACCTGAGAGTGATGCCATATTTTCTATTACTGAAGATGGTATAAAAGACTAATTTCGAACGAGTACTAATAATCAAAATCAGTATTTATTTCAATTCCTTCTTTTAGAGATTCTGAAATGATGCAGTATTGCTTAAAAATTTTCTGGCATTGATCTGCTCTGTTGTGCATTATTGGATTATCAATCTTTGGAGTTAATTTTATGTCTATTTTCTTAATCCTCCACAATCCTTTTTCATTTCTCTTACTCGTAATAAATGCCTTTCCTTCAAATTCAGATAATGAAAAATTCCTCTTCTGTAAACAAAATGCATAACTGGCAGCTAAACACCCTAAAATCGACAATGCCAGCAGTTTTGAAGGATTTGGTCCAATTTTATCTTTTGATTTTTTATTTTGTTCATCAATAAATAAATTATTCATAGTAAGTTGTCCAAGATCGCATTTGAATATCATTTCTTCTTCTAATCTTATACCAACCTCAGATTTATACTCATCTGGCAAACTTTATTCACCTTTATTAAAAAAATTATTTAATTATAGATTTAGATTAACATTGACTTCGACACCAGTACGAACGCTTTGAGTTACGATACAATATTGCTCAAAAAAACTTATCCCGTCTTTAGTTTCTTTTAAGCATTGTTTTGCTCTTTTAAGAGCCTCCGGATCTTCTATTTTTGGTTCAATATTTACATCAATCTTTTTTACTCTCCAGAAACCTTTTTCATTCCGTGCTACTGTAACTTCTGCTTCACTTTTGAAATCATCCACATTGAAATTTCTTTTTTTTAAACAGAAAATAAAACTAGCACTCAAACATCCTAATACCCCCAAAGCTAGCATTCGTGAAGGATTCGGTCCTAACATATCGACTTCTTCATGATGTTCCTCATCAATATAACAATCTTTAACCTTCATGTTTCCTAAATCGCATTTGAATATCATTTGCGAATCTAAATCAGCTAATTTTATACCAACTTTTGTTTTTAATTCATTCGAAATAATAATCCCTCATTTATATTGTGTTTAGAGAATCTTATTTATTAGAAGCCATATCTCTAAAAATGGAAAACAATTTTTCTTTTTTTAATTTGTCATCTCTAACATTCTTAAGTAATTCATTAATTTTAGTTAATTCAACTTTATAATATTTCAAATCTTCTTTGATTTCTGATTGGACTATTGATAATTGAATAGAATCATCGATGTTGCAGGCATTTCTAACAAATTTAAGACATTGGTTAATTCTTGAATAAATTAAATCATCTTTAAATTGTTTATCAACAATAATATTAATTTGTTTAATTAAACTACCTCCAGTTTCATTTTTTATGGTTTTTATTTGAACATGGGAAAATTCTAATTCTTCTCTATTATTTCTCAAGCAATTTACTAAAGAAGCATTTAAACAATTAATAAATGTCTTGTCGGATAATATTAGATTAGTTGCTGATAATGTGTCTATATCTACTTCACCTACTTCTTCAAGAATGCAGTTAAACAAATTAGTATCATTTAAATCACATTCAAAAACATTTAACTCATTTTCATTCATAAGAATCGGTCATCTAAATAATTTTTTTAAACTATTTTAGAGTAATTAATGTAATTTCTTACAAAAATCTTTTATCTTTGAACTAAAATTTTGTATTTTTGTGATTTTTTTCAATTTTTTTAAGAGTAAAGTGTCGATATAAGTGAAAAAATAGCCAAACAAAATAAAGGAAAATCATTAAAAAATACTCCAAAGCAAATATAACAGTAAATATAATCATTAAAACAAAAAATGTAACTTCCATTCCTAAACATATTTTATTACTGTAATACTTCTCATCAAAAAATGACGCTGGTAATTTATACTCAGCTAAATATTGAGGTAAATTTTCAATTTCTTCTTTTGAAATTAAGAATTTAAAACCGACTTGCTTTTTCTGAAAGTAAAAAAAATTTGTACCCCAATCAAGAGTATCAATAAAAATATGAATAGAATAACTAAAACCACCAAGAATTAATGGAGGCAAGAGAAATATATATCCAATTATAATTATCACTATGCTTGGAATTATTGAATGAGTAATTAATAGTCTGTGATTATGATCTTTAGCATATTTATTGAAAAAAACATCAAAATCGCAAATGAATGAAAAAAGTACAATAAGTATAAACTCCAACACATTAAAGTTAAAAATAATATTTAAAATCGAGGCAAAAATAAGGCCGACAGCAAAATGAAAATTAATATGCATATGACTAACTTTTAGTCTAATTTATATATATTTTTTTGTTAATTCTTTTAATAACTTCTTTTTTCGATACAAAACCAGTAGGTCCTTTTTTTTCAACTAAGAATGAAGCAGCTGCTGATGCTAGATAAGCTGCCTTTTCAATTGATTCCCATGATTTATTTGAATGAATAAATTCATATAAGAATATTGAAAAATAGACATCACCGGCACCTGTTTCATCTACAACTTTTTTGGACTTAAATGCAGGAATATAAAGGATCTTCTCTCCTTTTTTAGTAATCATAGAGCCTTTTTCTCCTAAAGTAACGATATATATTCCATTATTATCATATTTATTGCAATGAATCATAACTTTTTCAGAATCATTACATTCACCTGCAAGTAAATTCATTTCTTCCTCTGATCCCTTTAAAATCAATCTGTCTCCAATCAAATTAATAATTCTTTCGATATTAGAGATGATTTGCTTATCATAAATATAAGCAACATTTCCTAGATCATCAATTTTTCTAAGAAAGCCTTGTAAATCAATACCAATAATGATATCGGGAAAAACTTTTAAGATTTGAGCAACATATTCGTATGAGATTTCGTTACATAATGGAACGAGTACTATTACATCAGGAGGATTATTAAGATATTCTATAGGAATATCTTTAAAATTAAGATTAGGGCTTTTAGATCTAAGAGTTAGATTCCTTGTATGGTTAAAATAATCTAATACGAAATTTGTATTTTTTACTTGAGAATATTTAATTCCTCTTAAGTCAATATTGTCATTCTTTATTTTTGCTAATAAGGAATTATCAAAATTTAATTTCCCTATATGTGAAATTATGCCTATTTTAGCATCTTTGGTATATTTACTTAATGCTAAGGAGCAGTATGACACACTTCCTCCAAGGCTAGGTTTGTTTAGACGTTTAAACCTTATTATATTATCGATAGCAAAGTGACCCGCAAATATTATAGATGGATGATTTTTATTTAGATTATTCATTTATGAGGATTTTAATTCTTCGATAATTTTATTCTTTTCTTCAATTGTTATTTTTAATTTATTTATTTTGTTTTGTAAATCTTCTACTAAATTAGACATTGGTCCCTTTGATATTAATGGCTGAGTTTGTTGAGATGTTTTCAATTCCGCAATCAAAATATCTTTTTCTTTTATCTGCTCCTGAAGGTTGTTAATTTTTTCACTGATTTGAGGTGCTTCCTTCTGTTTCATTCTCAAAGATTCTTGTAATTCTATTATATCGTTTTTTAATAATTCGTTTTCTTCTTTAATTTTTTTCATTTCCTCTGGTTCTAATTGAAAACCTCCACTTTCAAGAGCTTCATTTAATTCTTCCTTTTCCTTGGATAATTTTTCTATATGTCTCTTGTATTTATTTAAATCTTGTTGAAGGTCCTGGCATAATCTTTCGAGGGTTTCTGTTGATGGTTGCACAGATTGAGGTTTAACTACTGATGGTTTTGGTTGCTCAACAGGGACTACATAATCAATAGGTAATGATTTCATCTTTTCGACCAATTGTTGATTTAATACTTCATTTTCTTCAGTTAATTCTTTAATTTTTTTTTCTAATTCATCGTATTGACTCATTTTTTTTGCCAATTCGGATTTTAAGTCATTTACTAAATTGATATTCACTTCAGAATCAATATTAGAAGTACTAGCCTTCGACTTTAAAGTTGCTTCTAATTTAGCTTCTAATTCAATTTTCTCATTATTCCTTGCTCTTAATTCTACTTCCTTTTCTGCTAACTTTTTTTCCAAGTCTATTATCTTATTATTAAGAGATACATTCTTATGTTGAAGATCACTAATATTTGCTCCATCGCTTACTCCTCCTTGCTTTAATTGTGCTTTTAACATCTCATTTTCTTCAAGAGTGCTCTTAATAACTTTTTCAGTTCTACTTATCAAGTCTATATTATCTTTAATCTTATTTCTTAACAGTTCGTTTTCTTGTTCTACCTCCTTTATTTTATCTAAAGTTTCTCCAATAGCACTAGGCCTATCACCCTCATTTTCCAATTTTTTTCTCCATAAACTAATGAAATCCTCTACTTTTTCATTTTCTTCCGGCATTTTTTTTAAAACCTTTTTATTTTCTAATTTTTGAATAATTAATTTAGTTTATTTCATAATTATTCCAGAAAAATATCCAACACAATATCCACTAATATTTCCAGTTCTTTCAGAACTTGTATAATATTTTAATAATTTTCCTTTATTTGCATTTAAATTCTTACATATCATCATTAAAGAACTTATAGTTTGAGGTCCACAAACTGTTGTTTTTGATGCAGCTTCAAGTGTAATTTGAGGCTCACCGTTGACAAAGGCATTAATCACTTGTTGATCTTTTTCCTTGAATTTTTCTAATTGTTTGGAATCATACACTTCTTTATGGGTCATGTCAGAAGAGGCAACAATTACTACATCTTTATCATAAGATTCAATTGCTTTAGCAATATCGGTTGATATTTTATTTAAGATATTAAAATCTTTATTAGAGATTTTTATTGGTATAAATTCGATATCTTTCTCCTGAGCGCAATATTTAATAAATGGTAATTGGACTTCAATATTATGTTCTCGTCCAAAGGGAAAACCCATAAATGCAGATTCATCCTTCTTTATAATTTCACTAGTATCGAGTATTTTTTTTGATAATTCTTTATCAATCTTAATATTTCCTAATGGAGTTTCCCATTCCCCCTCATCCATTAAACCTATTTTCCCGTAACCAACATGATCCGTACCTAAAACAATAATTGTATCCGGAATTTTCTCTTTAAATAAATTTAAATATGTAAATGCAGCACAACACCCAGAATAGATATATCCAGCATGAGGAGAAACCCCACCAATAATAGATCTTTGTTTTTGGTTTAGAGTTTTTGGTTCTTCTCCAGGTCCAAAATCTTTATTGACAAACGATTCTTTTATTACATTAATTAAGTCTGGTTTATATCGTGGATAAAAAGTACCAGCCACAGCAGCTTTACGAATAACCATTATTCTACCATTTGTATTTTTTAGTTATATTATTAAAATTATTAATGTTGAAATTTATATAATATCATCTGATTAATGTAAAATTGAAAGATTTATTAAGTCATTTTTAATACCTCCTAGTGATGAACCAAGGAAAGGATGAACAAATCACTCTTGATGACATTGAAGTACCTGATAAAATTCCTACTAAATTTATAAATTCAAGAGTGATTGTTTTCAATCCTTTATATGCATCATATTTATATGTAAAGAAAGGATTTTTTGGTTCTCCATTAGGAATCCATAAACCCAGATTAGAATATTTTTCCAAACCAAGTGAGTTATCATTAATAGAAGCTTATTATCTTTTGGAAAAAGATGAAATTACAATTTTCGATGTAAAAGAAAATAAATATTTGGAGCCTGAGAAATTCCAGGAAATAGCTAAGGAGATACATCACAAATTTGAGGAAAAATATATAATTTACAAGGATTTAAGAGAAAAAGGATATATTCCCAGACCAGGATTAAAATTTGGAGCAGATTTTGTTGTCTACAAAAAAGGACCGGGACTTGAACATTCTCTTTTTATGGTTCATGTTTTACCGCATGATTCAGAACTTTCAGCTGTCGACATGGTCAGAGCTGGACGTTTAGCAACATCTGTAAGAAAAAAATTTGTTATTGCTAATCCTCTAACTTGTAGCTATTATTTCTTTGAGTGGTTCAAACCTTAGAATATTCCTTCAAATTATCTCGTCTTTGTTTATAAAACAATACACAAATAATTAAAGATAGCAAGAAAATCAATAAAAAATGATAAAGAAGAAAATATAAATTAATGCCTATCCATGCTATCAAGGTTATAAGAGAAATTAATAATGAGCCTACCAAATAAAGTGATTTAAATCTTTTCAATTCATATATACTTCCAAATCCTTCTTGAATCACACTTATTTACTATATAATATCTTGAAATAGAATAAATTATTAACTTGGCATTAATAAGTAGAAAATTGAAGAAATTAGCAATAGAGGAGTAATCCCTAGCGCAAAACGATAAAAGTTTGATTTTTGCTTTGACATTTGATATAAACTACCAAAAATTATTATAAAGGGACCTAGAAACATACCAATTAACCCAAAGTTGGGGGAATAATACCACCAGAAACCCCAAGGTTCACCTGTGAATGAATACTCAGGTGATGTGGTTATGAAAATATATTCTATCAAAATTATTAGGTTAAAAGTTAGTAGAATCATAATTGTGGCAATACTAAACGTTTTTTGAGCGAACTTATTGAAATCGATATCATTTTTATTGGAACTAATGAAAAGTTTACAATTATAAATTATACATGATATGACAAATAAAAACAAAATAATATTCAGCCCAAAAGGCCCTATATAAAATCTTAAGTTCAAATCTTTTAAATTAAAACTCCAAAAAAAAATAAGGTCGCCAAATTCAGATTCGTACCCTGTAATATTAGCGGGTGAAACTGCAGGAAAAAAAAGAGCAACAAGTGTTAGTATAGTTCCAATTATAAGAGAAATCTTATTATTTTTTTTTCTTTCCAATTAAGATTTTCACCAAATTTGACGATTATATATTATTTTTAGTGTGGAAATTATAATTCAATTTATGATTTACTTTTTTTATTTTGCATTTTAAAATCTTTCATTCTTACACTTGAATATGCCGTTCCAGAAGGGTAAGTATTTCTTGTAATCCCTATTTTTAATATAATTATGCAAATTACCCAACTAATTATTATTATCAAAATTATAAGTCTATATAATAGGAGTTTCTTACTCTTATCGATAAGAAAAATTTTTCTCATTTCTTTATTTGTCAATCCTAATTCTTTCCCAATCCTATAAAACTCTATGATATCTTTTATCATTTTTCAAACATTACTCATTTTATAATTGCAAATTTTATATATTCAGTATTTTAGAATAAATATTTCTATATTTTGATAAAATAGAATCCATTTTTCCTTTTATTTTAAACATTTTGGAATCAAAACGAAGATCTTCTATTGCTCGTAAACAATAGGGGGCATTATCTGAATTTAATGCGTATTTTGTCCCTAAACAACCTCCTTTGCACTCATTCACCATATCACAACTAAAGCAATACCCTTCTAAATCACTTTTTTTAAAATTTCGATTGTAACTAAATGCATAAGGATTTGATATAATATCCTTCAAATTTTGTTCCCTTATATTCCCCTCAATAAAATTATCTGAAAGTGTTAGACATCCTTTTATATTTCCATTACTTTGAATTCCCAACACAGAATATCCTGCTTGACATCCAACCCAAGGTGTTAACCCTAGATTTGGTATGAATCTCGAAAAATAACCAAAACAATGCGCTCCTATTACAGGTAATCTTCGGTATGAGTATTTTTGAACATTGACTGCGATAAACATTGCTAATGCATAATATTCTTCTCTTGAAATTGTCAGTTCTTTAGGAAATCGTCCAATTGGGAGTGCTAATTGAATTTGCCAAGAAATATTTTGATCTAAAATTAAATTTTTAATCAAATCTACTTCATTTAAGTTTTTTTTATTGATGGCGGTTATTATTGAAACAGGAAGTTTTTCTTTTTTTAATTCTTTCATTGCATTAATAGTTTTTTTAAAAGCACCATTAATTCCTCTAAGATAATCATGTGTTTCGGAAGTTCCACCGTCTAGGCTTAAAGATACACAATCTACATTTAATCTTTTTAATTTTTGAATATGACTAAGAACATTTAATCCATTTGTAACAATTGACAAGTCCATTTTATATTTCTTAACTTCTTTCGCAATTGAATACCAATCCTCTCGAATTAAAGGTTCTCCCCCCATTAATGCTACACCTTTATACCCACATGAATGTAACTCATTAACTAATTTTAATGATTCCTCAGTAGTTAATTCGTCTGAACGAGCACTACCTGCTCTTGATCCACAATGAATACATTTACTATTACATCTTAGAGTAATTTCCCACACAGCACAGGAGTTTTTAATTCTACGGGTTAAAAGTGTTATTAAACTTGGCATTGCAGTTTTAGGATTTCTTACTTAAACTATAAATTGATTAAATTTCTTTAAAAACTTTTATATTCAAAATTGATCATTTCATAATATAATCTTGGTGAAAATTACATCAGCTAATTTTTAATTAACAGAATGATATTTATCGAGGTTTAAGATAGGATTAAAGTTAACTAATTTTTCTGTTGGTTTCTTTATATAACTTATTTCTGAAGTAATATCTTTTCGAATCGTCTTTTTATTCTTTATTTTACTAATTTTCAGTAGCCTTAACGTTCTCTTATAAAACTTTAGTGCATCTGATTTTAAATTTAATTTAATAAGCACTTTTGCCAAATTCCAATAATAAATGAAATCATCTCTAAATAATTGAATAGAACCTAACAATTTTTCTTTAGCAATTTCATAATTTTGTTTGTAAAATTCTTTTATTCCCTGATAAAAATAATCTTGAGACTTTCTTTGAATCATAGTAAAAGAGAAGAAGAATAACTCATTCGACGTATTATTTGTTGAAAGTTCCTTTAGACGAGCTAATTGACTCTTTTTTTCGTTACTAAAAAATAACAACTTCTCTATAATCGTCTCACCAAATGATTTTATTGATGAAAAGGCTAACATTTGAGTTCCTGGTATTTTTGGCAGCTTTTTAAGAGATTTAAGCAATATATTGGGTAGATTGTATTCTATTATATATCCTATTATTTCATTAAAGTATTTTACTTCTAAACTCGTAAGATAATTAAAATCTTCAATTGTTTTCAGAAAAATTTTCGCTAGTTGAGGAAATGTTACTAGAAGAGTTTTAAAAATCTCATTTAAAATGATTTTATCTTTCTCTTCTTCAAATTCTCTTAACTTTAATAAAATGAAAGTAATTAAATCCTCTTGTTCTTTTGTCAGAAAAGACTCTTTAAAATCTACTATGTTCTCTAATAAGATTTGTTTTCGAATATGAGTGATGATTTGAAAGAGATTCACTTTCAAAGGTTTTTTACACTCAATCCTTAGAGTAGGTATTAATTCTGGATTATAATATTTATTCTCATTTATATCAATAAAACCTATTTTTATAAGCATTTCAGTTAATAATTTTGAAGGATAACATAATTTATGCTGAAGACCTTCATGAGGAATACCAAATATCCATCCTAATATTTCTTTTTGTTGTTCGTAATTTCCATTTAAGTAGGATTGGAAGGCTTTTCCAATATCAGGAGTTTCTATTATTAAAATTCCATTACTCTGTAAAACTCTAAAAAATTCGCTTAAAACGTAAAGAGCCTCGAAAAAGCCTATATGCTCAATGAATTGAATTGCTTTAACCTCTTCACAAGAGTTATCAGGAAATGGGAGATTTGTAGCAGAAATTTTTTGATCTGCTAATATACCATCATATAAATCAATATTACAATAATCTGGCTCATATCTTTTTCCAGAACCAACGTTTAACTTCATTTTTTCTGTTTGAAATCATTTATTTTAACTGTAGAATATAACGTTCCACTAGGATAAATAGATCTTGATGCAACAATTACTACAACAACCACAATAACTGTTATTAAAACTAAAATAAATATCAATAAAAGTTTAAATAATAAAGAACGATTGCTTGAAAATATCAAAGTGCGGTTTATTTCACTTCTGTTCAATCCTAACTCTTTACCTATCGTGTAAAATTGAGTTATTTCTTTAAACAAGTTGTAAATTTCACCTTTTAAACAAAGAATTATACTATATAGTTGTTTATTATAATAACAAATAAAAACTTAAAGGTGCACTTTTAGATCAATATAGAATATTCTTAAACTTATACGATTACTTTTACTTAATTCCCTATAGAATTAATTTATCCATATTTTGAGTTATCTATATAGCATATTTTTTTATTTTCTTCATAACACTATCTTTAATTTCTTCGATCCGTTGAAAAGTTTCATTAGGTACTGTTTGATTTATTCTCAAAATTGAGTTTATAAGGTCTGAACCTAAAACATCTTCTATATGTATTTTTCTTTCAAGTAGAATTTTTCCCTCTCTATAGATTAAAAGTATAATTTTGATCATCCCTAACAATTTCTTAATATTTGTGAAATTATCAATATTGTTATATGCATTTTGGATTAGAAAACCATTTTTAATCATTTTAGCAACATAAAGTATTAATTGTTGATCTTCAGGTAAATTTTTTTCTCCAACTAACTGAATGACGTGTTTTAAATCTTGTTCTTTTGATAGAATTTCATTTACTTGGTTTCTACATTCAGACCAGTCAAGATCAATCTCGGGCCAATCAATATCTCTTTCAAACCACCAATCAGTTATAAATTGGGGATAATTAGAATATGAATTTAGCCAGTTAATAGCGGGGTAATGTTTTAAATATGCTAAATTAGGATCTAATGCCCAAAAACCTTGAACCAAACGTTTTGTTGTCGCAGTTACTGGCTCACTAAAGTCACCGGCGGGGGGCGAAATAGTACCAACAATTGAGATGGAACCTTTTCTTTCAATTCCTAGATGATCTTTTCCTATAGTACTAACAACTCCTGCTCTTTCATAAAAACTAGATAATTTAGATGGTAGATAAGCAGGATAACCCTCCTCGGCTGGCATTTCCTCTAGTAATCCAGAAATCTCTCTCAATGATTCTGCCCATCTTGATGTACTATCTGCGAGAACTAAAACATTATACCCCATATCTCGAAAATATTCTGCTATTGTAACCCCTGAAAATAGACTAGCTTCTCGTGCTGATACAGGCATATTGGAAGTATTAACAATAAGTATTACTCTGTCTAATAAGGATTTGCCAGTCTTAGGATTTACTGTTTCTGAGATTTGTTTCATAATATTTGCTATTTCGTTACCAGGTTCACCACATCCAACATATACGCAAACGTCTATATCACTCCATTTAGCCAGAGATTGTATGATTACGGTTTTACCCGTTCCAAAACCTCCTGGGATTGCTACAGTCCCTCCTTTAACTATTGGAAATAATAAATCAATAATTCTTATGCCTGTGATTAGTGGTTCAAGTGGGTTTTCTTTTCTTTTAAAAGGACGATTTTTAATAATTGGCCATTTTTGCAGCATGGAAAAAGATTCTTCTTTATTCTTACTTTTGACTTTAAAAATCTCATCAATAATAGTATAATCTCCTTCCTGAGCTATATATGATAATTTTCCTGAAATAAAAGGAGGGACCATAATTTTATGATCAATTAATGTAGTTTCTGGAATAGTACCGATAATATCTCCCTCGTTAATCCTCTCATTATTTTTTTTTAAAGGTATAAAATGCCATTTTCTAGTCCTCGATAAACAAGGATATTTAACTCCTCTGACTAATTCTCCATTAGAATAATGTTCAAATACCTTACCTAATGGTCTTTGTATCCCATCAAATACGTTTCCAAGAATTCCAGGTGCTAATTCCATAGATAGAGGTTCATTCAAACTTGTAACTTCTTCATTCAATCTTAAAGATATAGTATTTTCAAAACATTGCGCTACAACATGATCAGAAAAAATTTGAATTATCGTTCCAAGAATATTATGTTTGGGTATATTAATTAAATCATAAAGGCGTACATGATTTTCTAATCCCTTAATTTTAATAAGAGAGCCTATAATTGAAGAAATATAGCCACGTTTTATTTCGCTTTCAGTCATCTCATTTTTCACAAACCAGATTTTTTTATTGAATAATAACCTCATTACAAAAGGGGCATTTTTTAACAAAGTTAGGTACAGTATTTCCACAATTCTTACATTTGTTTATTATAGATTTGCGATATTCGAAATCCAAATTCATAGGTTTAGGAATTCTTGGTTCTAGTTGATTTAGTTCCTTTTGTTTTAGATTATGGGTTTTTTTAGAATCCTTATTAAGATTAGCTCCACTCTTTCTATTTGGAAACATCCGAGAATAAAGTCTTCTCTTTTTTGGTCTTAGAAAAGGACCAATAGTAGTTAAAAATATGAAAACCAATAAAATTGAAATAATTAAAGGATTCAAGCCAAAATTAATTAAAAGAAAATACAGATACAGAAAGATAGCTGCATAAATTGCTAAACCAATTAATTTTAATATGGTTTTTTTACTTAGATTTTGATTATTTTTTTCTGGCTCCATAAATTATAGATTTCTGTTTTACTTTTAAATATTCAAATCATTTAAATTCTCTAATAATATAACTTTTCGCTTTATCTATCTCCTCTTTTACTGATTTAATCTCGATTTCTTTATCAATCTCTTCAGAAATTATATCTTTATCGAGTTCTCTAGTGAATGTCATAATTGAATAATTGTCATCAAGGTAGAATGGAAAATATTCAATACCGGATCCTTGAAAGAATTTGAAAAAGAATTCGTAATAATGCAATCTCATAGTATTTATAAATACAAGCAAGCCTTCTATGAGAATTACAACCATATTTCCAAATATAGCTCCGATTAAATTTAAAATGTCAAATCCAATCCCTACTCCTTGAATTAAATTTCCCATTTCATTTATAGCAAATAGTAAGGCAATATGCGCTAATGCTAAAGCTAACAATCTTATATAGGATAACACATTACTCATAACTGATAATAATGTATCAAAAGTTTCAATTGATCCCTCACCTAACAAACCTCCAATAGATTCTTCCTGTAAATATGATACCTTAAATATTTTTCCCAATGGTTTTGAAAATATCAATGATAATCCTGGGATTAAAACAAATAATATTGGATATGGAGGAGACAACCATATATTAATATCAAATCCATAGATGAATATTAGGATTGTACCTCCTAATAGAAAGAAAATTTTCATTATTGAATCGCTAAAGGCTAGATATTTTCTACTTTGCTTCCAATAATTTAAAAATTGAATAAGCCATCCCAGAATTATGTGAAATATCCCAATTGCTATAGCAAAATAAAAAACGGATAATATATTTTCCAACGGATTAAATAATTGTATATTTAAAAATGGAATTACTATTGGATTTACTTGAAAATTCCATAAAATAAATCCGAAAATGTTTATTTCATGATGCCCAAAAAATTCACCATACAAAAATCCTATGAAAAAAGAAGCCCATCCACAAAAGAATATAATCCATGAAAAACTTGAAATTGATTTTTTTCTCTTCATAAATACTAAAGCTCCAATAAATCCAGCAATTATCAAAACTAAACCATGCCCTATATCACCGAACATAATCCCAAATAATATTGGAAAGGTGAATGCTATAATCGGAGTAGGATCTATTTCGGAATATGTAGGTGTACCGTACATTTT
>JBHLNW010000036.1:0-29621 GCA_048941185.1 Promethearchaeota archaeon
ATTATTCAAAAGATATATGAAAACTTCTTATTAGAATTGAAAAATTCTGGATTTAATGAATTCATTTTTGATAATATCAAATTAGAAACACTTACTTCAGAAAAATTAGGTTACAAAACTATTTTCGAAAGTAAATCAATAGAACTTAAAGCTATTCGTTTAAATCTAGAAGAACACTTAAAAAAAGTTGGGATACGTAAAACAAGTGAAGAAATTCTAACTCAATATAAAGAGATAAGCGATGCAATAACGAGGATAAAAGTTAGTGAAGCTAGCGGCCATTTAGATAATATTATTATACAAATTATAACTGTTTTAGATGTGATTAAAAAATCGATAAGTCTCTTTTCTAATCACCTTAGAGAATGGTATGGATTACATTTTCCCGAGTTGACCGATAAAATTGTTGACGATAATATAACTCTGGCATGCTTGGTTGCAAAATTAGGTTCTCGGGACAATTTTACAATAACAAATATTAAAACTGTGGTAGATTTAAAAGAAAATATAATTAAAGTCTTAGAGCGATATGCTAAAGAATCGATGGGCGCAAATTTTGATCTTTCTATGGTACAGAATTATGCAGATCAAATTTTATCGTTAGATAAGTATCGCTTACACTTAGAGAATTATTTAGAAGAAAGATTAGAAAAATTTGCCCCCAATATTAACTCTTTAATTGGTTCCCTAATTGGTGCAAAATTAATAGCAAAAGCAGGTAGTTTACAAAAATTAGCTTATATGCCAGCATCGAGAATTCAATTATTAGGAGCAGAAAAAGCATTATATCGATTTCTTAAAACAGGAGAAAAAAGACCTAAGCATGGTTTAATATTTCAATGGAATCAAATCAGATCAGCGAAACCTTGGATTAGAGGTAAGATCGCTCGAATTGTTGCAGGAAAAATTGGCGTTGCTGCTAAAGTAGATTACTTTAATGGTGAGTTTTTAGGTAAAACATTACTAAAAGAAATTGAAGAAAAAATTAAGGAAATCGAAAATAAATATCCAAATCCTCCTAAAAAAACACCCACAGTAAGTAGTAAGAAGAAGAAGAAATCAAAAAAGAAAAAGTAAGATAGTAAAGCGGTTAAGAAATGGCAAAAATAGAGATTAGAGATCATCCTAAATTTTATAATGTTTTTATTTCTGGACCTCAGGAAAGATTAAAACTATATACAAAAAATATAGACCCAGGTAAACGGGTTTATGGAGAAAAATTAATTAATTATAAGGGTATTGAATATCGAGAGTGGGATCCATTTAGAAGTAAATTAGCCGCATTAATTTTAGAAAATCCTATTACAAATATTTTATCAGAAAATTTAAAATGCTTGTATTTGGGGGCTTCTTCAGGCACTACCATCTCTCATCTTTCCGATATTATAAATTCTGGAATAATCTATGGTGTAGAGTTTGCTGAAAGAAGTATGAGACAATTAATCCAAAATACATCAAATAGAGAAAATATTATTCCGATATTGGGAGATGCTCGTTTTCCAGATAACTATAGCAAATACATTTTTACTCATATAGATTTAATTTACCAAGATGTTGCACAACCTCGGCAAGCTGAAATTGCGTTAGAGAATTGTAACTATTATTTAAAGCCTGGGGGAATTTTAATTCTTTCAATAAAGTCTCAATCAATAGATAGTATTCAAAAATCTGAAATTACATACGTACAGGAGAAAAAGATACTTGAAAAAGTGGGATATAAGATCTTAGAAAGCATAAATATTCATAAGTATGCTGCTAATCATATAGTATTAATAGTCAAAAAAAGTGATTAATTAAGAAAATCTGTAATCTTTTTAGTCAAGATCTCTTCATTTATTATTCTTTTTGTTGTATCCCATGATTTTCTAGCAATTATAGGGACTTTTTTATTCTTTTTCACATAATTTCTAAGAAATTGAGTTGTCTTAGCATCAGATGGGTATCCAGAACCGAAGTTTCCATATTCTTTATGGAGTATCTCAATTAGAGTATCTCTTTTATGTTTAGCGATAATAGAGCCTGCTGAAACTATTGGATATATATCGTCAGCTTTATGTTTAGAGACGATTCTTTTAGGAATATAATTTAATAATTCTTTTATAGAATTTCCAAATCTTTTTTCATTTACATCCGCAGCATCTATATAGATATCATCCGGTTTCAATTCGTTGATTATTTCTGCCATTTTTAATTCTTCAAGTCGATTCATTGTAATTTTTTTGCTCTCTCTCTCATCAATTTCCTGAGGACTAATAACAACAATTTTATGTGAATGACAAGAATTTTGTAATAGGTTTGCTAATTCACTCCTCCTTTTAGGAGATAATTTTTTTGAGTCTTTAACACCTATTTCTGATAATAAGTTAATTTTTGATTTATTGAAACAAATTCCACATAAAACCATAGGGCCTAAAACAGAGCCTTTTAACATATAATTCGAAGAGAATTAAATTCTACCAGCCTCGTCTATGCCACATATTAGCTTTATTTCATCCTTAGGATTCTTTAATGAGTTCAATGAATTCTTCTTCATCATCTACTTCTTCAAGGGTTTTAATTTTTACAATAGGAATATTAGTTTTTTTAAAGGGTTCAGGAATTTTGATATCATTATCGATTATAAAAAGTGATGTTTTTTGGAATAGGTCTGTGAACATTTTCAGGCATTGAAAGTTCATTTCATTGATTTTCCCTTGTTCCTCAGAAATTCCAGAAAAGAGGGGATAAAATCCATCAAGCTTGATTTTATCAGAATGAGAGTATAAAGACAATTTGAAAGGAATTGATCCTTTCTTATACCAATAAGAAGAAAGCCCAATATCTTTTATTATATCTTGAACATGAGTTTCAAATTGACTTAATGTTATTTCATCCATAATTTCTTGATCATCTACACCATCTTTGATGTGCCATCCAAAAACATTGATTTTTTTAAAAAGATTATGACTTTCCAAGATCTCTAATAATTTTTCAGCAATTTTTTCAGAGGGCCGCATAGATTCGTTTTCATATGAACAAACAGTTCTTTTTGAAACACCTAAAATCTCTGAAAGTTCGCTTCTTGTTATCGAATGCTTTTCTCTCAAATCTTTCAATAATTTACCATCCAGAAATATTACACCACCACCTCTTCTTGCTAAAATATAAGGATATTGTCCATTGAGAATGTTTTCGAAGGTATTAAGAGTTATAAATGGTAAGTCTTCCCTTATGTAAATTGTATTTTCTTCTAATTTTTGATAACGATTTCTAATTCCAATTAAAATAGGTTTTGATCTAAGGATTAATGACAAAGATTTAATGTCAGAAATAATGTTTTGGTTTAAATTATCAATATTAGGAAAAATCTTAAGGCTAAATACCAAATCATCCTTCTTAGCCAAAAGATCAAAACAGAATTTGCTTTTGGTAGCAATAAAATTACCCAGCACTAAGGTTTCGTAATTAGCTTTTTTTAATAAGCTATCAATCCTTTGAATTATCTCATCAATCGTCAAATCTAATCATTAAAAACCTATATTGTATAAAAAAATTATTGTTCTCTCTAGTTAGTAAAATCTTTTAACAAATATAATAATTCTTTCTTGAAATTTGGAGAGATTTTGGATATTAATTTTTATTTGGCAATTTTATAAGATCAGAATCTGTGATAATTCCAATATAATTATTACTTTGTCTTACTAAAACAGCTGGATATTTCAGAAGTAAATTAGATATCTCTTTAACATTCCAACTTTTATCAATTTCAGGAAAAGGTAATTCCTTTATAAGAAATACATCCTTGCTAATAATTTCGGGATGATCGATAATGAATTTCTGTATTTTTTTTGATGTGATACTCCCAAAATTCTGATTTTTTTCTAATATTGGTAATTGAGAAATTTGATGTTCATTCATTAACGCTATAGCTTCTCTTATTGTTGAATTTGGAGTTATAGAGATTATTTTTTTTGTCATAATATCTTCAGCATGTTTCATAGATTTTTCTCGTTTCTTACGTTCATTTTCTAGGAATTCGTATATCTTTTTTAACTTTGAATATGGAGGATCTATAGTAGCATTCTCAATTCTAGAAATTGTAGATTGAGGGATGTTTAAAACTTTTCCGAGTTCTTTTTGACTGATGTTTAATTTTTTACGCAAACGCTTAAGTTCGCTTAAAGAGGGTAAAATTTCCATAATATTATAAGATAAATTTTATGCTTTTTATGCATATTATAAAGGCGAAATATTTATAAATATTTTAATTATGATCAAGTAAGTACAGTATTTTCCATTTAATAAGGAATTTAACTGATAAATAATTTAAAAACATACTTAAAAGATCTTTTTATATAATTAAGAAGTTGATTAAATGAAATGTTGAAAATTACTCGTGCAAACTTTTTACCGATTGAAAAAAGTGAATTCCCAGAAATCTGTGAAAGAAAGGGCATTGGCCACCCCGATACTGTTTGTGACGCTGTTGCCGATGCGTGTTCTAGAGCCCTATGTGTGTATTATCTTGAAAATTTCGATAGAGTATATCATCATAATGTCGATAAGGCTGCTCTCGTAGGAGGTACTGCAAAACCTGAATTTGGTGGAGGTCAAATAATCCAACCGCAGTATTTCTTAATTGTTGGAAGAGCTATAAATCAAATCCTTACAGAATGTGGTGATGGTACAAATAAACTTGAATATATTCCAATTCCAACTATTTGTATAGAAACCCAGCGTAAAGTACTTTCAAAGATTTTTAGAAACCTCGATTTAAATAGAGATATTCAGTTTGATTATGCTGTTCGGCCTGGATCTATAGATTTAACCGGTGTTTTTGATGAATCCCATCATACTGAAGAAGTTCCACTTGCAAATGATACTAGTTTTGGAGTTGGATATGCTCCTTATTCAGATGTTGAGAAAATAGCTTTAGAAACTGAAAAGTTGATAAATTCAGATAAATTCAAAGACAAATGCAAGGCTTCTGGTGAAGATATTAAGGTAATGGTTGAGAGAATTGGGAATGAAGTTGGAATTACTGTAGCAGCAGCAATGGTAAGTAAGTATATTCATGATGCAAGTGAATACGTGAGTTATACCAACCAATTAAAAGAAGCAGTTCTAGATTTAGCTGCTGACTTAATCCCAAATCGTGATGTATCCTGCCAAGTTAATGTAGCTGACAATATACAAAAAGGAATTATGTATTTAACCATTACTGGAACTTCTGCTGAAGCAGGTGATGATGGAGAAGTAGGTCGCGGTAATAGAGCTAATGGACTTATTACTCCTTGTAGAACCATGAGCTTAGAAGCTGTTTGTGGAAAAAATCCAATAAATCACGTTGGAAAATTATATAACGTATTAAGCACAGAAATCGCTAGAGAAATCGTTAAGAACGGAGAAGGAGATATTCTAGAAGCCCATGTTAAATTATTATCTCAAATTGGTAGACCCATAACTGACCCTTGGGTTAATTCAATTGAATTGATACCCGCTGATAATGTAAACTTTGATTCAGTAAAAAAAATAGCAGAAGAAGTTTCAGTTGAAAAATTAAGCCAGCAATACTTTTTTGAACTAAGAAAAAGACTCATTGCTGGTGAAGTTCAAGTTTTTTAATTATTTATTGAAGATAAACAAATTTTAATTTTTTTCTCTTTTTTTAATTACTAGGTTTTAAGATTAAAGCACAATTTTTTCATTTTAGAGTTGTCATTTCTATTATTATCAAAAAAAAGATTTTCCAAAGTGAGATTAAATGGGTTTAGATAAATGGTTGAAACCAGAGGATGATGACAAAGATTTAAACAAAAAGAGAAGCCCTGTAAAAAAGGCGAAAAAAGGTAGAGATGATCAAGTAAAAAAAAAATCTACTGAAAATCTATCAATTAAGTTAGTGAAATACACGCTTGTTTGCAAAAACGCTAAATGTAAATATCAAAAAGTAATTGTAAAAAAGCAACTCACCGAAGAAGATAAAACCTGTCCTAGATGTTCCAATGAAATGAAAATTAAGGAAAGATAAATTTACTAGTTAAACCAAAATCTTTTGTACTATTTAATGGATTGGATGGAAGATTATCTAAATCAAAGACAGACTCACAATTGGGGCAAGTGTTAGGTTTTTTACTGTATCTTAAGATTAAGTAAATAATGAAACCCATACCTAAGGTTAGGATAACGAGGAAACAAAGAATTTCATGATAAACATGATCAAAATTCTTACGGCGTAATGTTACAACCATTTCACATGTTGGACAATATACTTTATGAGTCAATGGCTAAGGTCTCTTAAAAATATAGCATTAATTAAATTTAATCCAATAAATTATAATTATTTTTTGGTTATTATAAAACTTCGACTTTTTTCTATTATATGAGTTTATTAACATGTTTAATATACATAGAGAATGATAAATTCAAAGAAATTAATTGAATCCTCTAAAAGCTTTCTTTTCTTCTGGCTCTTTCTTTTTCTTCTCACCGGTTGTTAAGATATCCCATGTACTACTCACACCCATTTCTTTTAATTTCTTTCGCTCTTCCTCTAATGAGAGGTCATCTTCATTCTGGTCTTCAATTTCGTCTTTAGTCATAAATTAAAATACCAAAATATTTGATTTTAATACACTAATAGAGTTCAGCTTAATATATTTTTCTTAATTTAGGATTATTGAATATAAGTAGAAAATTTGAGTTAACCTAAGAAAAAAATATTTAGACAACACTCAATAAAGTTTTAAATCTGTAATTTTATATTTTATTAAAAAATCATTCTTTTAAAAAATTAAAAAGTACAAATTTGGTCATAATTATGGTAAGTTGTGCACATTGTGGGATAGATATAATTGGAGAATCTTTTCACTGTAGTGAATGTGGTTATAATTATTGTGCAATACATAAGGACCCCATAAATCATGATTGTAATATTATAAAAGAGAGTTTAAGATTACAACCAACTCCAACCGTTATCCAATCTTACAATCAAATTCCACAACCTTCACATGTCCCTCAAGAACACGTATATCAACAACCAAGTACTCCTGGAGTGGTACGAGGGACCACAGATGGAACATATACTTGGTATCGCCAAGAAAGTCAAGTACCTGTTAATGCGTTTGATCCAGATTCTGGAATTAAGTTTAAAGGAATCTTATTACCTCATAAATCAGAAATATTTCATTTTATCATTGGTGTATCACTAATATATATTATTGGGATTATAACTTTCACTCCTAATTTAATAAATGTTGCCGGATATCAATGGGCAATTTTCATGTTGGCTGGTTTTTACGCTACAGCTTTTCTTTTTCATGAATTAGGACATAGACAAGTGGCAGTTCATTTTAATCTTCAAACTAAGTTTAGATTATTGACATTTGGGATGATTTTAACGGTTGTTGGTGTTGTTATTAATATTTATTCTTTAATCTCTGGTGGAGGAAGTTTTCCTTCTTTAGCTTTACCTGGTGCTGTCGTTGTTTTAGGTTTAAGTAAAATAGATAGAACTACAGGATTATGTAAAGCAGCGGGGCCAATAGTTAATCTAGTATATGGTATAGTTCTTTTTTTAATCTCATTTATGATCCCTATTTATCCCCTTAATCAATTAATAGGTTTAGCAGCGAATCTGAATTTCATGTTAGGCACTTTTAATATGATTCCCATTGGTATTCTAGATGGCCAAAATATTTGGAAATGGAATAAAAAAGTCTATATCACATTGGCCGGTTCATTACTTACGTTTCTAATAATAACATATATACTTATTTATGCTCCAATTTGGTAGTAACCCATATTTTTCTTAATCCTATTATTTTGACATAATAATTATTTTTCCTTAACTATTATATATTGAAATCCTTAGGTTCAAATTAATATGGAGAGGAATAATAAAAAGTAAAAATTATCAAGGATGATAATTTTAAATTATTAAACTTTAGAGTTTTATGATTAATTTAATTAAAGTTCAAAAACAATATAATCAATCTTAAAGTGATTTAAGCTGACTTTTTGTGAATTTTGCGGTGAACAAATTACTTACTTACCATTTAATTGTAAATATTGCGGAGGTACATTTTGCAAAAAACATCGATTACCCGAAAATCATGAATGTACATTCGAATTAAAGCACGTACCATTAGTCCCTATTAGTAAGAGAGAAACTAAACAAAGATACCAAGATACTACAATAAAAAGACCAGTATCAAAGGTTTATTTAGAAAAAGAACCTAAAGCATTTAAAAAGTATTTAAAAAGACAAGAAAAACAAAATGAAAGAACTTTAAGATTATATGAAAAGCCTTATAAAAAGCAGTCACCCTATCAAGGAACCAAAATACTTTTTTTTATAATAATAGTATTCTCTATTATTGCTTTGTTTTTTAGTTCTTACGGAATTCCTGAATACTTATCTTTAAGTTTACACGGGTTAGTGTATAAATTCACATACCATACATTCATTACTAGTCTTTTTGTGGGTACAGATGATCCTTTAAGTTTACTTTTCTTAGTAATTATGTTATTGATTTTATATTTAATGGTTAGAAATATTGAGGCAAGCCAAGGAACTAAATTCTTAATCGTATTATATATATTCAGTTGTTTATTTACAGCAATTTTCTATTTTTTATTGCGAGTTCTACTCATACCAATATATTCCTTAGATACATTCCCCATCCTTTATATTGGATTAGCTTGGGGTGGTATACTAGGATTATTATCATATTCTCTTTTTCCAATCATGAAAAGAAAAATAACAGCATTCATGTATTTCCTTCCAATTAGAATGAGTGGTCGATCTTTTTTGATATTTATTATTCTACTTAGATTGTTTCCCGTTATACTTTTTGCATGGTATGACCCTGTAATTATTGTTTTCTATTTGCCAGAATTAGGGGGAGTATTAGGAGCTTATATCTTATATAAGTATCAATTTAACTTAAGATAAATTCCTACCAAAATATATTGCCAGAATTCATATTATTATACGAGTAATTAAAATGTCTGGAAAAAAAGTATCTAGAATTATAGAATTAAATGAAGATTTAATCGAAAATAATGACAGGTTAGCAGAGGAAAATAAGCAAATATTTAAAGAAAAAAATATAAGAGCATATGACTTTGTTGGTGCAATAGGAGCAGGTAAAACGGCGATTATTGAAAATATCGTTGAAAGAATTTCTCAAGACTATAAACTTCTTGTTATCAATGGAGATGTAGCAACCAGAATAGATGCTGATAGAATTGAAAAATATGGAGTAAAATCCGTTCAAATTAACACAGGTCGCGAGTGTGCATTGAATTCATATCATATTTCCCAGGTTTTAAAAAATCATAATCTAAATGAAATCGATGTAGTTTTTATAGAAAATGTAGGGAATTTAATTTGTCCATCTGATTTTATTTTAGGTGTTGAGAAACGGGTTGTAATAGTATCAATAACAGAAGGGCCATGGGTAATTCGTAAACACCCCATGTTATTTAAATTTTCTGACATCGCAGTTATAAATAAGATTGATTTACAAGATGTTATGGATGTAAATGTTGAGGAAATGATAAAAGACGCTAAAGAAATTAATCCAAGTCTTAAGATTTTTGCTACAAGTGCTACAACTGGAGAAAATATCTCCAAACTTATAAATTACATTTTAAATTAGTTAAAATAAGAATAAAAGCAAAAGAGTAAAATATTATTAATAACTAAAAATTCTGATTAATGATGTCAATAAGGCAATATAATACAGAATTAGGTACTTTAATTGATAAAATTGTCAAGGTATACCTTGATAAGGATAAATTTTTTGTAGGACAATTAAAGGGAATCTCAGAAGATTCAAATTTGATCCTTATTAACGCCAAAAATGAAAAAAACAAATTGTTTCCAAAGTTATTTATAAGAAACACTTTTTATAATTTTTTAAGTCTAGAAGAAGAACCATTCCCTATGCAAGCTTTAGCAGATAGAATAGCGACTATATTTTCAAAAGGTCATGTGGATTATATTGAAGACCAAAACATAATATCAATACTAAGTGGGAAAATTATTGTTGATGAAAATGGAGTGCGAGGAGAAGGTCCTTCCGCAGATAGGGTTAGAAAAATTTATGATCAATTTAAAATGGATTTGGAAACAGATTAATTTTTTTTTTATTTTAAAATTTTTTTATTATTTTAATCTGTAAATAAATTCAATAAATTTTTTAATTCTATCTCAACAATAATGTTTTTCATAACAGCTTTCCCTAAAGGTGACACCTTTATTATTCCTAACTCATCAAATTTTCTGATATAATCATTCTCAATTAAAAATCGAATATCTGAGTCCCATATTTCATTAAACATTTCTTTCAAATCTTCAATTTTTATATTCTCATCAACTTCTTTGCTTAATGCAATTATTAAAGCTAATGTACCATACTGAGATGGTGTAATATTATCATCTTTGCCCTCAGATGTTAGAATGTAAAACTGTTGTTCAAGGAATTTTGTTGTAATAAGCTCGAATCCTACATTTCTTAAATTCATATAAACTTCACTCATAATTTCTTCAAAATTGAATTCTTTACTTAAATTTTTAAGATCTTCTTCCCTGATAATTTTCTGAGGGTTTGTTAAAATAAGTTTTGTAATATTTTTTACAATTTGATTTAATTTATTAATATTAGTGGTCAATACATTCAACTCTCTTTAATAGTTATTATATTTAAATTTTTAATTGCTCTTTTTAATTCTAAGTTAGATAGAATAAATACTAAATTAAATTTCGATAATTTATGCTCCATTTCGAATATAGGCAAAATTTTTCTTATCGTTCGATAAATAGAACCTGCTTTATTATATTGGTTTAAGATTGACACATTTGAAAAAATAATATTTCTATTATTGGTGTGGAGCTTAATTGAAATATAAAATACAATAATGAAATAAACTTTTTCTGGAGTAGTTAATCCCTCAAATTTAACTTGTTCCTTATCGTTTCTTAAAAATAATAAGTTACACAAAAAGTTCTTTTGATCCTCACTTAATACAATCCTAATTTGTGTTATTATATTAATTGCTATTAGAAATTTATTTATTAAGAATTCGATATTAGAGAGAGAATTCTCTAATTCTTTAAATTGTTCAAAACATTCTGAAATTTCTTTTTCATTTATATTAATAGTAAATTTTGTCTCATTATTCGTTATTTTTTCATAAAATTTTGTTAATTTTATAATAATTGGGGAAAGATCATAAAGATTTGGCAGATTAGAATAATCTTTTGGAAGTACAATCTTATTTATTTCAGAATTAGTTTTTTCTATTTCCTTTTTAATTTCTTCTGAAGATCTTATAGAACTCACATCAATAAAACCAATATCTTCAATTTTTATATTTTTATCATCTTTAATGTTATTCTTAAGTTCAGATTGTAATTCTTTTATTCTTTTATTATCAGTATTAATTATTTCTAAAAGCGTTTGATGATCATTTTCAAGTATTTCGAAAAGAGGGATCAATTCTTCTAGTTTTGATTGTGAATGACTTTTCTTTAACGTAATATCATTAATCTCGTATTGAATTTCTTTTGCTTTTTTTTGAAGAGCTTGTATTTTTTCAGCATTTGATAAATCACCAGTGGATTCGATGAGTTTAATTTTTATAGCATTTTTAGATTCATGTTCATCTCCAGTCATCTCTCTTGTTATGCGATTAATTTGGTTAAAACACTGTTTTTTCTGGTCAGTTAATTTCTGAATAATTGAATTATATTCATCTAATGTTTTTTTAATCTGATTAATCTGATTTTTGCGGGGAAAAAAATCTTCTTCAAAGAGTTTTAATTTATTCAAGTTTTTGTTCAATGATTCGTTTAATTTATTCAATAAGTCTTTAATGGCGTTCAAATCACTTGACTTTTTATATTGAATTGATAATTCCAGTTCTCCCAAAAGAATTTCTTTTTCTTTTAATAAATGGTTATATTGAAGTATTAGAAATAATTCCTGAATTATCTCATTATAGTGAGAAGTTATGTCTATATTATTTTTTACAGTTTTACGATATTGATGTAAAAAATATAATAGCTCATTAATTTTCAATAAATCTTGAAATTTTTGATTTGTTTCTTGTATAAACTTAATGTATTTTTCTATAGGAATATTATTTAAATCTTGACAAAGATCAAGAAATAAATCACTTTTATAATTAGCTAATAAACTTTTTTTTATCTTTCCATTAATTAGTGTGAATTTATCTCGTATTATAACTTCTTGTAGGCCGATGGATATCTTAAAATTATTTTTTGAAATATTTTCTACCTTTTTTATCCTTTATTTATTTTTGAAATGATCTTCGAAATGTTTGTATTCTTTTTCTTTTTTTTTCTTTCTTTCTCGAACTAAATCAATTGGATCCTTGTCTTCATCCTTTTGAATCATATATTTTTCTTTGAAGCTTTTATCAAATTGTGATTTATATTTTTTAATCTTTTCAGAGACCTCATCACTAATCTCAATGGAATTATCGTCAGAAGATTTTTTAGAAATATTTGTTAATTTTTCTCGAGTTTTCTTTCGTCTAAGTCTCTCAAATTCTCTATCAGAGAGTTTTAAATAATTCTCATAAGAAGTCTTTTGTTCTTCTTGTTTTTTCTTTAATTTTTCTAATTCTTCATTCTTTTTTACCTTTTCTATACTCGCTCTTTTAGCACTTAATTCTTTTTGAGTTAATTGGTTTTCAATAGTTTGGCAAAATTCATTAAATGTCAATGTAGGATTTTCTTTGAAAAAGATTTCATAATCTTTTATCAAATTTGGGTCAATATATTCAGGAATTTTAGAAAGTTCTTTTTCAAGTTTTATTTGGATTAAATTTTGATAATATTTTCTAGCTTTTTTTATTGATTTTAAGAAAATGGTATTATATTTTAATGAATCTAGAAGTTCTATCCAATATTTTATTTCAATTGAAGGAACAAATGATACAAAATCGATGATTTTACTAATTTTCTTTCGTTCAATTAGATCTAATCCAATTTTTCTAGTTATTTCTGTATTGATGTTTAACTTTTTTAAATTATCTTTAAAATCATCTTTATATTTTTTAATTAATCGGGCTTGAAAATCCAAGAATTTATTTAAATTAGTGTTTGAAACTTTATTCAATTTTTTATCTATATCTTGTAACAATTCTTTTATGCGTACTATTTGAGAAGGTAGATTTTTATCATTAGATTCATATTCTATATTTTGAATATTCTCTGCAATTTTTAACGAATTTATATTTAATTGATTTAATTCCGCTTGTAGATCTTCAATTGGATTTGTTAATTCCTTTATTTTTTCTAGATTAAATATTTGGTTATTGCTCATAAGTTTTGAATAAATAAATTTTGATATTTGCTTATATTTCAGGAGGTCCAAGTGATTTTTTTCTACTTTTCTCATAAGTTGTTGTATTTAATGGGGTTTTTTTAACGTCACTTAAAGTATCTTGTCTTTCAACATGAATAGCAGTACCCCCAACTAATTTTAAAGAATTATAAAAAAGATCGTAGTTTAATAATCCTGTATTAATTGATTTTAATAAAGCGACTCTTGTACCCCTTTCAATATCAGATCCAGAATATCCATATGACAATTCTAAAAGACCAACTGATTTATTTTTTTTTCTAAATTCTTCCCATAAAAGACCATTCTCAAATTCAGAAACAGGACGTCCTAATTTGGCTTCTAATTCTTTTGAAATTACTTGAACTTTTTCATATTCATTGTCTAAATTCGAAAAAATTGAATCATCGATGCCAATTTTCGCATTTTTTACTTTATTAATAAAAGATTCAATGATTTTTTTTCTTAAATGAAAATCAGGAAAATCAAATCTGAAATGGAAGGTAAATCGACGCCATATAGCTGAATCTAACTGATGTTGATGATTTGTGGCACCAAAAATCGCAAGAGGTACCCCTTCATAATTAATCCTATCAATCACTTGAAGGAAAGATATTACAGCTCGTTTGATTTCTCCTACTTCATGAATATTAGATCTCTCAGAACCAATGGCATCAATTTCGTCAAAAAATAAAATGAAAGCATTTCGTTCTTTAGAAATTTCAGCGGCTAATTCAACAACTCCACGAATATTTTTGATAGTATCTCCTAATAAAGGTGAAACGAGCCTATCGGACTCTACAACACATATAGGGATATCATATTTCTTCGCAAATCCTCTTGTTAATGAAGTTTTTCCTGTACCTGGAGGACCATAAAGAAGAACTGTCAAGTTTGGAGCTAATTTCGTTTTTTTTAAATTTTCAGCAAATTCATTATACTTTTTTAATGCTTTGAAGAAATCATCTAAAACTTCCTTTTTGATTTCATTTCCTATAATATCATCTACTGTTTCCTTAATATCTGAAGGAAAATAAATCGCCCCATATTTTCCAAGTCTTTCTTTTATTACATCATCAGAATATATTAATTTATCGTCCTTCTCAGTATTAGATTTTGGCATACATTTTCAACTCTTTTTTAAAATTATTTTTTATTTTTTTTTATTTTTATTTTCTAAACTCTCACAATAGAGTGCAATTTCATTAATTAAAACTTTAAGATTGTCTATTTGAGAACCAATAAAATTAAATATTTCCTTTCTATATTGAATAGAATCTCTGATTTTCATTTTATCTAATCCTAAATAATTCGGAAAACATATTAGCTTCATTAAATATGGAAGTACTTTTTCATTTGTTTGAAGATCTTTAAATATAGTATAAAAAATATTTTCATCAGATAACTTCCATCTTAAAATACCCATATATATTAAAAAGGCACAATTCATTGAAATCCAATTAACTAACTCCTTTGATAAAAAACCCCGTCTTTGAGAGGCAAAAGCTAAATAATAAAGTATTAAGGTTTCATTACTAAATTGTGGATATAATCTTATTATGCCATCAGATTGCTTATTTTCACGTAAAAAGTTATTTTCTAACAAAACATCTATAAAATCTTCTTTGGGTGCTAAAAATATCTCATCGATTATCCGTAAGCCAATTCTTTCGGCTACTTTACTTAAAGCTTCTTCTTCTGCATTAGCAATTGAGTCAATATAGGGCAAAAATACATCATTTTTCAATATCATTGGAATTTCATGATTTTTTTTTTCTGGGAATTCGCCAAAATTAGGATCTAAATTGTAGAGTGATGTTATGTTGTTTATTATTTGATATATCTTTGGTGATATTCCAGGAATTTCAAAATAATCCGGATTTTCTAAATTTTCTCGATAGTATGTGTGAGGCTGTAAAAGATGACGTTGGCACTCATAGAAATCGATGGAATGTTGTAATAAATTATCATATATAATTTTTAGGTTTGCGCCTCTAGGGAATAATCTCTCTTCAATAAACTTAATTAATTGATATAAATAGGTATTTTCTAAGTTTAATTCATCAGGATTAGTGATATGACGTAAAATATTCAATGCATCAATTGATTCGTGGATAAAATCTACAATATAATCTTTAATATCAATTATAGGGATTTTTTCTCGATATTTAACAATAAAATCTTTAATAATCTCGTAGATATTCGATCTATACATAGCAGAAAATTCTGAAAGTGCTCTAACCTTACGAACATTCCTTTTTTCTTCTTCTTGACGTATTTTATCTAAAATTTCTGTATCCAGTAATAAATCTGCATCTAAATCAAGAATTATTCTTCTTGTTTCTCTTAGGATTGGGCGCATATGACTTAAAAAAGTTAAGTATCTGGGTAAAATATCCGTCCATTTTTCTCTTTTTCTTCCTGGTTTTACAGTTCTCATAGATTTTTTTTTGTAACTCATTCAATTACCCTGCTTTATAATTATTCTTCATCATATCCTACTAAAATTTCTGTAAATATATTAGAGATCTCAACAAAGATAGGTATTTCAACTCTACATAAATTTCCTAATATCCATTTATTAACATCCTTAAGAAGAAATCTTATTTGATTATGAATTTTTTTATTAATTTCTGAATCAATTATTTTAGACAACCATAAACCACCTCCTATTCTGTAAGCTACGATTTTAATAAGTGGTTCGAATAGTAGCTCTAATACTTGTTTCATCATCCAAGATTTCGGAATAACACTCATATTTTTCTCATTGAAATTAGGATCATTTAAAATAGGATTGGTCTCATCAATACTTAATTTTGGCATGAAACTAAGCAAAATTATTAACGCAAATATTGCTGAAATCCCATTAATTGTATAAGATCCTCCAATTTTTTCAATATTATCTCTATTTATTGCTAAATTTGCTAAAAACATGCTAATAAAAACATTTCTATCAAACTCTTTTGAAACATAAGCATAGCCTAATTCGTCATCGATAATCAAATATTTTTCTTCAAGTATTTTAATTATTTCATCTGGAAATGTATAAAATGTATAAACTTTTTTTTCACTCTGTCTCACATCTTTTTCAATTATAAGTTCTTTTGTTATCAGCCCAAACATGTTTCCAAGTTCTTGAAGCTGACTTTTTACATAGTGACGTGGTTTATTTGGATCTCCAAACATAGCATAAAATTGATGATCAACGATATGAAAGTCATTTCTTTTACTAAACGCCTCAACCATTCTATCTATTATTGGCCCTTGAGTTCCGGATGCTATAGCTTTCGCTTTAGAAGTTACAAATCCATTTAATAATTCATTTATTATAAAATCTTGCTCATGAGTCCTTGATTTTAAAATTTCTTTTAATGCATCGGAGAAACTCTTAGTATTGGGGAAAAATGCTTTCTGTATTTTATCGTTGATTGATTTTATTAATATATCTCCATTATTTTTTGGAAAATGAAGCTTCATATTATTCAATCTTTGAAGTAAAGCTTCTTTAGCCCCAGGAATATTTTCTACGTCTCTTTTTTGAAGTTCTTCTACTACTTTTTCAAGATTCAATTGAAAATCATTTAATAATCCGTTCCAGGGTGTATCTTGAATTTCTGTCATGAGTTCTCCAATATTTAATTCTTATTATTCAGATATATTCCAATTTAATTCAGTTGATATATTTTTTAATGCATTGATTAATGGCCTGACAAGCGTTTTATCATATAGATTTGGTGAAGACATTCCTTTCTGAGCTTTCCAACCCATCTGAGTACCATTTCCCATCTCTCTCTGACCATACTTCAAAATATTACTTAAATCTCGAACCCACCAATAGAACCTTAACCATTTTTTATTTGGATTTTCCTTAGAATAAATCACCGCCAATGCTTTCCATTCACCCATCAACCATTTAATAGTTATGCCACTCACAGGTAAATAAAAATTTATGGGAAAATTCGCATGAAATCGAAGATCAAGATTTTCTGGTGAAATATTAAAAATTGGTTGATTATAACCTTCTAATATAACAATTTCTCCACAATGTTGGCATTCGAAATGAGATTTCATTTTGTCCATTTTTTTCTGACATTTAGGACAGGTTTTATTTTCAAGAATTCTATATTTAATTATCTCTAAATTCTTTTCTTTTTCTAGATCTTCTTCAGTTTTGTGTTTCTGTTTTCCATATTTCCCTGCCCAAGTCCAGAGATCATCAAAAGATTTATCAATTTTTTCCAAAGCTATAATAGCATTATGTAAAACGTATTTATCATAAATTTTGAACATACCCGCATGTTGATAACTTTTCCACCAAGATAATCTTACGTATTTTTCTTCCTTTAAATAGGCACTATGACAAATTAGTGCTGCGAATAATCGATTTTGAGTTTTATTTATGGTAATACCTTTTTCACAAATTTCATATTGTTTATTTAAGCTAGCATTTTTATGGAAATAATCACCCTCTTGAAAATCTCCTAATTCAATTTCCTTTTTTTCTGATATTTCTGTATCTTTATCTTTATGTTTAACAATTTTTTTGCATTGTGGACATTGAAAAATCCCCGATACTAAGGGTTCCATCTCGATATCACAAGAGGGGCATTTCAATTTTAATCATCACTACTCATTATTATTAATTTTTCATAATCCAAATTTAATAATTTTAATTCTTTTTCTGTTAGTTTAGCAATCTGTTCATTTATTTTAACCAATTCATTTCTTAATTCAATCAGTGAATTTTGAATATTATCTACTATCATATCCTCGTTGAATGAGATCTTTTCAATAAATTCTAAATAACTATATTTTTTTTCCTTACCAGAATAATGTTTTTTCAAATCCATCAATTTTTTATCTATTTCTTCAAGATGATTCCTACTTTTTAATAATAACAATAAATGAGAATTCCACTTTTTAAAGATGTCTATATTAGTATCAATTTTATCAAAATTAAATTTATCAGAAAGTTCCACTTTCTCATCCTTAAGAAATTGAATTATATCTTTATCTTCCGCTATTGCCTTGTTAATTTTTTTAATAACTAATTTTGCATTTAGCACGGGATCAAAAATTTTTATATAGCCATCGATTTTTTCTTGGATTTCTTTAAATCTTTGAAAAAATCCTTCAATTGTAAGTTCAATTTTAATTGCTTGATAAATATTCCCATATTGATCTAAAATATAATAGAAATCATCAGGTAAAGTATAATCGTGTTCACCAATTCCAATTATTAATGAATGGATTATATTACTTTTTTCACACCTTACACCTTTTAGTCTAGTGAGTGCTAAATTGTAATTTCTTCTATTTAAGAATTTAAATTTCTTATTTATAATTAAAAATAAGGTATCTTCCGGAACAGAAATTGTATCATTTTCAATTGTTATAGTCTCTTCTCCCAACTTCAATATAAAATCATTATTATTTTGTTTAAACTCCCTAATACTTCGAATATTTTTAATTAAACCTAAATCTACATAATTTTCAATAAATTCTTCATCCCAAAAATTTACCACGTTTTTTTTATAAATTTCATCTAAGAGTAATACTCTTTCATAGGATTCAATTAAACTTTTATCAGTTAAATCCCTAAATAAATCATTTCTGATGATATATAAGAAAAGAACTATACATCTCATGTCTATATTATCAAGAACATTTTCGATTAAATTTTTATCATGTTCCAAGGTTAAATTAAAGTGTTCCATACCTAAAATCCACTCATTTTTTTTAATATGCTAAATCAATTCAGTTAAAAAGAGTAATTAATAGAATTAACCATTCCTAAAAAATTTTACTAAAAATCTTCAAATTTTTTCACATAAACACAAAAATATTTTAGTTTTATTTCTTTATAATCTAATTGAAGATATAACCATTATTAAGAAAACTAATTGGTGATTTTATTGGGAAGGAGAAAACGTAAACAAGTAACACCAAAAAGAGTAAAAAGGGTTCCTAAAATCTTTACTTGCCCAGAATGCGGAGAAAAAAGCGTAAAAGTTACTGATCTTAAGAAGAAAGGTGCTTTTGCGACTGTAAAATGTGGAAATTGTGGTTTAACAAAAGAAGTATTAGTAAATTCTATTTCAGAACCAGTAGATGCTTTTGGAGATTTCATTGATGTATATTACGCAGATCAAGAATTACAACGACTAGAAAAACGGATTATGAAACTAAAAAATGAAAATGAATGGGGTGAACTTGCTTTATCCTATTCTATTTTATCAGATCTGTGTAAAACAAAAGCAGCGATATTGTTAGAAGAAGATAATGTTGATTTAGATGAAGTAAATGATTGGAAATTGAAAGCAGAAGAATATAAACAACATGAAAAAGACACGATATTAAAACTTGATACTGAAGAATTAGAACGTGGAGTAAAAACTGATGAAGAATCCTTATTTGCTGAAAGTGATACAAAAATTAAGAAAGAAAGAAAAATTGATGATATATTTGATGATCCTGGATTTTTAGAATTTTAATAATACTTTTGCCTAAAACAAAATAAAAACTTGAATTTTTACTAGTTTTATCTAGCCTGATTGACTTTTTCGTTTTGCGAACAACTGCTTAAGTTCACCCATTATAGCCCCTCTTAATGATACTGGACTTGCTGGACGGGCTGGTGCAGGACCTGGACCTCGAGGAACTCCTGGTGGGCCAGGAGGGGGCGGGGGTCCGGCAGGTGGACCTCCAGGTGGACCTCCCTGAGTACGTGTTGCTACTGGAGCTATTGATGGAGCTGCTGAAACTGGAGCACCTCCAGATCTCATTGATGCCATTTGATTATTCATGCTATTAATTTGGTTTTGTAAATTTGCGACTTTCTCATTTATTGAACCTAAGGATTGATCCACCAAATCAGGGATACGTAAAACAATAGACATTATCTTTTCAATTATATCACCAAAGGCATTTAATTTTTCTTCCAATGGTGCTTTTCGAGTACTATCTAAGAAGCTAGCAAATTCTTCAGCGCACATATTAACTTATCATGTCGAGTAATTTTTTATATTATCTAGTAATTTAATAGATTTTAATTTAATAAATTTAAGTTTAAACTCAATTTCTTTTTATGAAAAAAATATATAAATAGAAAGAAAAGTAATATTTAACTCAATTCGGTTATAGTGTCTTTTAGTTTAATCCAGAGAGTATTAATTTCGTCTCTTACTTCTATAAATTGGTGTATTTTCTTTAAAAATATTTCTCGAGCTCTATCAAAATCTCTTTGAACATCATTTAACTCTTGGTCGAGAATATTTAATTTATCACCATCAATCAATTTATTTCTCGCTTTTTCAGCATCTAAAGCTTTTTTTATAACTACTGATCTTCTATTAGCGAGCTCTGATAACGCATCAACAAATTCTTCTTTTTTTTGGACTAAATATTCTTTTTGTACTGCAAGGTCCTTTATCGCATTCAGATATCTATTATTTGCTTTAATATAATCGTCATTTTTTGAGATTATCTCTTTATATAAGTTAACTTCCTCATCTTTAATGTTAGATCTATGTTCTCGAGCAAGAGTTTGCATCTGTTTTAATACATCTCTAAAAGTTCGATTTAACATATCTCGGATGATATTTGCTTTTGTTATATTCTCCGCATATTTGATTTGAGAACTTATAAGTGAATTCTGTGCTTTAGCCAATTTCTTAAATTGAGAAACGAGCTCCTTCTCGAGCTTCGCTAATTCTAGTTCATCCTCATGTGTAATAATAGGGCTCATAAATTAATAAATCTCCTTTCTATTGAATTTTAGATGAATTTGATAAATTTCATTTATGATTTAGTTATTTTGAATAATATAATATTACTAATATTTAAGTTTATATTGAAAAGGATGCTGTTAAAATATTATCTTTATAATTAGCTTTTATAATTTTTGCTTCAATAATTTTTCCAATAAATTTTTCTGAGTGAATGATCGGTTTGTTTAGAAGTAACTTCATACCAAAATTAGCATTAATCTTTCCAATGTATTCTTTCTCCCATCGTCCTTTAGAAATAATTTTTAAACTTAACAAGTCATTTTTTCGAACTTTCAACGATACTAGAGTTTTCCGTTTATGAATTCCAAAATCATGAGGTCCCAATTTTAGTTTTATATTATATTTCTTTTCAAGAAAGGATAATTGATTATAAAAGTAGCCCCAACTTTTTGGTCTAATTTTCTTTAATTTTCTACCCGTTTTATAGATTAGATATTTTTGGATGCCAATTTGAATTTTCTTTTCAGAATAACCCGTTTTCCTTAAATCTTTGACAAATTTGATAATCTCCTCAATGTCTTCATCATTTTCTCCTGGAAACCAGACTGGGGCTAGTAAAACATCTATAGTCGTATTCAATAAAAGTTTGATATTTTTCAATAGATTTTCTAAATCATAGTTATTACTGTTGCATAAATAATTAGCTTTTTCTATGTTTAGCGAGTTTAAACTAATATTTATTCGGGTTATTTTAGCCTCTTCTAATTGTCTAATTATCTCTTCATTAAGTAATAACCCATTTGTCTGTAATGATACAGTTTCAATTCCCTTTATTTTCCAAATTTTTCTTATTAAATCGAATAAATTTGGATAAAGAAGTATTTCACCATATGGTGCAAAGTGAATTTCTAAATTATAATCCCCTTTCGCATCAACAATTTCTTTTATTTTTTTAACTAAATAGTTAGCACCCACAATAAAATTTGTTTTATAATCCCCAGCACTTACAAAACAATACTTACACTTTAAATTACATAAAGTTAAAGGTTTAATTTCAATAACATTTGTGCCTCTATCGATTATCCCAAGAAAATCAATACCAAATAAGGGAATCTCAGAATCCTCATCCACATAAATAATTTCATTCGCCATAATATGTATTAGATTTTATATCGTAAAATTCCTATAATTGATCCTAACCCTACTAATTGTTCTCCAGTTAGATTTTTTGTGCTCATGATATTTATTTTTCCACCAGCATCTTCAACGTTTGTAATAATTTGCTCGATTTTTTGTTTATTAGTTTTGGAAGAACCTCTAATTAATACATCTGCAATCAGTAATTCTTTAACAGCTCCTTTCTCAGAAGCTTCGTAAGCCTCATCAAGTCCTATTACAATAAGATCAGCATCAGTGGCAAACTGTGTCATAATATTTTCTATTTTCTCAGCTTCTTCCAAAGTTTTTATTTTAGTTTTGAATTTAGCTAATTTATTTGACTTTAAAGTCTCTAAAATTGCGCTTTCAGTTCCAGAACTTGCATTACAAGTCTCGATACTGCCTTTATAGTCAAAATTAGGTGCTTTTTGAAGAAAATTTATGAAGATGTCTTTGGTATTGCCAGGTCCACATAATATGATTAAATTTATCTCCATATTTTTTATATTTTCTATAACTACTTTCTGAATATCGATAAAAAATTCATTTAATGCTTTATTTCTATAACTTTGTTCGTATCTTTTACCAGGAATGTTTTTTCTGATTGTAGCTATCCTATTATGGCTAAAATTCGTGATAAGAGCTAATGTTGCTAAACCTGTTTCAATAGCAATAATTAAAGTGATAAAGTTTGATTCGAATTTTGAGACTTCCTTTAATCTTCTTAACTCGTTTTTTGACCATGTTTCTTTGATTATTGTTAACTTTTGAGAAACTTCGATATTGAATGTATGGTAAGACCCAAAGCTAACATAATCATCTGGACCCTCTAAAATTTTACCCTTAATCCTTAATCGATTTGAAAATTCATGGAAAGATACAGATTCAACTTTGAGTTTTAAATTCATTAATTTTCGTTCGCCTGAAGTTCCTTCTTTAAGAATAACTCTTCTTTGAGTTAAGGAACTAACTTCATCATCCTTATTGATTACATTATAAAGTGTCCACAGATCATTAAGGCTTTCAACCTTAACTGATATCTCTCCGTGTTTTTGATCTATTTTAAGAATTTTCAAATCTAAAATTGACTCATTAAAAAATTCTATTTATTTATAATTAATTCAAAATTTAAGAAAAGCTTAATTCAATTTGACTTGAATATGATTACATAGAAAAATAAAATAAAGAAAAATGGTAAATACTATCTCTATTGAATCTATAAAGATACTTACTTTTCTCCTAAAGCTTCTTTGACTTTTTCTAACTCTTCCATGCGTTTCCTCTTTTCTTCTTCTCTTCTCTTTAACTCTGCTTCATCGACCTTTTGAAGAGTAACACCTTTTTTTATTTCTTCTTGTAATTCTTTATCTACTGGAGACACTTTTATTTAACACCTTTTATTTTAAATTCTCGCAAAATAATTATATTGATTTTTACAAAAAATATAATAGAACTTACTTTTAAGTTTTAGTTTTAGTCAAAATCTAATTCCATTAAATAGGCATTTTCCCCTGATTGATAATAATTTTCGAGAATGTCCGGATTCTTTTTGAATTCAAATCTTTCATATAGATTAATAGCAACAGAATTACTTATTTGAACGTTTAATATAATTTTTTTAATTCCCTTTATTTTTTTTATCTCATCTATTGCTTTTTGTAGAAGATGTGAACCAAAACCTCTATTTTGAAATTCCGGATCAATAAGAAAATTTATTATATTTGCTCTATCTTTTTTATCCCTTATAACTATTACAAAACCTATTAATTTCTTTTTATTTTGACCACTTTCCAATTTTAGGAAGAGCGTATTATTCTTTATTAAATTTTTAATTAAATTTTTTGAAAAAGAATTCTTTTTAAAAATTTTCCGCTCAAGTTTTGAGATTTGCTTTAAATCTTTCAAGCTTACCTTATTTATTTCCATTAAAGCCATATTCAATCTTAAATACATTTATAGGAGTTTTTTCTGTTATTTGTTGGTATTTTAAATCTCGAAAAGGTGTTATTTCTATTATGTAACCTTTTAATTCATAACTTTCGATTAATTTTATGACTTGGTCTTTAATTGCAATGTAGAAGGGCATTTTAAGAGATTTTTTATCATAGTTTAGTATTTTATCATGGAATTTTAGATCTAATTTTATTCTTTCATAAAATTTGGCTAAATTTTTTTCATCTCCTTCAATTTGAGCATATATCAAAAGACCTTCTTCAGTGATTACTTCATAAGGTAATTTAATATTTTTAGCTCTATGAAGATATCTATTCTTCAGCTGATGATAATCCTTAGCCCTTATGGAACAAAAATGCAACTTTATATCAACGTTTGGTCCTAATTTTTGTATTAAATTAATCGCTGTTTCTCGACTATTTACAACAGAAGCAAGTGAATCTTTTTTCAATTTAAAACCTCTATCTTTAAGTGATTGACTATTAGGAAAACAATATTCGAATTCATTCAAATTAATAAAATCTACACCGATATCATCTAAATAGTAGATAAATTCTTCAAGCAACTTTACATTTTTGTTTTCTGGAATTGCTGGAACCTCAGCTCCTACATTCATCCCTTGATTAAGTGCAGCTTTAATATTAACCCAGTAATCTTTTGCGGGGTGAAATCTTAATTCATCTAATCCTGCTTCGGAAAGTCTTTTGGCAATTTTTTCATCAAAATACATGCCATTTGTATATAAATGAATGTGGAACTTTTTTCCTTTCGCTTTTTTAACATATTTTATATAATCTATAGTTTTTTCAAGATTTACTTCTGAAAGAGGTTCTCCTCCTGTAATACTCATTCCTTTAGCATTAATTATATTAATTTCCTGTATTAGTTCTTCTTTTGATTTAATTTGAATTTCATCTGCAAATGTTATATCTCTATTTTTCCTTTCTTCTGAAATTGGGCAATACCAAAAACAATGATCTGGCTTTTGACAGATACCATTTAAAAATAAAACTACTTTCGATCCTTTTAAACAATATTTGCAGCCTTTGGGAATTTTTTTTCCTTTAATATAATAAGTTTCTCCCTTAGTTTTAGCCAATTTTGCTAATTTCATTTTTTAAATAATTTTTTTCTTATGATTGATTTCTTTTTTGCTAATTTTTTCAAAACATCTTCTGTAGATTCATTAATCTGAATCGATCTTTTTAGAAAAACTCCAGTTCTTCCAAATTTTTCTCTTCTTAAAAGTACTTTTTCTCTTTCATTTAATGTATCAACACTAATTCCCACTTCTCTAGCAACATTAGATTCATTACCAATTGTTGAAATTTCTTCGTGTCCTTGAGAATTGGGCTTTATTAATACTAATCTTTTATCTATACCAGGAACTCTTAGATTTAATTTCATTTGATTTATATCAATTTTTCCACCAAAATCATAGAATTCCATTGCTTTTTTCTCAAGTTTAGATAATGGCAATGTGATACATTCCATTTCACTTAAATGGATGTAAAGTTTAATAGAATCTGAGGGTGTAGCCATTAATATTTCTCTGAAGTAATTTTTAAAACCATTTTTGTTTAATATGAGTTCTATTTGAAAAGGAGGGATTTGATGAATAAAAATGATATCAATATCACTATTTTCATGGACATCTCCACGAGCAATACTACCATGAGTAAATGGATTAAAACCTTCTTTGGCAAACATATCTAGCAATTTTGTAGCAATTTTTCTTTTTTGTTTTAAGAGATCCCAATTTTCTTTGGTATATATAACTTTTTCATAATGATCTCTTAAAATTGTTTCTTTTTTCATGACTCAAAATTAGGTTTCTGATTTTAGTAATTTATTCTCTATAATGTCGATAAGCATACCTAATACGATTGTTTCATAATACTTAAAAGAATAAGTAGCTTTCTCTATAGTCAAATATTTTAAATTGTTATCTTCTTGAGATATAACTTGTTTTGAGAGTCTCTTCAAATGTTTATTTTTAAAGAAAAATATTGATTTTCTACTAAAAATTGGAAATATTTGAGTATTTATGAGGTTACTTCTAAAGATTTCCTCATTACCAGAAGAATCTTTTTTGTATAACTTTGGATTAATAAGAATAACGCCCTTATTATCAGAATTTGATAAAAATAATCTAGAAGAGGTAATAGATTTTGAATAAGCTATTAAAATAAATTTCGATTTACTTACAACTTCTTTCAACTTGAAATCATCTAATATGGTTGAAATTAAAGATTTCCATTCATCGATAAATATCTTTCTGAAAGTCTCATTATTTGGCATATGTTTGACTTTAGCTTTTATTCCTATCACATTAAAACCATAACTACATAAACCTTCGGTAAAAGCTCTTAATAATTTTCTTTTATACGTCGTTCTCAGTATCAAAATCAGAGGAAGATTATCATAATTTTTTTTGAAAGATGAATTTGTTGTCAAACACCATTTATTTGTTAAAATCTTTTTACTTTTTTTGCTTTTGTCCTCTTGTTTGAAGCAAATATGTTCTAAAGCTTGATTTGAAAAAGAATAACGCCATCGATGAGTATTTTTAAATATTTTTACACTAAAAAGTAATAGAACTAGTAGGATAATTATGATAATATCAACAGTAATCCAATCTATTTGGAAAATACTTGTCATGTCTTTGAAAAATTAAATTTAATATTATTTTACTACTTCAGTAATCCATTTTAAATATTTTTCAGAACCTTTTTCGATTTTAAATCCAATACATTCAGCCGTTTCATAACTATGAATTTCATTAATTTTTTGTATTATCCTTTCATTATTCTCTTCAATTGTTTTAATAAGTAATAAATACTCATTTCCCTCCTCAATTTTGCCTTTCCATCTATAAATCGATAAAATATTATGTATAATATTTACACATGCCGCTAGTTTACTTTCGACTAAAATGTTTGCGATTTTTTTACCTTCTTCTATATTGGGTACTGTTACAAGGAAAATATAGTGATTCATATTAGATCTATTTTTAATGTTAATAATTCTGATTAATTTAATACTTATTATCAAGTTTTTTAAGATTTGTTAATTAACCACCTCAAGTAGATATAAGATTAGTTTTTTGTTGAATTGGTAAATTGGTTAAAAATTTTAATTATATGAGAACAGCAATTATTGTATTACTAAAAGAATTTAGATATTTAAGATAAATAAGACCTCTCTTAATTAGAATTTCCCTTTAGATCTTAATTTGAATATCTTATTTCATCCTCAATTGATTCAAAATATTTGCGGAATTCCTTTTGTAACGTTAAAAATTCATTTTTGAATTGTTCAAGAAGTCTAATATTATCTGAGAGAACAGATAGGAATTTAGAACCATCTTCACATTCACCATTTTCTGTTACAAATTCATATTCTAATTTAGAAAATGATTTATAAAAAATATCAAAAAATTTTTTTACTATTTTCCGAGGGTTTGGATAAGTTGGATCATCCAAAGGTTTAAAACATTTAATACCTGGTTTGAAATCTTCTCTCAACTCCCCCTCATACATACATCCTAAGATGTTATACCACTTACATCTGATACATATGGGTGGTATGGCTAATCTTTTTCTCATAATTTTTACATTTCTAAGGATATCTGTTATTAGATAAAAACGTCTTTAATTGTTCTATAAATATACTCTTGATTTCCTCGAACTCAATAGGGTCATCTCGAAAGGTATAAATTCTCCCATTTGAATGATAGAACCGACAGTTTTCAATACTACATAATGTTCAAATTCAATATTTTTACTTACATTCATAATAGAAATCAATAATTTTTTAGGTGTATAAGGAAAAAACTCAAGAACTTTATTTAAACCTTCAGAATTATTTCAGATTTTGTCTCTTTAACTGTTTATTTCACAATATTCAAATAAATCCGAAACATGTCTTATTAATTTGATGATTCATAATATTCTTGAGAATCTCGAGAGCACTGATATAATTAAATGTTAACGAATTCATTTTTACTATTTTTCTTAAGGTGAAATTATTAATTTTTTAATCTCAAGAATTTTAAATTCTGTTGTTCTGAATTTTTTATTTAAAAACTCCAAAGTAATTTGTATCGGCGCTCGAAAGAGGAATCCAAGGTGAAGGCTTAGAACATGAGGGTAAGTTGAGTTTTTGAAGAGATTTGAGAAAATAGGAAGGGTTTATGGATTATGTTCTGGAGCAGAATTTTTTTATTTTTTTTAATAAAATGCAATGAGATATAATATTGTTGTAATAAAACCTAAATTTTTTTCTCTTTAATTTTATTTAAACATTCAGCTTTTTTGTTTCCAAATTTTTTAAAATTCGGAACCTCGTCGTCTCTTTCTAATTGGATGAAAATTTGAGAAATTATTTCACACTTCCCATATATTTGAGCTGCAATTTCAAACTGATTATTATTCATTGAAGAATCTGCTTCTTGCTCCAAAACACTTCTATACTCTTCTAAATCAATTAATTTGAAATCATTAATTCGAAAGAATTGAATTAATTCTGACTGATAAAAACTGACGCTATCTGGATCTCTTAATTTTTTTGATATAACAATTATCTCATGATACAATTCAAAAACTTGCGTAGAATTTCCTTCTAATTTTATTTGTTCCAAAATTTCTATTCTTTTCTCACGTTCTTCTATTAATCCCCCAATTCCAGAGATCAATTCTGAAAAAAGTTTTGCTTCCTCTTTTCTACCTAAGCTTATAAGAAGATCTCTTCCAAGCTTAAATTGCTTTTGGGCTTCTAAATATGCCCCTTCAGCAAAGAGTTCTTCTGCCAAAGATTTAATTTCGTTAATACGAGTTATAATCTCTTTCTCATCAGTTATACCTTGAACTTTTTTTGCCTTTACTGCAAATTGTGGGCTTGAAAGTTTATTAAGATGTGAAGAAATAATTTTAAGGGGTATTTTTTGGCGTGGTGGAGCGATGTCTTTTTTCAACTTTTTCTTCACTAAGACTATTGCTGTTATAGAACCAATTATACTTACGAGTATTATCACAATTATTAGAAAAATGTTATTCCCAGGAATTGAAATAACTGTAAATGTTCCCATAGTATAATCACTTTGTTGTCCTACTCCATCAACTTGAGCCAAGAAAAAATAATATTTTCCAGGAGGGAGAATTTCAGGTAATTCACAATAACTACTTTCTGCTCCAGTATTTGTAATATTAAAGATGTACACGTATCCCGGAGTTGTTAATGGATTAGTCTCATTATCAATTATTAAGATATAATAAGTAATGCCTGAATGATCAAAACCATCTAACCAATCAAAAACTAAGATACCACTAACATCTCCACTTGGATTGCTGGCAAGTAAGGGCTGTGAAGGAGGAGTTGTATCTTGAATAGTAATGTTTGTTATTAAAGAATTCCAATTACC
>JBHLNW010000144.1:0-6816 GCA_048941185.1 Promethearchaeota archaeon
CCAAAAGCCGTTAACCCCGGAATAAGTGCTGGACCAATAAATGATTGTGCTGCCAAATAGAATATTGAACTAATTCCAAAGCTTAAAATCACACCCAATATCCAAGTAGGTCTTTTAACTAGCGTTTTCATAAACTTTAATTCTGTCGATATTTCATTTACAGCTTTCTTTTGAAAAACAGAACCTAATTGAGTGGTTGAACCCGCTAAAAGAGCTAAAAGGACACCTAACCAATATAAAGATCCATCCAATTTTCATCAAAATATTTCAGTATTTTAATATTTAATTCGAAATATTCAAGATTTAAAGATTATAAGTTTAAACATTTCATATTATTTTAAACTAATTTGTCTTATTATAAATACTTACGAAATATTCGCTTTATTAACGTTTTAAATAGGAAAGGATAAATATTTAGAACTAATTCAACAAATTACAATGCAGTGTGCGCTTAAAGAGTTAACAATTTATTATGAGGACTATGGTGAAGGATACCCTATCTTAATGATTCACGGATTTACTCCTGATCATCGTCTAATGAAAGGCTGCATGGAGCCAATCTTTAAAAATGAGCCAAATTTCAGACGTATTTATATTGATCTACCGGGAATGGGAAAAACTAATGGACCAAAATGGTTAAAAAATTCAGATCAAATGTTAGATGTAATAATAGAGTTTATTGATAAAATTATTCCAAATGAAAAATTTATAATTGCTAGTGAATCTTATGGATGTTATTTAGCAAGAGGTGTTATTTATAAAAGATCTGAGTTTATAGATGGAATCTTATTTATATGCCCTCTTATAATCCCTCAGCCAGATAAACGAGATTTGCCTAAAGATTTTAAAGTTCTAAAAAAAGATGAAAATTTGATTTCAAGTTTAAAGCCTTCTGATGCTGATGAAGTAGAAAATAGTTTAGTAATTCAAAGCCAAAAAATCTGGGAAAGATTTAGAGATGAAGTCCAATCTGGCTTAAAAATCGCAGATAATGAATTTTTAAATATATTATTTGAAACAGGTTATAATTTCTCTTTCAATGTAGACCGCCTTATAAGAAGTTTTGATAAACCTACCTTATTTTTACTTGGAAGACAAGATATCTCTGTCGGTTATCGTGACTCATGGAAGATTATTGAAAGTTATCCAAGAGCTACTTTTGCCATATTAGATCAAGCAGGCCATAATTTACAAATCGAGCAAGAATATTTATTTAATTCCTTAGTTTTTGAATGGTTAGAAAGGGTTGAATATCATATTTCTACTCAAGAGAATATTTAACACAATTAGAGTATTTTTTTTCAAGATTTGATCCTTATTGTGAATGTTACAAATGTTTAAATTAATTAATATTTCCTATTCCCCTTGAATTTGCACAAGAACTCTTCGATTTCTTGGACCATCAAATTCTGCAAACATTATTCCCTGCCATGTTCCTAACATTAATCTATTATTGTGGATTAATATATCAACTGAGTGACCTATTAATGAACATTTAATATGTGCATCAGAATTCCCTTCACCGTGCTTGAAGGAATATCCTAATCCTCCACCTTTCGGGATAAGCTTATTTAAGTAATTAGTTATATCTTTAATTACCGAAGGATCTGCATTTTCATTTATAGTTACTCCTGCCGTAGTATGTGGTATAAAAACTCGGCATACTCCTTCTTTTAGATCATGTTTTCTTACAATATTATTAATTTCATTAGTAATATCAATTAAAACTTCCCGTTCTGGAGTTTTAACTTTAAATTCTTCAAATGTAATCATAAAATCACTAATTTAAATAATTATAAAATATTTAAAACAATTTCTTAATCATTGAATGATCCATGTTTCCCCTTTCCTTGTACAAATTCATTACTACCTTCTAAGAATTCACCACTTTCGAGAGTTTTTACACCATAATCAAATTCCTTTGCCATAGCATCTTCTATATTTAATCCAAATTGACTATATGTAGATAGTCTATCATTTCTCATACAAATTTTTGGAAATTTTGTGATCTCTCTCGCCAGTTTTTCTGCTTCTTGCCTTGAATGACCATCCTCAACAATTCGATTAGCAAGACCCCATAAAAATGCTTCATCAGCAGTAACAGGACGTCCTGTAAGTATCATATCCATCGCTCTACTTAAACCAATGAGACGTGGTAAACGAACCGTTCCACCATCGATTAATGGTACACCAAACCTACGATTGAATACACCAAATATTGCACTTTTCTCTACTATTCTTAAATCACACCATAAAGCTAATTCAAGACCACCAGCAACAGCATATCCTGCTATTGCCGCAATTATTGGTTTAGATAATCTCATTCTTGTAGGGCCCATAGGTCCATCTCCCTCTTCTTCAACTCGATTTCCTAAACCCTCACTAATCGCCTTCAAATTTGCCCCAGAACAAAAATTCCCTTGAGTACCACACAATACAGCAACTTCTGCTTTATTATCATTTTCAAATTTTCGAAGAGCTTCAGTAAGCTCTTTTGCAGTAGGACCATCTACGGCATTTTTTACTTCTGGATTATTGATAATAACTGTAAATATAGGGTATTCGATTTCTATAATAACTGCCATGAAAAAACATAACTTTTTAGAAATAAAAAGTTTAATGAATTTCTTTACAATAATTACTTTATTAATTTGAATTACTTTTTCAAATATCACGCATTAAATCAAATACTAATTCTACTATAATTTTGAATGAAGATTCATTCAATAGTTCTAATTTATATGGTAACTTTCTTTATCTCTTAAAGATCCGCGAAAAAGCTCATATTATTATACTCAATATAATAATATTGGTGAGAGGATTAAACTTATATATGATGCTGATTATTCAACGTAATATCTATTATATTAAACAAATATTACACTGAATAGATGTTCATTTAATAAAAAATAAACAAAAATTTAATAAAAAAAGTTGAAAAAAATGGTTATAAGGACAGAAATAACTGAAATGTTAGGGATTAAGCATCCAATAGTTGCTGCACCGATGGGACCCTTTTATACAACAAATCTGACAATCGCAGTCTCAGAGGCAGGGGGCTTAGGCGTCTTAAGCCATGTGACATTAAGTGAAGGCATCACCGTTAATCAAATTAAAGAAAGTATGAAAAAAGTTGTTGAATATACTGATAAACCCTTTGGGTTAAATATTAGAACAGCATCACTACAACCTGATGCCATAAAATTATGTAGACAAATTCCAAGGTTTATAATGGATAATCCTAAAATCAAAGAACAATGTACTTATATAATTACAAGTGCAGGCTCTCCAAAGATCCTTTACAACAAATATTATGAGGAATTAAAGAAATCATCAAACATCAAAAATTTTCATGTAGTTCCTTCCTTAGAGTTAGCTAAAAAAGTTGTAAAAGATGGTGTAGATGGGATTGTCGCAACCGGACACGAAGGAGGAGGACATCAATCTTATGAAAGTGCAAGTACTTTAGTTCTCTTACAACAAATTAGACAAGAACTCCCAGAAATTCCTATTATAGCTTGTGGGGGTTATGGAACTGGGGAAGGATTAGCATCAGCTTTAGCTATGGGTGCTGGAGCAATCGCAATGGGAACCAGGCTCATTGCATCAAAGGAATGTGAATTTCATGAAAATTATAAGAACAAAGTAAAAGATGCTACCATATCCGATACTAAAATGGTCACAGGAGTTTTTGGACCAGCTAGAGTATTGAAGAATAATTATGCCCAAACTGCTACTGTTGTCGTAAATAAAGCAGAGAAAAGAGCTGAAGAAACTTCAATGGAAGTAATAAGAGAGGGTGTATTAAAATTAGAGAAAGCATATCATGGCGATGTCGATAATGGTATAATTCTTTTAGGACAGAGTTGTGGATTGGTAGAAGAAATTGAAAGTGTCTCAGATATTATAAAATCAATTGTAGAAAGTGCTGAGCAATGTCTAAAGAGTGCATATTACATGGTAAATTAAATTAATAATAAAAACAAGGAGAAAGTACAGTATGATTGATTCCATAATTGTTTCCACTTATCAAAAAACTGATATCGCTGAAATAAACAGTTTAAAGTTATCTGATTATGAAAATTCTCTCAATAATTACTTTATTGATGACAATAATTCAAGCATGAATCAAAAATATTTTAAATGGTTTAATAACCCTAAATTTGATAAAATTAACAATTCTTTCCTAAAAGATTTTGAAAATTGGTTTTCCAATTACTTTTTTGATTCAAAATAACAAAAAGAAAAAAATAATAAAAAACAATTTTATTTTTGATTTTTTAAATACTCATTCATTTCAACAAAACTACTAGTTCTAATGAGAGCTGCTTTAAGAAATTGGAATCCAATGTCATATGTTGAACCATCTCCTCCTATATGAATAATCCAAGGTATTTCTTGATGATAGAGGCCTTTTGCTTTCATGATCTTTTTTGCTGTGGAGATAGCTTCGGCAACAGTTGCACCAGACTCAAATAGGTGGTGAACCCAAGGAACATTCCAAGAAGTTACGTTATCTTTTGAAGTTGAAACTTCAGAGCAACTTGTATTATTAACATAAATTATATTTTTATCAGCAACAGCAGTTGCCGCAGTTGCCATTTGATTTAAAACCATTCCAGCACCACATCCAGGACATAAACCATGCCCTGGCTGTAAATGGGTTTGAGGTTGTAGTTTCTTCCTATTAACTCTATATAAATCTATGGGTTTTTCTGCTCCAAACTTTTCAATTAATGCTTTTAATTTGTTGTTACGTTGCTCTGTTAAATAAATAATTTCATCAATTTCTTTTTCCATGAACTTGGGTCTAAATAAATGTCTAAATTTACCCATTGATTTGAGGTACTCAACAAATTTATCTTTATCAATATCTAATCCACGAAAATATGTAAATACAGGGATTCCATCTTCTACTTTCGCTGTATAAAGTGGCCAATAACCACAATCAGTTGCTAGCTTAGAGATTTTCAAAGCATCTTCTGCACCATGTCTCCAACCTCTCATACAATCTGAATAAGCTTGGATGAAAGCAGAACCATTTGATTTTAGTGCATCGGCTACTTTTCCCATAAAATCATTTGGATATGCTGGATTTACCGTTGCTAAGAAAAGTTTTTTTGTTCCATAGAAAGCAAACGGAGTTACTAAATCTTGTTTTACACCTACTTTGCCTGGAATCTTATCTCCTGCAGGACCTGTCGTTGTAGATGCATAAGGTGGGGTACCTCCACTTTCTTGGATTCCTGTATTCATAAAAGCTTCATTATCATAGTTGAAAAATAAAACATTACATTTTTCGTTTCTCGCAAGTATATCCTCAAAATTAATTATGTTTCTCTCTGGTTTCGACATTGATTAGTTTACCCCCAAAATATTTCGCTTTGTTTCTCTAACTCCCAGATATTGATATAGTTGTCCCTTCATATCTGTTACCGATTCCATTTTCTTTTTTGCGACATCGAATTCATCTCGAGTGACATCTCTTCCACCTAAACCAACAATAAAGCTTCTAAATAGTGTACCTAGTGGATATAAGCCAGAGGCCACTGACATTGAAAATGGCGGCAACATTCCATTTAATGAATCACTTTTTTCTAAAAGAATTAATTTTTCTAAATTATATTCTTCAACTATTCTACGTAATTCTTCATAAGGAAATGGGCGGTATGCTCTGATTTTAATTAACCCAATATCCTTGTTTTTTGTCATCCAACTAATAATGTTTCCACTTACCGAACCCATAGTGCAAAAAGCAGTTCTAGATGAGTTATCCAAATTATAAGTTTCTATCAAATTATATTCTCTTCCAGTTTCATTTTTGAAGTTTTTGAACACATCATTCATTTGACCTAAAACTGGTTGTTTAGCTTCTTCTAATCTTGCTCTTCCTTCCATAAAGTAGGAAGGAGTCACAATGCCACCCCAAGTTCCTGGTTTTGAAGGATCAATGGTATGTCGTGGTTTCTTAGGAGTCATTCTTCTAACCGTTTCATCTGGAATTAATGTCAATTTCTGAACTGAATGAGAAATAATAAAACCATCATGAACAAATATAGTCGGAAATAAGGATTCCTCTGAAATCATAACTGAAAGTATTGCAGCATCATAAGTTTCTTGAACGTTTTCAGAGACAATTATATTCCAACCAAGCTCAGAATTAACTTGTGTAAATTCCCAAGAGTTCCAAATAGATAAATTAGGTGAATTAAAAGCTCTAGCAGAAATCATCATGGTTAAAGGAAGTCTCCATCCCACTGCCATTGGGAGTGCTTCTGTCATCAGCAAATAACCTTGACTTGCTGTAGCTGTAAAAGATCTTGCTCCTGCTGCACAGGCAGCTGTTGAAAAGCTAATAGCTGCTAATTCTGATTCAACATTAACAAATGCTGCTTTTAGTCTTCCATGATGAACAACATCAGACAATCCTTCAACAGATTGAGTTTGGGGGGTAATAGGAAAGGCACAAATAACATCCGGGTCTGTTTGTGTCACTCCACCGGCGACAGCATAATTTCCTATCATAGTAGTTTCGATGGGTTCTTTAATTTCTTTAAAAAATATTCTCATTGGTTCAATACTCATAATTCATGCCTCCATTATTCAGGCACAGCACATGATGCTGGACCTTGTTTTAGTTTTTTAGTAATAGCTTGGACAGGGCAGACCTCTAGGCAGTTTTGACAAGATTTACAATGAGATTGATCAATTCCTTTCATATGCCACAAGCCATCTTCTCCTTTTTCTCTTATAATAGTAAAATCAGGACAAATATACCAACATTGAGCACAGTCAGTACATTTTTCTTCATCCCAA
>JBHLNW010000145.1:0-3944 GCA_048941185.1 Promethearchaeota archaeon
ATCCATGAAAATGATTTGATATAATCCGCAATTTTGCCTAAAAATTTAAACAGAAAACTATCAATTATCATCAACACATGAATTACCACGCTAGAAATTAATAAGATCAACGGCATATCAAATCCTTGTAATGTTAATGGTTGAATTATAGAAAAACATAATGTAGCATAAAAACCAATACCCAAAAGCCGGCGAATATATGTTTGAGCTTTAGTATAACTTTCTTTTTTATCAGGGAAAAATAATTCTAAAGTCTTAAAGAAAGAATAATTTGTGTAAAACTGCATTATGAGAAAAACAAAAATCTCTAAGCTGAGTAAGAAAGGATATTGAAATACAAGGGTGTGTAGCATTAATAATAAGGATAGTGAAAGTATGAAATAAGTAATCGTATGAACTAAATTTGCATAATTTCTCTTAACTTTTTTAATAAAATAAATATCTAATACTGTTAAAACAAACAAGACTGATAGAGCTACCGTAATACTTTCAAAAAATTCTAAAAGAATACTCACTAATCCATAAATCATTATGCTGATTTCAAAATACAGTATCAATACCATTAATGAATGGATTTTGGGCAGAAAGTTTAGATATTTCTCTTGTGCTATAATTATATTAAAGTAAAATATAGGGACAAATAAAAGGCATACTTCTATGAAAATTATTAAATTAATCGAAATGAAATTTAATATACCTAACAGTGTGAAGATATAAATCAGGTTTAATGCTAATAAGCCTTGAAATACAATGAATAGTACAAACTCGATTCTATTTTTTATATTTTTTTCGAATTTCACAAAAATTATACTAAAAATATACAATAGAAGAGATGAGTTTTGGAATAATAATGAAAAGTATCCAAATCCTCTTAATTGGGTAAATATAAGTGTAAGACCATCAGAAATTAAAGATGCTCCAAAAAACGAACTCCAAATAAATAAATTATAAATTAGTAATAACCTAAGTTTTGAAATAATATTTTTTGAAATCTCCATGTGAGATAAGAAATGTAATGAAATGAGATTTAACACTGAAAATGTTAAAATTAAGAAGAATGGGTTTGGAAGAAATAAAAATATGAATAAGGACAAAGTATTACAGAAAACAAACCAGGACCATAGTGTATAGTGATTTCGAGTTGATTCAGTTAAAAAATGAAAGATAAATCTATCCATGAATATACTTTCAATGAAGAGTACAATACCTATTGCCATAAGAACTAAATATGTTGAAATTAGTAAATTGGCTCTAATAAAGATAAGATAAAGCAAAATATTCATGCCTAAGGCTAAGGGAACAAAAAGATATAAGAAACTACTTATAATATTAAAATAACGGAGTATATCCTTTATCTTTAAGTTCAATTCCGATTTTTGTGCATATTTCATGCAGATTAAGAACAAGAGTGGCCAGATTATTAAGAAATCACAAATTTGGTAAACAAAAATAATATGTGTGAATAGCATTGGCATAAAGAGATTCGGTAACATTATTGTTAGAAATAGTGATATGAAAATTGAATTCAATAGAAAGCATACAAAATTTAACCATTTTAATTGGTTTTTATCATGATAAATTTTAAACATACTATTTTTAATATCAGTTCCCTCATCTTTAGAGGGTCTTTTGAACACATTAATTAAAATTTGAAAAGTAATAACATATAACATTGGCCAAGTTAAAAGGGTAAAAATCCAATTAGAATACATTATTTCGAGTGTAAATAGCCATTCTAAAATGGGAGAAATTATAGGAATTGGAATAGCAAACCATAGGATATATCGATATTCAGTGAATATATAATATAAGAATATAATGAATATAATGGAAAAGGTTGTAATTAAAACACCAATTGGGGCTTGAAATAGAATGTATGCTATGGAAGTAACCGATAAAGATGCTCCAATTGCCACTGTAAAATACGGAATCAGTCTATTAATCCGCAATCTCATTTTATAGCGATTAAATATAAAAATTGAGCAACCAAATACAGTTAGAGCTAGGGATAAAGCAAGTATTACATACCCCTGAAAAAAATAGAATGTGTTAAAAGTCAACCATGAAAAGTTGATGATTAAAATCCAAGAAAGGCATAAGTCTATTACTCTTTTAGGTAATTTTAAGTATTTAGAGGAAAATAGTGTGAATCCAAATATCAATAAACTAATATTCAATGAAAATATCAGGTGGTTTATCACAGCATATAGAACAAAAAAGATCGTTAAGAAAATGCCTGATAAGGTTATGAGATATGCAATAATTAAAACTAAACCAACAGATCTAATATTAGGGAAAAATGAGTATACAATTAAAAATAATCCTATAGCTAATATACCGACCGCAATTGTTAATTCTAAAGGAAGACCAATTGAATATAAATAAAACAACAAAAATAGTGCATTAACAAATGTTAAGGGAAACACCCACAAAATCGAAACAATTTTCCAGAATTTTAATAATATTAACACTGGCATCAATAAAACAACTGCAAACATAATAAAAAATAAATTTCTCAGAAGATAATCCAATACGAATAAATTCTGACTAAACCAATAAAGTAAAAATAGGCTTTCTCCCCATATTATAAATATAATTATAGAAAAATATTTCTTGATTTTTGTATACACTACTGGTATGAAAAATAAGGAACAAATTATTAGAGATAAAAAGAATGCGCCACCTAACTCAACAGGTCCAAATGGACTTAAAATGGTGAAAAGTTCAGTTGTGAAAATATCCATGCCTGTTAAACTTTGATAGATTATAAACCAATTTGCGATGGGCAATATGTTCCATACATACCATCCTGATTTCCAAATCGCCCATGATACTTTCCACTGATAAATTCCAATAGATAAATAAAATAGAAAGACTCCAAAATTAATCGCAATTATTAAAGGAACTAAAGACCATAATGGCATAGATAAGGCCGCAATTATTAGCAAATATAAAAAGACTGGAAAAGAAATCACTATTGAAATTAATACAATATAAAAAGATCTTCTCCTAAACCTTGGTGGTGCTTTATTATACAAAATAACAAATGCAAAACCTGTCATAGTTAAAGTTAATGTGAAAGTCAAATAAGAATTGTAAGCTCCAAAAATTGGATTATTAAAAAGCAAAGAATATGATATAAAGCTGATGAAATCAAAAACAAATAGGATAACACAAGGATTTATAAACCATTTATATCTTTCATCTCTTTTGCGATAAAAGGAGATTCCCAAAAATAATAAAAATATGAATAGAGATATTGTTATATTATAAATTAGTAAAATATTTGTAAATAGACTAAGAAAGATAAAAGATAGAATAGAAATAAGTGAATACAATGAAAATTTTTCTAAAGTGTTATCTTTCTTAATATTAAGTAAAATCGAGAAGAATAAAACACCACTTAATGATAATAAGTAAAATATGGCAAAAATCCCTGTCAAGGCTATATCAAAACCTGTAATTATTCCATAAAAGTTTAAAACAACTAAGATTTCAACAAAGCTAACATAGCTTAATAAGAAATATGATAAAAATCGAAAAATAGGAACAATGCTTCTTTGAGAGAGAATTAGAGACCATAAAATTATAATAAGGAACAATGAAAAAATAGAACCAAAATAAAGGAGACTTATAGATAATATGAAAGATAAGCAATAAAACCCAAACACATTCAATACATCTTTTTTTGCTACTAATATATTAAACCTTATAGAATAGTAAAAGAAAATTAAAAACAGGTTAATAATAAGAGTTGCTATATGAAATACAGGATTCTGATAGAAAATAGGGATCTGATTTGTTAAATACAAAAGAAATTCAAAATATAAACTTGTGATTGAAATTGCAAATGCTATTACAGTAATTTTCTTCATCAATAATTGATTTTTAGATGATATATATTTCAAATTCTTTAAAATACGTAGACTCAGAGGAGTTAAAAA
>JBHLNW010000145.1:4044-6492 GCA_048941185.1 Promethearchaeota archaeon
AAAAAGCAACAACTTAGTATTAAAAATGTAAAAGCAGTCATCTCTATCCTGACTATAAAGATTGATGCAATATAATAAGACAAAAATAATGTAAATGAAAACCATACAATTACAATAGACGATTTGAAAATCTTGACGTAAATTTCTTTTAATTTAATTTTTATGCTAATTTTTTCAGAAATCTTTAGGAAACAGAATAATATGATCAATGTTGTAGTTATTATTAAGATTAAATTAGGTGTCCATCCAATTCTTACTAATTCTAAACCAACTACAGTGGGTATAGAGATAATTAAAGAAGATAACGCAATAAAGTTGTAAATTGTTAATTTTTTAAGCCATTCTATGTTGAAATACTCTTTTTTATAAGAATAATAAAATAGGAAAAACCATGAAAAGAGTAAAGCGATTAAAGGTAAGATAATGCTATAAAATGTCCCTATTAGTAACAAAAATGGATAAAAAAATACTGTTGATACAGAAATACAAAATATTGTAATAATTTGAAGTTGTTTAAAAAATTTGATGAACTTTTCTTTTAATTTATAATTTTTCGATATTCTTATGAGAATTGAAAGAAAAATGTAGAAAATATACACCGATGAATTTAATATATTTAATATAAAAAGGTCGTTAACAGAGATAATCCCCAAATTGAGTAACTCCAAACCAACCATTGTCGGAATTGAAGTAAATAAACCTGTGAGAACCACCATATTTGAAATTGTAACTTTTTTTGTAAATTCTGGATTAAAAATCTCTTTCTTATAACAATAATAGAAAGGAATAAAGAGAGATAGAGAAGTGAAAATTAGTGGTAAGACTATATAATAATTAGTACTTATCAATAAGAAAAAGGTATAATAGAACACTGTCGTGAAACATATACTAAATCCTATTACTATTTGGGATTTCATAAAGAACTTCACTCTTTTTTCACTAATATTCAATTTATCGGATATGTAGCGATAAATACCGAAAATAATGAGCAGAATATATAAAGTAAAATTAACTACTGTCATTGATAAGAAAATTAAATCAAAATAAATGCCTAAATTGTATAATTCTAATCCTATAGTAGTTGGGATTAATGAAATTGTCGATGAAAATAATATAATGTTGAGTTTTATTGATTTAGATGTTAATTTAGGATATTCTCCTTTTTTTCTTAAATATAATAGTGGTAAGAATAGAATTATGCTAGAACTCATAAGAGGAATTATAAATACATAATGTGTACCAAGAGTACGCATCAGAAAGAAGTAAAAAGCTATTACTACTCCATATAATAAAACAAAAACATTGATTTTGATATACAGGTCTTCAGAAAAGGGTCCCTTTTTCGAAAATATGTTAATTATTACACAAACTACCGCTAATGACAGAAATAGTGAATATAGTATGTTTTCGAACAGGGGAAGTATTTGAAAAACCGTATAAAATAATGTAAAAAACATATATACAAGCTCAACTGTTATCAGGTAAGAATTAATTTTAACATATGTTTTAAATTTAGATTCTTTCACGCGTTCTAATTTTAGTCCGAATTTTATGATAAAATAGTAAAAAACTGATGCAATAAGTAAATCAAAAGCTAAGATAAGCCAGAAACCGGTAAGTAAAGAGATAACCAGCAAAGATATAAATAAATCACTTAACAATATCCATAGAGAAAAATAACTATGTTTCAATAAATATTCCCTCGGAAACACTTTCAGGCCATAATTTAAATAAAGGAAAGCTAGGAAGATAATGGGGAAGCAGATGGATGAAATGCATAATACTTGTAAAAATGGAATAAGCTCGAGTAAGTAATAGACTCGAAAATTAATGAATACAAAAATAAAAAATTCGATTAAAAAACTATTTGCTAATACAACTCTTCTATATAACTTGGGACTCTTAGTATGAAAATACCTAATACCTATTACATATTGAGAAATTAATAATATTACAAGAATAAAGACAGAGTGTAAGAGAATATTTGAAACTAAAATTACTAAAGGATCTGACGTGAATAAAGTATATTCAGTTGGAAAGAACGTATATAAAATTAAGGAAAAACTTGCCATAGCTAATAAATTTTGGTAAATGATGACATTTTCCTTTATAAAATATTTCAGTTTTACGAATATTTGTAATGCGAAGTATAAAGAAAGGCATAAATAAAAGAAGTTCAGTAAAATAGTATAAAATATCGGAATTAAACCGAAAGATATACAAATTAAAATTGCTGTAGAATTTAATAGAATTACAAATTTGTTATACTTCTTAAAAATTAGACCTGCTTTTTGCTCATAATGAAGAAGGATATAGATAAATGGAAGAATTATTAAAATTAATATGGGATTTCCAAGTAAAAAAGAGTATAATGTAATTAGTAAAATCAAAATGCAAGATAAAAGAGAATTATATTTTTGGTACTTTAAATTCTCTGAGGGACGATTT
>JBHLNW010000146.1:0-6459 GCA_048941185.1 Promethearchaeota archaeon
TTAAACTACGCAACAGAAGAAGAAAAAGAGATAATTACTCATATTCTTAAAAGGAGAAAAACAAGGACGCTTTCTGGTGTGTCTGTTATAGCCATAATGACTAAACCCCTTCCATGTCCTGGAACTTGTATCTATTGCCCTGGACAAGAATCTCAGCCCGGAATGAAAGTTGCTCAATCTTATACTGGTCGTGAACCCGCCGCTATGAGATCTATTCATAATAATTATGACCCTTATTTACAAGTTTCAAGTAGAATTAATGATTTGGAAGCTATTGGGCATAAAATTGATAAAATTGAACTAATCATTATGGGAGGAACTTTTTTATCAACTGATATAGATTACCAGAACCAATTTATAAAAGAAGCGTTAGAAGGAATAATCGAACAGAGAGTAGAGACTTTAGAAGAAGCTAAAAGACTTGCTGAGAGCTCTAAAAGACGCGTCATAGGAATAACAATTGAAACTAGACCTGACTATTGTAAGGAAAAAGATATCGATAGAATGTTAAATTATGGAACTACTCGTGTTGAGATTGGAATACAAACAGTCTATGATGATATATTTAAACTTGTAAAGAGAGGACACACTACTTTTGATAGCATGGAGGCGATCAGAATTGCTAAGGACGCTGGATTAAAAATAAATGCACATATTATGCCCAATCTCCCAGGATCTGAATTTTCAAAAGATTTAGAACTTTTTAATGAGTTGTTTTCAAACCCTAACTATCGCCCCGATATGCTGAAAATATATCCTACACTAGTAATTAATGGTACTGAATTATATAATTGGTGGAAAAAAGGCAAGTATTCTCCTTATTCGGATAAGGAATTAATAGATTTAATTGCTAAAGTTAAATCAAATCTCCCCCCTTATGTCAGAGTTCAAAGAATTATGAGAGATATCCCAGCTACTTTAATTGAAGCAGGATGTAAAAATAGCAATTTAAGACAATTAGTGCAGGAACGATTAAGAGAAATGAATGAAACTTGTAAATGTATACGGTGTAGGGAATATGGAATCAGTAAAAGAAAAAAAAGTTTTAAAGAAATGTCTTTCGATGATATAAAACTATATCATTTTGATTATATGGCTTCTCAAGGAAACGAGATATTCTTGTCTTATGAGAACAAGAAAGAAAATTATTTAATTGGATACTTACGTTTAAGAAAACCCTCTGAATTTGCCCATAGACCCGAACTGAGCGATGGAAAAACAATGATCGTCAGAGAAATAAAGGTAGTTGGCGAACTGGTCCCGAAAGATTTAAAGCCAAATCTTTTTACTCAAATCCAACATAGAGGTTATGGAAAACTATTAATGAGCAACGCAGAAAAAATTTCCAAGGAGGAACTTGATGCGAAAAAACTTGCTGTTATAAGTGGTATTGGAGCAAAATCATATTTCTATGAAATGGGATATAAACCTGATGGAGTATATGTTTCTAAGATTCTTTAGTGGTATGTTAAAATCTTGAATATGAATTTATTAGATGCTTATTCATGGAAAATTCCTTTTTCTAACCAAAAAAGATCTCTAAAAAATCTTTCCTTTATATAAAAAACTTTTTCTTTTCAGACCTTTTTATATAAAATATTGTATTACTATAAGACAAAAATTAAAGAGTCTAAATAATAATGCCCTCACAAAAACCTTTATCAAAAAAGAAAATAACACAACAAACAATTTCAATTACACCAAACCTTAAACAACGAATTGAAGACTATGTAAAGGTAAATCAAGAAAAAAATCCGAATGATAAGAGGTTCAAAAGTATTTCCGCCTTTTATAATTACGTTTTGGAGAAAATTATGGATTGTTTCAATAAGGGAAAAAATTTAGATGATTTTGAAAATTTTGTAGATAGTGAATTCAAGAATTTTTTTGATAAAATCTCTTTCAAGGCAACAATTCCATATTATGAGGAAGCAATTAAACCAAATAAATATACAAATCCTACACTTGAGAAAATTCCATCATTCTTTTTAACAATTCGACGATTTTATATGAAAATGATGGAATCCCGTGATATCATTAGTATTCAAAATACTGTTAGTCGAATAAAAAATTATTTGGTTTCAAATAATGTCACAAAAGAATTTAAGATAGATCTTTTTACTGGAAAGAGTCGCACAGATTTAACAGGTATTTTTGAATTTGCGGGTCTTTATAAAAATTTAAGTTATGATACTTGTAAGTACACTTCTGCATTTTTTGGGATATTAGGGATAAAGATTGATAATATTGTATATTCGGAAAAAGATATTTATTATAGATTTGATTTAACTGCAACTGATTTATTTTTTCGAGATGATTTAGCAAAATCTAAAAGAGTTAAGCTAATGAATGACAATATTTCTCATTTTATTAACTACTGTAAAATAATCAATGATAAAGATTACTATTTATGGATGAATTTAGCTGAAGATAAAAATGTAATAGTTTGCTTTAACAATGAAGAGACTCAAAATAAATGGATTAATTTAATTCAAAAGGATATAGAAAACTTCTCAGATAAAGAAAATTATAAACTCCAAATTTTAAAATTATTTGAGAAATTACATTGGATTGATATTGAAAACGAAGATGACCTAGTTTTTAATATAAGATTATCAGAATCAAAATATGAGCTTGAACGAGAGTTTTTAATGAAAGTTCTCTCAAAATACTCAGAAATTTTGCATGAAAACCGAGGTTATTATTTAAAAGACCTAAATTAACTCAAAATTCTAAGAATTTCTAAAAGAAATTAAAAAAAAGAGGGATCTCGTCCTCCTTAACCCTTCCCTTTTGACCTTTATGGCTAGGGTCTCCTGTCATCCCCTTGATTTTTATCGCTAAAATTGCCCAAATATTGGGTTTTCTTCATCATTTATAAACTAACCTAAAAAAAATCCATTCTAAAGATCATTAGCTTAGATCCTCTGAAGGTTAAAGATTGTGGAAAATTACCTATCAAATATTTTATTAGGAAAAAATGTATCTCCAAAAACTCTGAATAATTAATATTGCTAACTTTTGATTGAGTTAAGCTAATAGAATGGATCTTAAAACCTAACAAAAAATTTAATTACCCAAGATCTTTAAGCCTAGTATGGCTGAAAAAAAATATCTCTCAAATAAGAAAACAGCTCAACAAACGATTTCTATATCTCCAGCCCTTAAAGAATGGATAATAAGGCATGTAAATGTAAATCATAGGGAATATCCTAATGATGGGCGCTATAAGAGTGTAAGTTCATTCATAACTTATATTTTGGAAAACATAATGAAACTCTTTAAGAAAGGAAAAACAATTGAAGATTTTAAGCGAGTAGAAGATCAAAAGTATAAAGAATTTTTTGATAAATTTACATTTAAAGCCACGATTCCGCTTTATGATATGATAGCAGAGAGTAATAGATATGTTCCTATACCTTTTGATTTTATCACACGTTTTTTATTAGCAGTTTATCATTTTTATAGGAGTATCTACTTAAAACAAAAAGGTACTGAGGGTTGGCAGCAATTATTTGAACGGTTTAAAAATCGAGTATATCCTTCCAATGCTGTTAAAGAATTAAGACTTGATATTTTTCCCAAAAAAAATAAAAAATATGGAACTGCTCATTTGGAATTTATTGGTAAGCAGAGAAATATACATTTCGAAAATTGCAAATTTTTTGCAGGAATATGTGGTATGTTAGGTGTAAAAGTCACTGATTTTCATTATTCATCTAAAGATTATTATTGCAGACTTGATTTAATTGAGACTCCTCTCGCATTTAGAGAAGAATTAGCTAAAAAAGAAAGAATTAAACTACTCCAAGAAAATGTAAATTTTGTCACAAACTATAATAGAATGCTTACTGATAAAGATAAGTATTTATGGATGAATTTAGCAGAGGATAATAACATAATTGTAACCTTTAAGACAAAAAAAGCATTTAATAAATGGATTAAAAAAATTGAGGAAGATTTACAGAAATTTGGAAAAAAAGAAGAGTTTCACACAAAAATGTTACAATACTTTAATAAACTTCATTGGATTAGAATTGAAAATATTGAAGATCTTACTTTTCGAATTGAGCAATTTTTAGAAGAGAATAATACGCAAAGAAGTTTTTTAATGGAATATCTTTCTCAGTATTCAGAAATTTCTCAAAACAATGGAATATATCAATTAAAATAAATTAGTTTGACCCTTGAATTAATTTTAATAGACTTAAATTGATAATGGTTAAAGATTTAAATGAAATTATTTAATCTTATTTAAGATATTGCATTAAATCATCTAGTTAATTTGGGGATTAATTTGGTAATTGAATCTTTAAATGAGAAAGTACGAGGAGCTCCTTATCTTTCACTAAAAGTTCCTATTTTTTATACGCAAGCTCTAAAAGAAGCTTCAGATATGCCTATGATTATTAGGCAAGCTAATGGTCTTAGAAAAACTTTAGAACATTTACCTATTATTATTAGACCAGATGAACTAATTGTAGGAACTTTTGATGAAGACATCCCAGTTGCAATTCCTAGACTTGAAGCAAGTGGTTTTAGAATCATGAAGGAGTTAGAGCTTCTGCCTAAAAGAGTTGTAAATCCAATCAAAGTTAGAGATTCAGACATTAAAATTTTGAGGGAACAAATAGCCCCTTTTTATGATAATTTTCAGATTGATCAATTTGCCCGAGATTTTGCACCTGATTATGTATTTGAAACATCTTTTAGTGGTTGCGCATATGTTGCCACTGAGATTGGAGGAATAGCTCATGCTGTAATTGATTATCCACGACTTCTCTCTTTTGGGTTAAGAAAGTATATTGAATTATCTCGAGAAAAAAAAATCGAACTTAAAAATAATTCAAATTCAGTCTTAGATATTGAAAATAAAGGTGCTTTTTACGATTCAATCATAATTATATCAGAAGCGCTTATTGCCTATGCACATAAATTTGCTGAAAAAGCCAAAAAAATGGCTTTAGAAGAACCAAATCCCTTTAGGAAAAATGAACTTGAAATGATCTCAAAAACATGCAACAAAGTTCCTGAATATCCCGCAACCAGTTTTCAAGAAGCTGTTCAATTTTTATGGTTCATACATATGGCACTACATATTGAAAATTTTGAACATGGAATTTCTTTTGGCCGGATAGACCAATATTTGCATCGATATTACAATGAAGATCTCGAGAATACATTGCGTTTAACTAAAAACCTACTTTTAAAAACAAATGAAATTATTGCTTTGTATGACTCAGTAGCAACCCAATATTTTGGAGGGATGGCCACAACGCAGAATATTTTAATTGGCGGCATTGATAAGGAAGGGAACGATGCAACAAATAATCTAACTTATTTAATTTTAAAAGCAATTGAAGAACTTGCCGTACCAAGTCCTAATTTAGTAATTAGAATTCATAAAAATACACCCAAAAGGCTATATCAAGAAATAATTAAGGTTTTAGCAAAAAGGATAAATGTCATAGGGATTTACAACGATGATTTAGTAGTCCAAAGCTTAATGAATTATGGTATTCCATTAACAGAAGCCCGAGATTATGGAATAGTGGGCTGTGTAGGATTATCTACTTCTGGTACTTCTTTTGATAATACAGGAGCTATATTTCTTAATTTAGCAAAAGCATTAGAACTTGCATTAGGAACTGATAAATCAATAATAAGTAATTATATTAAATCAGATTTTGATGCAGGATCATTTAAATCTATAGATGAGATACTAATTGCTTTCAGTAAAAAATTAAAATCAATGATGAAAATGGCTACGAGTACTGCTAATGCATACCAAGAAGCACATAAGCACATAAAACCGACTCCCTTAATGTCGCTTTGTATAAATGCTTGTTTTGAAAAAGGCGTTGACGTGAATGAGGGTCCTGCCAAATATAATTTCTCTGGTATACATGCGACAAGTTTTTCTGATGTTGTTGATTCTCTAGCTGCTATAGATTGGGCAATTTTTAAAGAAAAGAAAATAAGTATGGAAACTCTAATAGATGCGTTAAAAAAAAATTTTAGAGGATATAAAGATCTTCATAATTATCTATTATATAAATGTCCTAAATACGGAAATGATGATGATCGAGCTGATAAGTATGCTAAAAAAGTGACTGAAATTCTTTTTGAGTCAGTAGAAGGTCTCCGATGTGCTAGAGGTGGAGAATATCGAGTTGGAATTCATGCGATGACCACCCATGTAGGATTTGGAATATTTACAGGGGCTCTTCCTTCTGGTAGAAAAAAAGGAAAACCTTTAACAAGAGACATCGCACCTGGCTTTACAGCAAACAAAGGACTTACAGCAACATTTAACAGCATCGCGAAATTGGACCATTCCCTTTTGTCTAATGGAGTTGCTTGCACAATAAATATTGATCCAGAACTTACTATTATTGAAAATGGAGAAATATTAGAATCTCTCTTAAGATCATATGTTAATTTAAATGGTTCTCATAT
>JBHLNW010000037.1:0-28013 GCA_048941185.1 Promethearchaeota archaeon
CCATAAATTATAGATAAGAAGGCAAAAATTTTATTTTTACTTTAACTTTTAAAATTATATTTTTTAGGAATAAATTACATGTTGAAACGAATAAATGTTAGATCAACTAGGAGATTGGAGAAAAACACATTATACTAAAGATCTCTCCCCAGATATGGAAGGTAAAGAAGTAATTTTAGGAGGCTGGATTAGAAATTTCAGAGATCTCGGTGGATTGAAATTTATCTCTTTACAAGATAAGTATGGAGAACGTCAAATAACTTTAAAAAAAGGAGTTGTTTCTGATGAATTATTTGAAGGAATACGAATTGGTTATCAATATTGTTTAATGGTAAAAGGAATAGTAAAGGTATTCAGTGAAGCACCCGGAGGTATTGAAATAATTCCCTCTGAAATAAAATTGTTAAATACAACGCCTGAAAAGCTTCCTATAGATATGACAGGGGAAACTGTTTCTGAGCTAGATCTTAGATTAAATCATAGAGCATTAGATTTAAGATCCCTCAAGAACCAAGCTATTTTTGAAATTAGGGGAGAATTACTTAGATCTATTAGGAGATTTTTGTTCGAAAGGAATTTTACTGAAATAACTACACCTAAAATAATAGCTTCTGCAACCGAAGGTGGTACTGAGTTATTTCCTATTATTTACTTTGAAAAGGAGGCGTTTCTCACTCAATCCGCCCAATTATATAAAGAACAATTGAGTGGTGTCTATGAGAGAGTTTTTGAAATAAGTGATTGTTTCAGAGCTGAAAAACATCGTACAAAAAGACATATTTGTGAAATTTTTACTTTAGATGTTGAAATTGCTTTTTCATCGATGGAAGATGTCCTTAAATTATTGGAAGAATTGATTCAAAATGCCATTAAAGATATTAGAGAAAAACAATTGGTAGCATTAAAATATCTAAATGTAGATAAACAAACAGTTACACCAGAAATTCCTTTTCCTAGGTTTAAGTATGAAGAAATCATTGATTTAATTAATAAAAAATATTCAATTGATATAGAATTTGGAGAAGATATTTCCACTGAAGCATATAGAAAATTAGGCAAAGAACTGTCCGGGTATTATTATATTACTCATTGGCCAATGTCTATAAAGCCTTTTTATATTATGCCTTCAAAAAATCCTAAGTATAGTGAATCATTTGATCTACAAAAAGGTATGTTAGAATTAACATCTGGAGGTACCAGGGTTCATAATAAACAGCAATTAATAAAAGCACTTGAAGAGAAAGGACTTAATCATCTAGCTTTTAATTCACATCTTAGTACTTTTGATTATGGAATGCCGCCACACGCTGGTTTTGGTCTTGGAATTGATAGGTGGTTAACAATATTATGCGGATTAAACGATATTCGAGAAGCAGTAATGTATCCTAGGACACCCGATCGATTAACACCTTAAGTGTAATAATAAAAAACTCTTGAAAAAAATGAAGGATGATTTTATTCAAGCTTACATTAAAGCTGGAAAAGCAGTTATAGCTGCTAAAAAACTAATTAAAAGATTAATAAATCCAGGAATATCTCTTTTAGAGATTGGAAATAAATGTGAAGCTGAGATAATTAATAATGGGTGTAATCTTTCTTTCCCGATAAATATGTCATTAAATGAAATTGCGGCCCATTATAGTCCTTCAATTGATGATCAAACTATAGTTCCTGAAAAAGGGCTATTAAAAATTGATATTGGAGCACATTATAATGGATTTATAGCAGATTCAGCATTTACAATAAATATTGATGAAGACCCTAAACTTCAGAACTACGTGGAAGCTGCAAGAGAAGCTCTTGAGGCTGCAATCGAAATATTCAGTCCTGGAATTAAATTATATGAATTAGGTGAAGTTATTGCTGAAAAAATTATTAATAGAGGGTTAAGGCCAATAACAAATTTAGGAGGCCATGAATTAAAGCAATATAATTTACATGCTGGACCTTTTATTCCAAATTATAAAGATAAAATGCATGATCAAATAGTTAAACCAGGAGATGCATATGCTTGTGAACCTTTTGCTACATCTGGAATTGGAAAAGTAGAGAATGGAAAGGATGCATATATCTTTCGATTTGTAAAAAAAGTAAAAAAAAATATGTCATATGAACACATAGCTTACATGAATAAAATTGAAGAAAACTATAAACACCTCCCATTTTCACCTAGATGGATCCAAAATGATAATATTATACCTAAAAATAAAATACAGAGAACCCTTGAATTTTTTATAGGTAAAAAAGTAATAGATAAATATCATATCTTAGTAGAAAAAACAAATGAACCCGTAGCTCAAGAAGAGCATACTATTGTAATAGACAGGGATGGTAATAGAATTGTCATTACCAAAGAATGATATTAAAAAAAAGATATCTATTGTCGTTTTATGTGCTGGAAAAGGTACTAGACTTAAAAAAATTACGAGAAATCTTCCTAAACCATTAATTAAAATAGAAAGATTAAATAATATTTCAATTCTCCATCATATTATTAATAATTTGATCAAATTAGAAATAAAACAAATAGGAATCGTGGTTGGATATTTAGGTGATACCATCCGTGAGTTTATTTCAACATTAGAAAAAAATTATCAGGTTATGCAAAATAAATTAATAATACTAGATACTGAAAATCAATACAAATATGGCCCACTATATTCATTTTTATCTATCATCAAAAATAAGGATTTCTTCACATCAAGAAATCACTATTTAGTAATTCCAGGTGATACAATTTTTGATTATGACATATTAAAAGAAGTTCTATCTATAATTTCTAATAAAATTGATCTGATTCAGAACCATCCTTTTGTTTTTTATAGAACAATAGGATTAAAACCATTGGAAGAAATATATAGTAAAAATAGGATAATTTCTATTGCTGATATTGCTAAAATTGGCTCAGAAATGGTATTAAAAAAGATTTCTCAATTAAAAATTAGAGAAATTCGTTCTCAAAATGTTTTAAATCAATTAATTCCTATTACAGCATTAAGTTATGACTCAATTAATGAAATATTAAATCTGAATCGAGAAAATCTAAATACAACGGTATGGCAAACTTTAAACCATATGATTTTTAATGGAAAAAAAATCCTTGTTTTCGATATTGAGAATAAATATGATTTTTATGATATTGATTATCTGTATGATATCAAAAAATTAAAAAAAAAAAGAAAAGGACAATAGGTGCTCCGATTAGTCTAAGTGTAATTGATTCAAAGGAATTAAAAAAATGATAATCCAATGAAGCAATTATGAAATCAAAGCCCTATTTATTTATTCTGATTTGTTGGTAAGATGTTTTGATGTCTCATGTTTCATTAATATTTCATAGATTCAACAAGAGCTCAAATTTACCAATTATGTCATATACCAAAATCGTTATATAAGAAAATGTTTAAACACCTGCTCCAAAGTGCCAATTAAGACCTGAAATGGATTTGTATCAATGTTTTAAGCACTATAGGAACAAACTTATTTTTTTTATGATAGAAAGGAAGTAAGATTCAGGGAATGTGAACCAAAAAAATGTCACAAATAAGGAAATGGGTTATTAGATTGTAATCACTAACTCGGTGCAAAAACCGTAATTTTGTATCTAATTCCAATGCAAATTGTCCTTTTCAACTTAATATATGATAATTTGAATATTTAAATCTTATTATTAAGATTGAAAAAGATATTTATGATATCTTCTACAAAAATCTAATGATTTTAAGAAATAATTTAAAATAATATAAATATCTGAAATTACATTATTTATAAAACATGAGTTTACCAATTAAGATTGAATTATTTGGAATTGGCATAATAGAAGGAAATATTATCCGGCATATTGCGCCTTTAACAGCAGACGCAATTATTGATAAATTACCTATAATATTAAGAGGTAGATTTAGTTTTGGTTCAAAGAAATATTGGACATTACCTGGAGTACAAATATATAAAGGAACTAATCCTAAATCGACAAAAACTATAGAAGAAGGTGAAATTTTTTACAATCCTAAATCTGATGAATTGATAATAGCTTTAGAAAACCTAGATATGTCAAATAAAGTAAATATAATTGGAAAGGTAGACACTAATCTAAAAATATTGCTAGAAGCAAAAAATGGTTTAAATACAAAAATATCTAAAAAATAATAAGATTATGGCTATTCCAAGTAAACTGGTGATAGTATTCACAGGATTTTATCTAGCTGTTATTATTTACTTATTATTGTTTTTATTTGTTCCCAGTTTCCAAGAATTTATTATTAATGCGAGACAAAATTTAACACTAATTACAGAAGGTTCAAATTATATTTGGGCTTTATTAATTTCTCTTGGTATATGCTTTTTAGGCTCAGCATCAATTGGATTCCCTATTCCTTTTCCATTTGTGTTATTCTCACTTTCAAATTCCATATATCTTAAATATGAAAATACTGGGTTAGTTTTGGAGCAAATTTTGCAAAATGGATTTTTTTGGTTAGAAATTCTTGGAATAGCATTAATAGGAGGATTAGGGAGCGCGTTAGGTGAATCAACTGGTTATGCAGTTGGATATGGAACAAAAAAAATTACTGAAGAAACAAATTCTGATGCCTTAAAGAATATAGATGGTTTTGGCAAATTAATTCTAGAAAAAGAAAAACGCACATCATTTTATATATTTCTATTTGCTTTAACTCCACTTCCAGATGATATCTTATTCTTACCTTTAGGAATGATTAAATATCCTTTTTGGAAATGTATTATTCCTGGCTGGTTAGGAAAAAATTTTACTACTTTTTTATATTGTTGCTGGCCGATTTTAGTAGCTCTAGGAGCTCAAGGAATTCAAACTGATGATATCCCTAGCATAATAACTGAAGCCATATTACTATTAGTCACAATAACAATTATGTTCTTTATCATGGCATTTGATTGGAATAAATATCTGAAGAAAAGACGTCTTAGCAAGATTGAAAACAAATAAGTTTTTAATATATAATATGAATTACCTGCCGTTTACCAAGCAATTCTTACAAACAAAAACTGTTTTTCTTTTCTTTTCTGAGTTCTCATCGTAATAAATTCTTTTATAAATGAAGTTATTACAGATCTCACATACAGCAACTGTTCGGGTTTCTTCTAATAATGGCCCTAAATGTTCAAAATTTGCCATGTTTAAGCTATTGATTTGTTTTGAAGAGTAATTTCAATATTAGAAACAATATCAATTTTTTTTTTATTTACTTTGTGTTTATTTTTGTATCCACGCGGTCTATTATCAAAATAGGGACGACTACCTAAAGATACATTTGCAATTTCTAATCTAGGATACATACGACTTTTAAGAATTTCAGCCACTTCTACTGCTGTGCTTATTTCTGCTCCTTCACCTTTTATTAATAAAGATTTACTGCCTCCCGAAAATGCAAAAATCGCATCTTTGATTGATTTATCTTTATCATTTCTATGTCTTATTATAATAGTAGTCTCATTAACCATGAATCTCATTAACCATGAAAATTATATACTTTATTAAAAAGAAGCTAATTCTTAATAATTATATTATATAAATAAAATTTAATTAAAGTTCCTAAGTTGATTATATTTTTGTACGTTTTTAAAGTTTGATAATTACAAAATAAAATATTTTCAATCAAATCCTTCTAGATTTAATTGCGATCTGTTATTTAATTCATCCAAAATCTTAAAATATTCAGAACTTCTCTCTTCGAAATATTCAATGACTTTCCTCTCATCTGTATCTAGATATGAATAATATGGAAATATAATTTCAATTCTTTTTGAAAAATCTTCCATTAGTTTATCATACCATTCATTTGGTTTCTTTAAAAGGTTTTGAATTTTTTTAATTAGTTTATTTCTCTTAGTTTGATACTTTTCCATTTCTCTATTTTCACTTAACTTATCTAACTCGTCATAAGCTGCTGCTATGGTTTTTTCAATTCTCTCTCTAAATTTAGGAATACGGTATGATTTTCTGAAAAAATCAGGATCCCATTCATATAAATACTTCTCATCCTCATCTGCCATCTCCTTATCATCAGTAATTATTATATCTTCTTTTGGTACTAAAATTAAGCCATAATTCCTCTGGAGTTGAGCCAAAGCCTTTTTTCGGAGTACATCATCAATATATTCAACTTCCTTCAATACTTTATTGATATTTTTATTTACTTCTTTAATTACCGTTTCAATTTCTAAGACCATTTTTTTTCCTTCGAGCTCATAATTCATTTCTATCAAATTGTAAGCCGAGGAAATCCCTAATTCAGGATCTTTTAATCTTAAGCCAGCGATACCGAGAAAATGTAGATCAGATTCTTTCTTACAATGGTCAAAAATCAAACCAACAGCATATGGATTAGGGATTTGATAACCTAATTGTGTCATACAATCTATTGGTGAAAAAAAGAATCCGAATCCGGGATGAGAATGCCACCATCCGATAATAAAGTCCTTCTTCATATCTTGAATAGATCTCTCGAATACAGAAGCATCTATCTGAGCCATATCAACATACTGTTTATTTTCATATTTTACTCCTGCTCTATCTCCAGCTACCATTGGAATCGCATCTTTAACAATAACCTTAGAATTATCTTCTATAGATCCAATCAAAATACCATATACTTCACGCCACTTTTCAGAGTTCAAATTATCATTTGCATAACGTATAGCATAACCTACTATTCTTTTATATGCTTTAAGAGTTAATAGTACTGGTACTTTGAATGGATCGATTTTTTTATTTTTTGGCATAAATTATGCAATTATTACAAAGTTATGTTATCCTTTAAAAATTTTATATCTTATTCTATATAGAATTTAAACAAAATCTAAATATTTAAATTATATTCAATAAAATTTTTCTTTAAATATGAAAGTTTTAGCAATTACAGGACAACCGGGCTCAGGGAAAACAACTGCGATAGATGCAATAAGAGATTTAGGATTAGTTATAACAATGGGGGATGTTGTAAGAGATGAAGTTAAAAAAAGAAACTTAGAACCTTCTGGAACTAATATTGGTAAAATTGCTAAACAATTACGTGAAGAAAAAGGCCCAACAATAATAGCTGAAAAATGTGTGGATTTAATAAGAAGTAAAAATGTAGAAGTTATTTTTATTGATGGTATTAGATCCCTATCTGAAATTAATATTTTTAGAAAATATTGGAAGTTTCCGATTATTGCAATTGTAGTTGATGAAGAAATACGATTTAATAGGCTCTTTGAAAGAGGTCGTAGTGATGACCCAAAAACATTTGAAGAACTAATTGAAAGAGATAAAAGAGAAAGTGAATTTGGTCTTGATGGTGTTTTAGAAAACGTAGATTATATAATTCATAATAATTCAACTATTGAAGACCTAAAGGAAAAAGTAAGAAAGCTAGTCTTAGAAATTATTAATAACTATTAATCTTTATAATATTTTTATTTTAAGTAATCGGCTATGATCTTTGCTAATGAAATTTTGGCAACTTCGTTATCAATTGAATCTGTGCCTATTATCTCATCTGCTCCTGCTTTTAAAATCCTATATTTTGCTTGTTCTAGTAATAATGCATGAGTAGCGACAGCAAATACTTTTCTAGCTCCACTAGCTTTAGCTAAATTTATCGCTGTTGCCATTGTGCCTCCCGTAGCAATAATGTCATCCGCAATGACAACATCTTTATTTTTGAGGTTCAAATACCCTCTCATTTTTATTTCACCTGTCTTAACATCACGTTCTTTTTCAAAGACTTCAATAGGAATATTCTCACCGAAGTGACTAGCAAAAGCAGTTGATCTCTCATAAGCTCCTTTATCTGGTGCCACTACAACAATATCTTTAGCATCTTTTGCTTTAATATAATCCGCAAGCAATTTCATAGAATCAATATTAATTGCTTTACAAGAACATTCATTTAATACTAATGGAGCGTGAACATCAACCGAATATAACTCATCAATACCAAAATAATTGACCATTTGAAGAATTGCATTAGCAAATTGGCTTTCTCCAGGTCTGAATATCTTATCTTGGCGTGCGTATGCTAAATACGGAGCAACTACTACAATTTTTTTAGCACCCATTCTTTTAACAGAATCAATCATCATAAAAAGTTCTATTAGCCTAGCATTTTGATCAGCACTTACACTAGGACTTGTTGATTGTACAATTATTACTTCTTTTCCAGTGATTAAAGTCTCGTCTTCTATATTAATTCGAAGATAATTCTCTCCATCTGGAAATCTTTTAATTTCTGTATTTATAGATTGAATACCTAGCTCTTGTGCTATTTTAACTCCAAGAATTTGTGATGCTGGTCCTACAATCACTAATCTTTCCAAAAATATCACCCATTAATATGATCGTTGATATATAATTTATAATTTCCTCTCTTATATTTTTTTTAAGAATTCTTTTATTTGATTAAAGAGATGATCTTTATGACCTTCAAATGAATGACCTCCATTTTCATAAATTATTACATTTTCATCCCTTAAACCTAATTTTTCTTTGATTTCAAGTACATTTTCAAAGGGAATTCTTCTATCATCTCTGCAATGTGCTATAAGTATTCTTTTATTATTTAATGGAGTCTTTGCTAAAAAATATTTTGGACTTATATCTTTTGACATGCTCTCTTTGAGAACATCTGGGACTTCTATTTGAACGGTTGAATAATCATATCTAGCACATAAAGCAATCAGGTATTTTACTCTTTTATCTATAAAACCATGAGTTAAAACTATTGCACCACCATAACTTCTTCCAAAAAGAACAATATTTTCTTTTGATATTCTATTTAATTGAGTTTCCAATACCCAACTTATTACATCATGAATATCTGAAAAAATATTGGGAGTCATTTTATAGAGATCAAATTTGTTTCCAATCTTAATATTCTCACCATGTCCTCGATAATCATAAGATAAAACATAAAATCCCTCATTAGCAAACCTCTCAATAAAAGCCTTTTCAAAATCAATACCTCGATGAGCTAAAAAACCCGCCAAAATTATTACCCATGGAGCTTTTAATGGAGTCTTTGAGGAGAAATAGATTGAACCTTTCAGTTTGATATTATCTGTTTTTATTGGAATCTCAATATTTTCAATGTGCAAATTCTTCATTATACATCCAAATTATTTAATTTCTTTATATTTTTTAATAGCATTTTTGAGAGTTTTAATTGCTAACCTAATGCAATTAATTTCATCAAGGGGTATCCCTTTCAGAGCGCTAATTAAAGAATCCGGACTCAATTTTTCAGCAAACTCAACAGATTTACCACTGATCATTATTGTTAATTGAGAGCCCGTTGCAACCATAACTCCACAACCATCTGTTATGAAATTTGCCTTGATGATAATATCATCTTCAATTTTTAAGTACAACCCTAAAAAAAATCCTTTTAATTCATCTTGTTTTTCTTCTGAGATTGTTATTTCTTCCTTTGGTGGCTTTCCCCAATTTTTAGGATTATGACATAATTCTACAATTTTCTTGCTGTGATCTTTGATTTCTTCTTTAATAATTTCTTTTTGGAGATTATTTACAAATTTATCAAGACTATTTGGCATAACTTAAATATTTAAAATTTGTTTATATATGTTTTAAAAGGATACTTAGAATAAAAATAGCAATTATACCTAAAATCATGATTATCAATGAATATTAATACCTTACTAGTTTTTTTCAATATTAAGAAATCAAATTTTGAAAAATATCGAGGTCTTGATAAACATTGGATTTTAAAGATTTCCACGATGGATTATTATCTTTAACTTTAATACTATTTATGTTTTCAATAACTCTATTAATTGGAGTAATAATATTAAAGCCATATACAGGAATTTACACTCAAGAAAGAAATTTAATAGTAGTATTATGTTCCATAAATATTTTTTATTCTTTGTATTATTTATTGAACGTCTTTAAATTACATAAAATATTCAGCTTAGAAACTAAAAATATAATTAAATTTGCTAAAAAAATAGGAATTATTACAATAATTTATATCCCTCATGTGTTTGTATTTATGTCTCTCTTTTTCAGAAATTTACATAATTTAGAAATTTTAATGATATCTCTTCTCATTATTATGGAGATATCATTAATTAGTATAGTTTTTAAGGAAGTTTATGATTTAATTTTTTTAGAAAAATCTCGACGTGATGCTGAAATAGAAAAGAATCGTAAAAAATACATTGAAACAGAACATAAACTAAATAAGAAGAAGAAATATAGATATTAAAAAGTACTTTATTAAGTTTTTATCTCTTAGCTAATTTCTCTATTGCTGAATCGATCATCTTTAGTTTTGTAGAATATTTCTCCATAAGTTCAACAAATTTATCAATATTAATTTCATTGTTTTCTTTTAATATCTTTAATTCGTTAATTGTTCTTACAATTCCAGCCTTTTGGTCAATTAGTTTTTCTTTTTTGCTATAAGGGATTTTTTCCTCTAATTTTTTCTTTTGGTAAGATTTAAATCGTTTGATATTCAAGTCTTTGGGTACAAATTTAGTTAGGTAAATAATACTTTTTGGTACAAACGGTGCCAAATTTTCTGGAATAATAATAATTGGCTCGGGGTCTTGTATTTTTTTTATTTCATCATAATCCAATTGCTCCACATCGTTTTCTTTCAAATTTGCTTTCACAATCGATAAATTTAGCTCAATATTTTCTTTTTCCTTATTTGAAAGTGATAAATTTTTTAGCATATCATCCCAAATATCTCTAGCTTTGATAAAATACCATAAAGATTTTTGTTGTAGTTTATTAACTTTTTCTTTATTAATCAGTGTAATTGATGATTCTAATGAAGCACGTGCTTTAAGGTAACAAGCTTTTCCCATATCATAATGAAATTGAGCTCTAATTTGTTGTTTCTTTTTTTCTTCATGCTTTTTCAGATAAAATAATCGCTTCGATAACATACTAAGACCTGCATATAGTTTTGAAGAAAAATATATATTATTATTTGTTTCTTCTCGTAAGGCAGCAATACTTTGAGCTAGGATTCTTGCTTCTTCTGAATTTAACTCGAGATTTTCTGAAGAAAGAATATCTCCAGTTTCTTTTTGATATACAGCAGCAGCACTGAAATAAGCAGCAGTTTTATAAGTCTTACTACATTCTGTCATAGCTATAATTGCATTCTCCCATTCTTCTTCCTCTTCATATTTTTCAGATAATTGAGAATAAGCTTTACTCATGACCCATAAAGCACGAGAACACTCAAACATTATATCCTCAATTTCAATTTCTTTGTTCACTCCAGGATCATGAAAGTTTTGAGTTATATCTAGTTCTCTTAATATTTTTTTTTGGTTATCATTTTGATAATTAATATTTAAGATCTTTGTATATTCCATTATTAGATTTAAATCATCTAAACCAAAATGCTCATCTTCCTTTTCTAAAGCATCTTCTAAATGTTTAATTTTAAAGTGAAGATACCTTATCCTTCTCATGGTTTCTTCATCAAAAATCATATTAGAACCAGCATTTTTCAATAAATTTTGGTTATATAACAATATTTTATATTTCTTTTAAAATCTTTTGATGAAATTTTTAAATCCACTAAGAATTTTGAAATATTAGTAACTAAGATAACCAATAACTTTTAAAGAAATATATTTTAAATGAAGAAATAGAAATTGAAAAATAACAATATTTTTATTTTTGAATTTATTTCCGGTGGTGGTTTTGCTCATACTAATATGCCAACTTCACTTTTTTGTGAAGGATTTGGGATGTTAAGATCGATAATTGCAGATTTTAAGGCTTTAGATTTTGAAATTCATGTAACATTAGATTATCGAATTTGGTATTTATCTAAATATCTTCAGGCTGATATTATAAGAAAAGTTGAAAAAAACAATAATTATCAATCAATTTTTAAGGAATTGGTAAAGAATAATAAATACGTATTTGTTATTGCTCCAGAAACATCGGAAATTCTTTATGAATTAACAAAAATTGCTAAGAATTATGATAAAATCATTTTAAGCACAAACTTAAAGGGAATTAAATATGGGACATCAAAAATTATCACTTATAACTGCTTTAAAAAAAATGGTATTTTAACCCCAAACACGTACAAAATACCTTTTAAAGGGAATTCCTTAGATTTAGGCTTCATAATAAATAAATTTAGAAAATTAAAACGTCCTATTGTTATTAAACCTGAAGATGGAGTTGGGGCAGATTCTATTTATTATTTTGAAAAGGAAACTCAAATAGAAAATTTCTTTATGAATAATGATGGAATCGAAGAAAAAAGGAAATATATTATCCAAGAATTTATTAACGGAAGAGATTTAAGTCTTTCATTGATAGGGTCTCCATATTTCTATATAAACCCATTACTCTTGAGCATAAATTTTCAGAATATTAACATTGAGAATAATGAATTTGATTATCTTGGAGGATATACACCATTGGAAAATTTTCAAGAATATTTTTATCAGATACCAAAAATCATAAAAAAAATAAGAAATCTAAAAATTGAAGGTTATTTTGGCATTGATTTCATAGAACATAGCAATCTTCTATTTAATTTTATAGAGATTAATCCTAGATTAACTACATCATATATAGGCTTAAGAAACGTTCTCAATATTAATTGCGCTGAACTAATTTACAACTCTAAAATTAAAAACATTGATAAATTTGAACTTGCTTTGCAAAATTATTCTTATTTTACTCGAATTGACTTTAATTACAGTTATTATGAAAATTTAGAATATGTTAAAGAAGAACTAATATCTAAATTAATAAAATTAATCCCCGAATTGATAACTCCTCCTATTTCTCTGAATGATTTTAATGAATACTCCTGTTTTATTGCAACAAAAACAAAAGACTTAATTGCATCAAAAAGAAGAATAAACGAGATAATTCAGTTGTTGGAAAGTTTAAATTTCAATGTCCTTAAACCAAAAAAACTAGTATTATAGTGAAACCACCATAATGTATTAATAGTGAAACTATTAAGCTGCTTTCAATTTTTAATCCTTTTTTCGCACATAAGCTATATGATAATAACCATAATGACCATACTTGAAAAATAATCAACAGAACTTTATCTAATAAGTTAAATACACTTAGATTTAATAGATTAAAAAATTTAAAGGTAAAATGAATTATGAGAAAAAAAATCATAGGATATAAAATAATCGCAAAAGAGATAAAGAAATCGATAGCATTTTCCTTCTTTTTATAAAAAAGCCGAGAAAGTCCTTCAATTATAATGAAAAATATAAAAAAATTTGCAATAAAACTTAAACTTATTAATATCTGAAAATTCAATTCTAGATGAGTTTGGCTAATCTCCATAAAGAAAAATAAAAACGAATAAAAACCATTAAGCCCGCAAAAAATCGTGCCTAGGGAGATTATTACTATTGAAAGAATAATCGAGAATTTTTTATCTTTTTCTTCAAATTGGATAAATCTTTTTGATGTAACCCACATTAATTTTCGTAAAATAGGGGATTTTAGTTCTCTATGAGCAAAATCTGGTGTCCTAATCGTTTCAATATTATTTTTTAGAGAATTATAAGCATATATCCCTAACTCTTTCAAATAATATTTTTTATTTTTTTGTTGTTGTACTAATTCTGATAAAGTATCTAAATGATGGTAAATAGTCCCGGTACTTACTCCCAGTTCTTTTTTAAGTTTTGTAAAAGTACTAAACTCATTATCTCCAATAATTTTTATTATTTTTCTTCGAATTTCATGACTTAGCGCATAATAGTAACTTGCTTCAGTATCTTGTCCATTAGGTTTTTTCTCAGTTTCATTGGATTTATCAGAAATTATTAATTACCCTCTGCTTGTTTTTCAGATTTCAGTAGAATATTTAATATATTAAATAATATTAATAGAAAACCAATAATTCCTAAATAGAAGCCAATACCAGGGTTTGAAAAATAGGCACTTTCTTCAATGAAGTAATCAATAAAAAATATTAAAAAGAAACCTAACCCAACTACAAACACTATAACAGATTTAACTTTTAGTTCACTTTTATATATTACTAAAATACTAGCAATTAAGCAAATAATCCCACTTAATAAAGGAAATATATATAGAAAAGAATCTTCAATAGGAGTAATGCTATAGAAAAAGTATAACTGAATTAAATTGTATTCAGAAAACCAAGAAAAAAATTCTGATAATATTAAAACTAATGAACCAATAAAACCAATGATATAGCTATTAATATATTTTTTAAGTTCCATTAATATTCATAAAAATTTTTTTATTAATTTAAAAAATTATAAAAATTCAGAAAGAATAATATTAAAATAAAATTAGAAAATTTTAATTTTTCTTAGTTTTTAATCAATAATCGTAATAATAAATTGAATAAAATGTCATCTCAATCTGGTACAGAAATAGAAACTGAATCACCTCCTCTATTTAATTATTTAATGCAAGAAATTCCGTTAGAAGATATAAAAGATTATGCTTCCCCTAGACGAATCAATTCAATAGATTTTGTAAAAGGATTTGCAATTGTTTTTATAATATTAGCTCATACAGCACAGGGATGGCTTGATGCAGATTCATTATATCTATACGGACTTCTTTTTGCACTTTTAGATATTCTTGGTCCCTCTTTATTTGTGTTCCTTTCAGCTTTAAGTGTAATATTTAGTATTAAAAGAAAAGAAGGTATTATACACCCAAAAATTATACGAAATCAAGTTTTTACTCGGGGGATTGTGATGATTGCGTTAGGAATGCTTACAAATATAATAGGCGTTGATTTAAATACAGGAAAAGTAATTGTTATAATTTTTGGGTGGAATATTATTACTTTTATTGGATTTTCTCAGATTTTTTCTTATTATATCTTAAAGTTAAAAAAGTCTAACCGTATTATAATAGGGATAATAATCATCATTCTCTCTCCTTTTTTAAGAGCCATCCTTTATGAAGGTAAAGAAATGGGTAATATACCATTAATCATTTTACATTATATTATTACATCTCCAACACCTCATTTAACACTACTACCATGGATCTCTATTTCTTTTATTTCCACCATTTTTGGCGAATATATTTATGACGCAATGAATAAAAGTACAAAAGATGCTTACATTGGAATGTTTAGGATATTTTTTGTGTGGGGAATAATTTTTATTTTAGTTGGAATTTTTATTCCCTTCCCCAATGGGCTAAATCTTACTGATTGGCAACCTGGTTGGGCTCTGCAAACTCCGACTTCTATAGGAGGTGCAATAGAATTATCTGAATATCCTCATTTGGATTTATTGGAAATTGCAAACAATCAAGATTATTTTGTTATTCCTGGAATGCCGAATTTCTTAATAAGAGGAACAAGTGGAAACATGTTTTATAATCAAGGTGCTGCATTATTAATTATTGCCACTTTCTTTTATTTTATTGATATTAAAAATAAGTCCAATAGTCTTATAAATGTGCTAATATATTTTGGTAAAATTTCCTTAAGTCTATTTTTAATACACTTTCTATTTATTCCGCTTTTTTTTAGTCAATTTGCTATTGCTTTTTTCTTAATTGTTGTTTTTTCCTATGTGGGGTTCTTAGGGACTTTTATGTATGTTTGGATGGAATTTGCGAAAGGAGTTGGTTCACCTGAATGGTTAATGGTTCAATTTAGTAGGGTGGGTCAAAAATCAGGCGAAGCAGTTAAGAAAACTACAAAAAAGATGTATGCTAAAATTAAGAAACGTGAAAAAGTAAAGAAAATGGAAGATTTCATGAAAAAATTGAGTAAAGACAATAAAAATGGAAAAACAATGAAATAAATATTTCAAATCACTAATTGAATACGCAAAATGAGGTTTTTAATTTATAAAACTCGAATTTTTTTTTTTGTAGCTTTTGTTGTCAATACTTTCTATTTGATATTAACATTCATTTTTTTTTATTTTTTAGATAGTCCTCTAATGAATATTGATGAGAATGATTTCCTTTCATTTTATTATGCTGGCTTGAATGTGATAGAAGATTTGCCTAATTTATATAATTCCTCACTTTCGCCATTTCCTTTTAGATATTTACCCCTTTCTGCTTACTTTTTCACTCCCTTTTCAATATTGGGATTAAAATTAGGTTATTTTGTTTTCCAAGTTTTCAATTTTTTTCTGAACATCTTAATACTTTATATTATTTTTAGAATTCTTCAAGTTTACAGGAATTTAGGTAATGACTCTATTTTTAACTACAAGCTTGATACTTTTAAAGAAGTAATCAATAGAGAAGAAAATGAATCAATTCTTCATCAGAGTTCTGTTTTTTTAATAGGCCTGCCACAATTTATGAATTACTTCTTAGGACAGATTAATATTTTAGTAGCTGTATTAATTCTTTCTTCATTACTTTATTTCTTAAAAGGAAATGTTAAGAATGAATTAATAGGAGGTTTTTTATTAGGATTAGGAATTTTAATTCGCCCTACCTTAATTTTAATTCTACCTTTCCTAATAATTTTTAATTATAATCGAGAAAATAAGAAATTCATCTTTAAAATACGACGAACTGCAATTCGATTATTAGGTTCTATCATTTTGATAATACTCTCGGGTATTTATTTTTTAATTTATCCACAGATGCTTACCGATTTTATTACTGTCAATCTTACTGGAGAATATACCTATGCAATTGAAGGTGGTATTGAAATAAATCCATCGTTCAGTCTAACTCGAATTCTATTAATTTTATTTCAACTGATTGAATTTGATATCAATGGATTTTTAGTTTTTATAATAATAAGCCTAGTGATATTAATTCCATTATATTATTTTTATATTCAAAACTCTGATCACTCTTTAAAGTTAATCGATGGATATTTTGCAGGACTATTAATTTTGTTAATTGTATATTTTGATTCTTGGCCTCATCACATTGTTGTCTTAACTCCATTTTTGATTTTTTTTCTTCTCATCAATAAGAGTTTTAGATATTATCGAATGATCAAATATCTTCACTATCTTTTAGCCATTTTAATGGTTGGGTTTTGGGGACTTTTTTATCTAACCTATTCTTTTTTTCCGTTTAATCTTGGCGGATTAATATTATTAATGTTATTATATTACTGTTTAGTTGTATATCAAGCGAATCAAGTTAGATGAGATTTAAAAAAGGTTTAATACATCTAATCATAAATATCGAGCTTTTTACGTATAGAAAGTACTAACAATTATAGTAACAAAAAGATTTTAATATGTTTAATGTTCAATTATATTAACAATTTTTAGGATATTATTATAATCTGAGTAAGATAAAGAATGTCGATGACAATTGAAGAAGAATTCAATAACGATCTTAAAAATAGTAAATCAAAACGTATTGATTCAATAGACTTTGTAAAAGGATTTGCATTAGTATGGATAATATTAGCTCATGGTGGTGTCAGTTGGCTTGATAGAGATTGGGTGTATATCTATGGACTTGTTTTTGCTTTCATGGATGTTTTAGGTCCTTCTTTATTTGTGTTTCTTTCAGCTCTTAGTGTTGTTTTCAGCCTTAAAAGAAAAAGAGAAATAGTAAATACTAAAGCAATCCGCAATGGAATTTTCATAAGAGGAGGCGTTATAATTATTATAGGTATGCTCTTCAATCCAATGTCCTTAATGACTTCAGGTATTGCTGTTTCCTTTCCTGCGAATTTATGGGGCTGGAATATATTAATGTTTATTGGATTCTCTCAGATTTTATCTTACTACGCAATAAAATTAAAAAAAACTACACGAGCAGTTATTGGTATACTAATAATTTATTTTTCTCCATGGATAAGGGAAATCCTTTATGAATTCAAGGATATAAATAGTGGGATTTACATTTTACACTTTATTCTAACTTCTCCACTTCCTCAAGTCCCAATATTACCATTCTTAGCAGTATGTTTCATGTCTACTATATTTGGAGAATTTCTTCACGATGCAATGATAAAGGGGACTAAAAAAGATTATTATAAGTTATTTCGAATATTTGCTATTTATGGTATTATATTTACATTATTAGGTATATTCCTAATCGCTCCTAGAGGAGTTACCTTTAACATATGGGAAACTGGTTTAAGTCGAGTTATTCCCGGATTTCATTCATCCCCTGGTGTTATTGTACGTTCAGAATATTTGCATATTGATTTATTAGAAATTGCTAATCAACAAGATTATAGTTATTTTGCTGCAATGCCTGTTTTTATGGTGAGATGTACTGCCCAAAATATGTTTTATAATCTTGGTGTCGCTTTTTTACTTATTGCTGTATGCTTTTATTTTATTGATATAAAAAATAAAACCAATGATGTTGTAAAATTAGTCCTATTTTACGGAAAAACAAGCCTCTCTCTCTTCCTAATTCAATATTTATTCTTACCACTATATAGTGGCCAATTTTCGATTATATTTTATCCAATTGTTTGGGTAGGGTATTGTGGATTTCTAGGGTTACTTATGTATATTTGGTTAGAATTCTTTGGAGGGGTTGGAACACCTGAATGGATTGTAAGAAAAATCGCGAGCACAGGAAAGAAAAAAGGATAAGATGTGAAACTGATCTGTTTTGGAATAAATTAAAAAATAATAAGGCTATATTATAAAGATATAAATATTTTAAAAAGATATTAAGATAATAATAAGCGATGAATTAATTATTATAAAAGTTAACTCATAATAAATACAAATTTAGTAATTAACTTTCAAATAGATACCTTAATTATTAATCTTATTATAGTGAAATAAAGATGAGCCCAGATTCTCAATATAAATTTAAAATTACACTTTTTGGTCCTGGAGGAGTAGGTAAAACATCTCTCTTATTGCGCTACATAAAAGATTATTTTAGCGACGACCTTAAAAAAACTATAGGAAGTAATTTCCTTATTAAAGACGTTGAACTTGATGGCAAAAACGTACGTCTCCTTCTTTGGGACATAGGCGGGCAACCACAGTTTCATAAGCTTAGAACCATCTATTTTAAAGGAAGCAATGCCGCTCTTGGTGTGTTTGATTTATCATCTAGTCAAACACTTTTAAAAATACCAGGTTGGGTAAGTTCTATAAAAAAAACAGTGAAAAAAACTATACCAATGATCCTTTTAGGTAACAAAGTCGATTTGGAAAGAGAAATCGATCGAGAAGAAGCAGAAGATTTAGCTAAGAGGTTGAGTTGTGAATATATGGAGACTTCGGCAAAAACAGGACAAAATGTTGAAATTGCATTTGAAAAGATTGCAAAAGCCTGTCTTCAAGATATAAATGAATGATTACACAAATTTTGGAAAGCTAATACTTAATAATATTTAATTTTTTAAGTTCTTCTAATAATTCTTCTGAATTAGTAAATTTAATACAATTTATACCTAATTCTTTCGCGGAACGTATATTATTTAATCCATCATCAATATAAACAATTCGTTTAGCCTTACACCCAGCTTTTTTAATTGCATATTCAAACACTTTAGGATTGGGTTTAATTAAATGAGTTTCATGTGATAGTATTAATTCATCAAACCACTCGATAAATTTCCATTTTTTCTTTAATATATAATCCCAGTGGCTAGAATTGACATTAGATAGTGCAATTAGTTTATATTGATTAATTTCTCTAATTTTTTTAATTATTTCAACCACTTTAGGATTGTAACCAGATATAATACTATTAAAAGCATTAAAAAAATCAGATTGATCCAACATACAGACTTGGAGGAGATCACATGCAAGTTGATAAAACTCATCATTAGTCATATTTCCTTGATGATACATATCAGATTGTCTAAAAAATTCTAACATAATTGGAGTTTGAGGTTTATTTAAAGGAGATTGAATAATTATCTGATTGTAAAAGTTAGAAAAATCCAAATCTATGAGTACTCCTCCTAAATCAAATATAATTGCTTTTACTTTCATAACAATAAAAATAGGTGTTTTATGCTTAAAATAACAGATCGCATAAATATTTTTTTAATAGATATAAAGAATGGTTTTAATGTCTAAAATAAACTCTTGTAGAGATCCTTCTAAATGGTATTGGTAATTTATATCTAGGGAAATTCCTAGTATCTTCTTCGAGCATTTCGAGTAATTTATCTAATTTAACATTATTGATCTGTTCTGATGTTTGTCCTTTTGGACCAAATGGTTCCCCAATCAATCTTTTTCTAATAGAAATTGTTTCATTCTGTTGTTCATTCTTTCCAATAATTAAAGTATAGGGGATCCATTCGATTTCAGCTTGCCTTATTTTTTTCCCAACAGTTTCTTCTCGATCATCAAAATCTGTTCTCAATTCTTCTCCATTAAGGATATTTAGTAATTTCTCAGCATATTCATTCTGTTCATCACCCACTGTTATAATTCTTACTTGTATGGGAGATAACCAAGTTTTAAAACCCGGAACTATTTTATCTTTATTTCGAATACCAGATTCGATTAAACCCCATAAAATTCTTTCCACCGCTCCAGTTGGAGAATTATGAAGAATTATTGGATATTTTACTTGACCATCAGTGTCAACGAAAGAGATATTATATTTTTCCCTCTGTATACCATCATTATCAATCATATACTCCAAGGAACTTTCAACATCAATCTGATTTGTAGCTAAAGTCGCACTTTTATCATCATTAGACAGTACATTTCTTTCAAATTTTAAAATATAATAATAATATCTTTCTTCCCATAATTCTAATAATGCTGGGTATTTCTCAGTTTTTATCAAATCTATAATCCAATCCCTATTTTCTGAGTAAAATTCTTTTGTCACTCTGAATATAACATAAGTTTTGATACCTAAGTCTTTTTCAAGTTCTTTAATTAACTCATATTGTTTTATAAATTCTTCTATTGAAGATTCTATATCTTTACATAATGTATGAAGATCTGGCATTATAAAACCTCGTAATCGTCTTAATCCAGATAATTCACCTTCTTGTTCTCTTCGAAAATCATATTGTTCATATTCATATGCTCTTAATGGAAAATATTGATGTTTTAAATTCATTTGAGAAAATAAATCAAACAAGAGAAAATCACTAGCATATCTTAATAGGTATCTATCATTTCCAGATTCAAGCCAATAACTTCTTGCTGGGAACCGAGCAGTTTGTGCTGTCAATTTTTTTTTCTTGACTGTATACATAATTGGAGTATCAATAAGAATTGCACCATAATCTATTAACCTATCTTCTATATAATTTTTAATCAAGTTCTTCATTATAACTCCTTTTGTATACCATCTTAAATTTCCAGCATCAGTATTAGCATCAAAATCTGCTAATTCAAATTCTTTCATAATTTTTATATGAACTGGTTCAATTGCTTTTTCAACTATTCTTGAACCTAATTCAGCTTTTAAAAAAGAATGAAAGTTTTGATCTTTTATTTCTTTCGGTACTATGACTTTATTATTATCATCAAATTCTAAATTTAACTCCTTTCCTGATGTTGTAATAATCTTAAATACGGAATTTTTAATCTGTTCTTCGGGCTTAATAGCTAATTTTACATCTCTATACATTTCAGCCATTTCATGACCTAAGCAGTTAATTTTAAATGACTTATACCATCCAAATGGAGAAAATTTAGCTTCTATCCCCCTCTCTTCTAAATTTTTTGCTATTTTTGGGCAGACTTCCATAGCATTTTGTTCATTACTAAGAAATTTACTTAAATGAGCCCAAGGATAAATTAAGACTTTATCAATGTGATAAATGTTACGATTTTTAGCGAGTTCTAAAATTTTTCTTTGCTTTCCTTTTATTTCACCACTTTGAATCTTTTTATTATATTCTCTCACTTCTTCATTCTTTTCTCTAAGTTTTTCTGGAAATCCAGTAATTTGTAATATTGCGGCTTCAATCTCATCTGCTCCTTGTTTTGCTATTAAATTAGTATCATAAGTATCTTGATCTTCAACAGAAACGAAACAAACTAGGATTAAGCCTTCCATTTTTATAACTTTTTCTGAAAATTCTTGAGGATTGCTGGTAGCTTCTTTATTTTTAACGACTTCTACATCTTGGGAATGAATTAATAAAATTTTCATGATATATCCTTATATTAGTCTTTTAACCAATACATTATAATAAATTCTAAATATTTTTCTTACTTTTGATAAATAATTATATTCAAAATTCAAATTAATTATTATTGAAATTAATGTCTATTATTATGAATCTTAAAAAAGCTTTTTCAGACATAACCGAGTTTTTAGAAATATTATATCAAGATAGAGAAGAGATTTTGAAATTATCTCGTGATATAGTTAGAGATTGTAGTATTGCTATAAAAAGTGTTCATAGAAAAGAGTTTGATAAATTTCATAAAAGAATGAACACTGTAAAGGTTAAACACGCAGATTTGCTAAATTTGGTAAATAAAAATCCTGGGATTTTTTTCAAATATTTGAAAACTCCAGAGCAGGAATTTGCAGAATCAATTAGTTTTTATTCAATTATCAGTGATGAAGAAATTCCATCACCTTTCGAGTTAAAGATCAATCCTATAAATTTTTTGTTAGGATTAGCAGATGTGATTGGAGAATTGCGAAGATATGCTTTAGATAACATAAGAAATTCTCGAGTTAAAGATTTAAATTCTATTTTAGAAAATATGGATGAGATTTATAATTATTTATTTACATTGGATTATCCTGGTGGAGTAACTCAGGATTTAAGACATAAAGTAGATATCGCAAGAAATTTAATCGAAAAAACAAGAGGGGATATCTCTTTAGCAATACAAATGGATGATCTAAAAAAATGTTTTGAAAAAAATCTTTAAAATTAAATATGTTTTTAATGAATAAAGATGAATGATCTTAAAAAAAAGGTTTTAGTCGCTGGAACGTTTGACCTTATTCATACTGGCCATATCTTTCTTATCAATGAGGCCTCAAAACTAGGGGATGTATATGTGGTTGTTGCTACAGATAAAAATCGTGAATTATTTTCTGGTGAAAAACCAATTGTTCCCCAAGAACAAAGATTAGAAATAATAAAAAACTTAAAAAATGTGAAAGAAGCAAGGTTAGGCAGAAATGATAATGATACACTTAAAACAGTTGAGGAAATTAATCCAGACATTATTCTTTTAGGTCCTGATCAAAAATATAGTATAGAAATACTCAAAAAAGGACTTAATGAAAAAGGATTAAATCATATTGAGGTTAAAAGACTTGAAAAATATTATGATAAATATGAATTACATAGTTCAAGTTTAATAAAACAAAAAATTATTGAAAAAAATAAAAAAAAAACCTAAAAATACCTTCAGGATGGAGAATAACGATAATATAACATCAGAAAACTATGCAAATTGGTTTGCTCTCTATCACCTTTGTCAAATTATTGGAAGTCGGAAAGCTATTCATATCAGTAGTGTTGAATTTGGTAAACTTCTTAATTTGTCTCAACAAACAGCTTCTAGAAGGATAAATCAATTAGAAGAAATTGGTTGGATTCAAAGAAAGATTAAAGGAAAGGAACAAATCATAAGAATTACGAAGAAAGGAGCTGATATTATGCTTTCAATGTATAAAGATTTAAAACAAATTCTTGAGGAAATATTAATAGTTGGAGAAGTTACTGAAGGAATGGGAGAAGGAGGATACTATGTAAGAATTAAAGAATATTATGAACAGTTTAAAAAGAAATTAGGTTTTGCCCCTTTTTATGGAACATTAAATCTTCAATTAAGTGATCTAAACAAAGAATTATTAGAAGAAAATTTAAAGAATCGAATTCCTGTTAGAATTATTGGATTTGAAAAAGAAGAAGATAAGGAAGGAGAACGAGTAAAACGGATATTTGGGGCTGTAGATTGTTATAATTGTATCGTATCTCGTTTAGATGATCAGGATAACAAAGTAAATGCTGCTATCTTAAAAATTAAAAGAACACACCATAAAAAAAATATAATGGAAATCCTAGCAGAGCCCTTCCTTAGAGAAAAACTAAATTTAAAAGATGGAGATAGATTAAGAATAGAATTTCCAAAAGAGTAAGGATCTATTTATCATATTTCATTATCCTTTCTTTTCATCTTAATGTATATTTTTGTAATTCGAAAAAGAAACGTTCCTATAACAAGCCACATAAAGATAAATAAAAAAAGATTAAAGAAATCATAAAAAAAACTGATTAGAGATACTATAACAAGATAAAATAGTCTCTCTGATCTTGCCATAAGTCCAAAATCGAAATCTTCTTTAAGAAATACTTCAGCCCTAGCTCTAGTATAACTAATCATAATTGATGCTAAAAAAGATATTAAAACAATAATTTTCATGTCAAATAAATTCCATAACAATTTATCTTGGGTGTAAAAATACAATCCTAAAAATATAAAAAACTCAGAAAATCTATCCATAATTGAATCAAAAAAACCTCCAAATTCTGTAGATTTATTAGTTATCCGAGCAATTGCCCCATCACACCCATCCATAATTCCTGTTATAAATACTAAAATAGAAAAAACTAAAATATTTCCAAAGATGGTCAATGTTATAAAGCACAAGATAGAAAAACAAAACATAATGATTGTAGCCAAATTTGGCGTAATACCTACTTTAATCATACATTTAGCGATTGCATTCACTATTGGTCTAAAAAGGTATCGAAGTCTAAATTTGGAAGGCATATTTCATATTATTTTATAGGATAAATTAAAATATATTTCACATTATAAAATAACATAGTTTTTTTATTTTGGATATTTTAAATATATAAATTAATGATTTAATCAATAAAGAGATTGAATACTCTTGAAATTACGCTTGATTTTGAAAACCAAAACTAAGAAAAATAAAGAAGTATTGCTAAAATTAAGTATACCTCCTAGTAAGCATATTGGATTTATTAATTTTATAAATTTAGCTTTAAAACAAGACTTACCCATAGAATTGTCTTTTGAAAAAGTTTCAAAAACTGGTGAAAGAGAAGAAAGTAAAATTGTAGGACAATTTAAACTACAAGGCAAAGCAAATTCTCAATTATATGACTTAGAAGAGGAAATTCAAAATACCGAACGTAAGAAGAAAAAAGTACAACAAAAGAGAAAACATCATTAAAATTTTATTTGATTTTCAAGAAAATTTGGGAATTTATTGATATTTTAATTAATTTTTCTATACTCAAATTCCCCAGTCTTTTTGACATAAAGTACATCATTTATTGTATCATAAATTACTGTTCTTTCACTTAATCCACCCAAATCTTCAGCTTCTATTTCTATTTGATACATTTTTAACTGTTTTTTTACAGTATTAGTATTTTCTTGACAGGTCATATCATAATCTAAAAATAATTTTGCGCTGCTCACAAGTAACTTTTCAAGAAATTTTCTTAGATAATGCTCAGATTTCATTATTGTTTCAATTTTTAACTCTACTATAAGAGCATCTAAAGATGAAGGATTAATTGAAGATATGGAATTTTTTTACACCAAAATGCCAGCTATTAAGATTATTTACTCTATTGTTATAAAATTGTTATGTTATTAATATATTAAGGAAGAAAAAGTTGTGATTGAGGTTGTAACAAAACAGAACAACAAGTTTTGTGATAAAAAAATATATATAATAAGTGATAATTTAATTTAGCGAAATAAAACCCAATTTAATAAGGTTTTTACAAATATTATATACTTGATTTTGCTGTATATTTAATTGGTTAGATATTTGGATAATAGATTTTTTCCCATCTATTTGTTCATAAACCTTGAAAGATTTTTCTCCTGTTAAATAATATTTTGGATTAATTTTTTTGGTAGTAGTAAAGATTGGTATATAATTAAAGTACTCAGGAGTGGATTCAACAATTTCAGATTCGGTCTTTTGTTTTAAATTTTCATCTGGTTCACTCTCAAAAGTTCTTAGCCAATCAACCACTTGATTATTATACTGAACTGTTTTGGTTTTTGTCTCTTCCTTAATAATATGCTCAATTACACTATTAAATGATTTAAAGCTATCTAATCTTCCATTCCACTTTAAAATTTGGTCAAAATTAAATTCTTTTAAAAATGATTCAGATATTTTTCTTAAAAATTGCTGGACATCCTCATGATTCGAAGTCTTATCATATGTAGCTAGGTAAATTAAATCAGGAATGCTCAAATCTTTTAAAAAAGAGAGTTTCAAATTATTATTTGATAATTTTAATTCGCTTATTGTTCCTAAGTCCTCAAATGAATCAGAAAACGAATTTAATGCAGAAAAGAATCCAGATACCATTATTAAGTTATCTACTTCAGAAAATAAATTTTTAATGTTATTTGAATCACAGAAACTCTTAGATAATAGTGGTAATCCATCTTTAATTATTAGAACATCGCAAATCATTAATCTCAGAAGAATTTATCTTTTCTTTTAAATATACTGGTGCTGTTTTTATCAGATTAATACTATTTACGAGATTGAAAAAAAAAAGAATTATAATACTTCAGTGATATCAGAATAATATAATTGATCATATAAAAATGAGTATCTTCTAGTTCTTAATGGTATTTCCTTATTAAAAAGATACCAATATTATAGAATACTAAGGATAGAGTCGAAATATATTGAAAGCGGTAATCCTTTGTGCCGGTTATGGAAAACGTTTAAAACCATATACAGATACTATTCAGAAATCAATGCTCCCAATTCAAAACAAACCTCTTTTAGAATATATCTTAAATGGATTGATTCATGCGGGGTTAAAAGACTTTATTTTGGTTGTGGGTTATAAAAAAGAACAAATTATAGATTACTTTAGAAATGGAGAGAATTGGAATATTAATATAGAGTATGCAGAACAAAAAAAATTGAATGGTACTGGTGGGGCTTTATTACAATGTGAAAAAATTATAAATAATTCACATTTTTTTCTAACCTGGGGAGATATCTTGGTACCATATTCTATATATAAAAATGTGTTAGTTCTTTTTAATCAGGAACATGTAAATTTTATTTTAGTAGCAAACTTTATTCGTGATCCTTATAAGGGAGCAGCAGTTTATACAAAAAATAATTACTGCGTGGATATCGTTGAAAAACCTCCTAAAGGTGAATCAAAGTCAAAACTTAATAATTCTGGAGTTTTTCTATTTTCAAAAGAAATCTTTGAAGTTTTAAATACTCTTAAACCCTCTAAAAGAGGTGAAATTGAAGTAACTGATGCTTTAAGAATCGGGATTAGTACGAAGAATTGGAAAATTCGAGTGATTAAAATGAAAAAAAATCAATTTAGAGGGGATTTTGGCAATAAGGAAACTTATGAAAATTTGAGAGAAAATTCAAGCTGGTTGACTGAATTGTTAGAAAATGATAAGGATTTTTGATTTTTAATTTTAATTGTAGAAATCCTTCGGACAATTATCAAAAAAAGTGCATCTTTTTATATTAAATTATAGAAGTGTTATTGAACGAAGAATTCCATAATACTTAAAAAATAATAAAATATAAAGGGATTCCAAGAGTGAATCAAAGTCTTGAGAGAAAGCGAGTTATTGTTTTTATTGATCACGCAAATGTATTCCATAATATCGAAAATTTGAACATCCGGATTAACTATTTAAAACTTAAAGATATTTTTACCGATAACCATCATTTAGTTGGTCTTTTTATGTATATGGGAATCCCTGATAAGATTTTACCAAAAAAACGCAATTTTTTAAAATATTTAAAGGCTCAAGGTTTTATTATTCAACCAAAACCAGTCATTATCTCCCCAACGGGGATAAAAAAGCAAAAAGGTGTTGATGTCTTTATATATAAAGATATTGTAGAATTAGCTGAAGATGATACATATGATAAGGCAATATTAGTAAGTGGAGACTCAGATTTCTTAGATGTAGTAAAAAAATTAAAAGAATTAAAAAAAGAAATTGAAATTTGGAGCTTTAAAAAGTCTATCTCACGATTATTAATAGATGAGGCTGGTAAGGAAAATGTTCACTATATTGATAATATTTTAGATGAAATTAAATATTAATTTACAAAAAAGTTAGGAGTTTAAAAA
>JBHLNW010000038.1:0-28006 GCA_048941185.1 Promethearchaeota archaeon
ATAATATTTAATGTAATGGTCAAAGATTTTAGTATAATAATAACCCAAAATATCAATATATGTAAAAACTTCTAATAGATCGACGAAATTATTGATAATATTTTCATATGAAAGTAGCTTAATGAATTCTGGATCATTCAATAATGAATAAATTCCATAAAAAGTGGATTCTCCAGTATATATAGTGGCAATAAGCAAGTGATAATGGATTATTTTTTTAATAAGTAATTTCTCGATATTTGATAGCTCAAAAGGTTCAAGTAAATCCAAGTTTGATATAAGATCATAGCTTTTATATGGGTGGTGTTTATTATCTAAGTATCTGCCAATATCATGATACATTAAAATTATAGGGATAAATAACTGATTTTTATTGTATTGGTTTATCACTTTTTCTTGAATTTTGGCAATTGCTTCTTGTGAAAGAGTTTCATGAGAAAACTCTCCATCTTTTATTAAAAAGAATATTTTATAAGATCTAAAAATATGTATTATCGTCCTTTGAATTTCAGCTCTATTCTTCTCTTGAGCATCTTGAAAAATATTCTTTAGGTTAGGAAATATTGTTAAGAGAGTATAAAACTCCTCAGATTTATCAATATTTGACGCTGAATCAATCCAAGAAAGTTCTATGTTTTTAAATAATTTATTCAGCGAATCTATCATGAATCAATCAATTTTCTTTTCTAGTAATTGAAAAAATGGATTAAGATCAATATTTCCGCCACTCAAGATTACACCAGTTTTTTTATTTTCTACTGAAACTTTTTTTGATAATATTGCTGCCATTGGAACTGCTCCTGAGGGTTCAACAATTATTTTCATACGTTCCCATAAAAATCTCATAGCTTGGATTATTTCTTTTTCAGAAACAGTAATTACATCATCAACATATTTTTGGATGATATTGAAAGTTCTTTCACATAAAGAAGTTCGTAATCCATCAGCTATAGTATCAGGATATGTACTTGGTATAATATAACCCGCTTTTAGTGATCTGAAGGCGTCATCTGCCATTTCTGGTTCAACTCCAATAACTTGGGCTTTAGGGCATAAATATTTAGTAGCAATAGCAGTTCCACTCAGTAAACCGCCTCCTCCAAGAGGAGCAATAACAACGTCTAATTTACCAACCTCTTTAATTAATTCATAAACAATAGTTCCTTGTCCATTAATTATGTCATCATTATCATATGGATGAATTAGAGTACTAATCTTTTTACTTATTATTTCTTTTGTTTTCTGAATCCTCGCTTCAAGTGTATTTTCACAAAATTCAATTTCAGCATTGTATCCTTTTGTTGCTTCTATTTTATTCTTCGGTGCTCCTTTTGGCATTACAATAGTGGCATCAATTCCTAAAATTGATGCGGCTAAAGCAACAGCTTGAGCGTGATTTCCACTGGAATGTGTTATAACACCATGCTTCTTTTCTTCATCAGTAAGCATACATATAGCATTAAACGCACCTCTGAACTTAAAAGCACCCACTTTTTGAAAATTCTCACACTTAAAATAGATTTTGGCATTAGTTAGTTTATTTAATGTGCTAGAGGTCATTACTGGTGTTTTGTTGGCGTAAGATTTAATTCTCTTATAAGCGTTCTGTATCCCTTTATATGACATGATCATTTTACAAGAAGATAAATCTTAATAATATAATAAAAGTAATAGTTTCAGAAATAATTGCTTGTTTTTTAATCTATATATATTTTCTCATGAATTTATTAATCTATATATATAACTTACTCGAATTATCTATAACATAAATTTAGTTATAAAATTAGATAAAATTATGCCAACATTTGGACATCTTTTTTATGGCTTTTGTGTGTTAATCCCTTTGATGTATTTCATGAAAGATAAATTAGAATAATTAATAAAATATTGGAGGATTTCCTCTGAGATCTTTAATTTTTCCCTTAAGAATTGGGTCATTTGTCTTCTTCATCCAATTAACTAATTTCTGGTTCATTCCAAATTTAATATCCTTATAATCAGGATTATAAGCTAAATTATTCAATTCCATTGGATCTTCTTCAAGATGATACAATTCTTCTTCAGATCTAGGTGAATTAATAAATTGTCCAATATATTTACCAATTGGATCTCGAGCTGTAAATGCATCAATTTGATATAATTTATCCATTTTTTCAAAATTAATAATATATTTGTATTGTTCTGTTCTCACACTTCTAATAGGATCATAGAATTCATGAAAAGATTTCTCTGTAAAAATACTTTCTCTATAAAAATGACCATGGCTAGTTAATAATGGTAAAAAGCTTTTTCCTTCAATATTTATAGGAATATTTCCACCTATTAAATCTAAAATTGTTGGAAGTAAATCAACATTACTTATCATTTGATTGATTAGAGTGCTTCTATTAAAAATATCAGAATTGGGCCATGATATTAATAGGGTTGTTTTAATTCCAGCATCATAAAGGGTACATTTTGCTCTAGGATATGGTTCTCCATGGTCAGTGGTAAAAATAAATAAAGTATTATCTCTCAATCCGTATTCTTCTAAATTTTCCATGATGACTCCTATTTTATTATCAATTACATGGATAACACTATAATAATTAGCCAAATCTTCTCTAACTACATGATGATCTGGTAAATAAGGAGGAATTTTAACTTTAGTTGGATCCACAGGATCTCCCCAATCACTTAATGGTCGATGTGCTTCCCATACACCAAAACATGCAAAAAAAGGTTTTTGATCATTTTTATGATTTGTTATAAACTTTAGGAAAGGCTTACTCATATTTTTGCATGAATATCTAAACTCTCTTTTTCTTTTACTTATCGTATCGTACCCCAGAGTTGTAGGATCTCTGCTTTCATGCTGTAATCCAATTAAATGTGTAGAGTAGCCATTTTCTTTTAAATACATAGGTAATGTTTTGTTATTTCTCGGTAGAGTCCATCCACGATCAACTAATCCCATCAATCCATTTTGGTGTGGATAGATAGAAGTTAGAATACTACTTCTACTTGGACTACATTGAGGTGCAGTACAAAAATAATTTGTAAACCTTACTCCATTTTCAGCTAGTTTATCCAAATTTGGAGTATAAAGGGAGTTGGGAGTTTGTGGTGAATTATAACATCCAAGGAATTGACCTTGATCATGAGTTATAAATAATATGATATTTGGCTTACTTTTCATTTTCCTCTCGTTAACTTAACAAGTTCGTTGTACAAATTATGAAGGATTAACAATTATTTTAATAAAATTCCTGTCTGAAGGTTCTAGAAATCGCTCGAAAGTTTTCTGTAAATCTTTTAGATGAATTTCTTCTGAAATAAACTTATCAACATCTATCTTATTTTTTGCAAATAGGTCTATTGCATTTAAGATATCTTCTCGATCATGTCCTAAACATCCTTTTATTGTAACCTCCTTATTATTCACCATAAAAATACGAACCGAAACACTTCCTTTATACATACCTTCAATTAAAATAGTACCACCCTTCCTAATAAGGAAAAGTCCATCTGATATTGTTTGTTCATTCCCAACACAATCAAATATGTAGGAGGGCGGACCAAGATCTCTTACAAATTTTTTTATTTTAGGTCGGCCAGGAGGAACTGCATGTGTAGCTCCTAATTCCAAAGCTTTATTTCTCAAAAATTCATGTGGTTCAACAACGATTACATAATTTGGATTTTTCTCAACTAAAAGCGCTTTCAAAAATGCTAATCCAACATTTCCGCCCCCAAAAATAACAATATTTTGATTAGGCTCAATTCTAGACAATTTGAATGCTCTCATAGCTAAAGCAAAAGTCTCAATCATAACAGCGTCTCTTATTGGAACATTTTCAGGAATTTGAAATAGGGAAATTCTTGGTACTTTTACAAATTCAGCAAAACCACCATCTTGGAACATACCTAATCCTCCTAATTTTCCTTCGCTAAAATCAAGAGCAACGTTAAGACAGGTTACTTTATCACCTACATTTACCTCAGAAATATTCTCTCCGAGTTCCACTACTTCTCCTACTAACTCGTGACCCATAATAATTGGTATTTGATAAGTCTTATACTTGAAATGTGTAATATCACTTCCACATATTCCACAATATCTAACCCTAACTAAGGCGTCATCTGGACCAGGAACGGGTGTAGGATAATCCTCTTTATATACAATTTTGCCAATTTCTTCTAAAACAGCTACTTTAATTGTTCTAACATCTCCTTAAATTTCCTAAATAAAAATATTTTATTATTAAATAATAATTTAACTGTTGGCTACTTTAATTTAAAAAAAGTAAAAAGATTATAAAACAAAAATTATAATCCTAATAATGTGCTCATGCTTTTTAAGATAGAATCAATTTCAGTATCAAATGTCTTAACTTGGTCAAAGAAAATGTTATTTACTTGAACTAATTGTTTTACCACATATTCAGGTGATTGAGATATTTGTTTTGCTAGATTAATTGCTTCATTCAATACTTCCCCTTTCTCAACTAATTTATTGATAATATTCAACCGATATGCTTCCTCCGCGGTGAGAAAAGTATCTCGAGTTCCAGTATTCAATGTGATTTCTATAGCTTTTCCACGTCCTACAAGAGTCATATATGGGAAAAATAAAGGACATGCACCAAACCTTATTTCAGGGTGACCAAAAAGGGAACCTTTTGAGGCAACTCTTAGATGGCAAATGACAGTAAGGTCAAATGCTCCTGCGAGAGCATACCCATTCACAGCTGCTATTAGTAATTTAGGAAATTCAAATATAGTCTGATGAAAAAGATGATTTGAATCGATAAATTGCTGATAATCTCCTTTTCCTTGTACTACAGCTTGAACTTCATCTCTATCAAACCCTGCGGAGAAGATATCTTCTCCTCCATAAAAAATTACAGCTTTAACTTTTTTTTCCTCTTTAAGAGAATCTAAAGCATTAATAATTTCTCCTCTCATAGCTTCACTTAATGCATTTTTCTTTTCGGGGCGATTGAACATAATAATAGAGATTTTTCCTTTTTTCTCAACCTTGATAAATTGATATTCTTTTTCCATAACGATCAACTCATAAAATTTTAAATTAAATTACTTAAGATTTAGATACATTAACTTAAATTTTTTTTAACTATCATAGAAACTTAATAAATATTTTGAATGTTTAATTAAAATTAATATTATGAAACCTCCTATATGTAGAATATGTGATAAGGAATTAGCAGAAATGGATGATGGGGGTTTGATTTATTTTAAGAAACGTCCATCTGATATAGAATGGGAAGAAAAAATAGTAAAAATTGGAGGGGTGGGGCATCCACCGTATGCAGAATGGTTCTGTAAAAAGCATTATGATAAGGCAAATGAGTTAAAAAATTTAACCATTGATAAAGCCTTAGAAATTTTAATAAATTAAAAAGATAATTTTTCCTCTAATATTATTTTATAATCTATGCAATTCTTGCATTTTATTTTATATAAGTAGTAAGTTTTAATATCTTAGAATTTATAATCTGAACAGGAGAAAATGAAATTAACTGAAGAACAGATTAACAGATACTCTCGTCAAATTGTTTTAAAGGAGATTGGGGGTCTAGGTCAAAAAAAGTTATTGGATTCAAGGATATCTTTAGTTGGGTTAGGAGCTCTTGGTTCACCAGTTGCATATTATTTAGTTGCTGCGGGAATTGGTAATCTAAAAATATTTGATTATGATTCAGTTGAAATATCTAATTTACATCGTCAGATTCTCCATTTCACTGAAGATGTTAATAAAAAGAAAACAAAGAGTGCAATTGAAAAACTTAATAACCTAAATCCAGATTGCAATATTGAAATTTTTTCTGAAAAACTAACACCTGCTAATGTTAAAGAATATCTGAGAGATTCTGATTTTGTAATAGAGGGATCTGATAATTTCCCTACTAAGATGTTAGTTAATGATGCATGCATAAATCTAAAAATACCATTTACTATAGCAGGGGTTTTAAGATTCCATGGTCAGATAATGACTGTTGTTCCAAAAGAAAAAACAGCTTGCTATCGTTGTCTTTTTGGTGATGTTATTGATACACCTACTGGAATGTCATGTTCTCAAGCAGGAGTTATAGGGATGATTCCAGGAATTCTTGGTTGTTTAGAAGCAAATGAAGCAATTAAGTGCATTCTAAAAATTGGAGATTTAATTGTCAATAAAATTTTATATGTAGATCTTTTAAGAAATACCTTTAATTTTATCGACATTTATAGAGATGAAAATTGTCTCGCATGTGGAGAAAGCGCTATAGATTTAGTTGAAAACTACAACTATAGGATTGAGGATATATGTCAATAGAAAACTTATTAACTCAAGTGAATAAGGGTAAAAAAAAATTAGATATTAGGGGTCAAGTTTGCCCAATGACCTTTGTGTATACTAAGTTAGCACTAGAAGAGTTAAAGAAAGGAGAAATATTAGAAGTTGAATTAGACTTTCTTCCTGCGATTAAGAATGTTCCTGAAAATTGCAAACGCCAAAGCTTAGCAGAATTGTTAGAAGTAAAAGAAATTGAACACAATAAAGAGATTTGGCTTTTAAAACTAAAGAAACTTTAAATAATCCCAATAAAAAGGAAAAGAGAGAAGTTAAAGTAAAATTTTAAGGACGGATTAATTTCAGATGAATTAGAAAATCTAATTGCCTGTTTCGATTTTTCAACTAATTTTAAAAAAAGAATTATTATCCTCCAGCAATAGCTGGTAAAAAGGATAGTTCATCACCATCTTTAATAGTGGTATCTAAACCATCAAAATTACGAATATCTTTCCCATTTAATCCTATTATGATGTATTTATTCAATTCATCTTTATTATTAAATATATTTACTTCAAAGTTTTTTCCTAATAATTTTCTAAGGCTTATTAAAATGTCTTTAATTGTCGAGTTTTCATTAACAGATAAAGATATTTCTTCCTTCTCAATTATGTCGACCAGTAAAGATAGAAATGAAGCTTTTATGGTTATCACATTAAAATCATTAAAAATCATAATTTTAATTACAATAGTTTAATATTAATTTCTATAAAAATATAGCATTTATTTATTTGGATTATCAAATTTAATATTTAATGTAATTTTTGTAGACTCTGTAAATTCAATAAGGTGATTTTGATTAAAAAATATAAATTAGAAATCGGACATCTTTCTACTGCGTACCATACTAATTACGTGTTGATGGAAAGTGAAGAACTTAGAAAAAATTTAGAAATAGATATAAATTGGATTCTTTTTGGAACTGGACCTGCTATGGTTAAGGCATTTAAAGAAGGTAAATTAGATATTGGATATATGGGATTACCCCCAGCGATAATAGGAATTGATAAAGGCGTTCCAATTAAATGTGTGGCTGGAGGACACGTTGAAGGGACTATTATGGTTGGTAAGATTCAATATAACACAAAACAACAATTAGATAATAGCCTAAATAGAGTTTTTTCTCAATTTAAAGGAAAATCTATTGGAGTTCCGAGTAGAGGTTCTATTCATGATGTAATTTTAAATTATTATTTAAAGAAATTCGATTTAATAAATGAAATTAATGTAAAAAATTATGAACAAGCAGAATTTATTGCTAAAGATATGAAAGAGGGCATATTAGAAGCAGGTGTTGGAACTCCCGCGTTAGCAGTTTTTGCATCAACAATTTTAGAATCTCATTTAATTATTGAAGCCAAGGACCTATGGAAGAATAATCCCAGTTATGGTATATTTGCTCATAAAAAACTTATTCAATCCAAACCTGAATTAATTCTGCAATTTCTTGAGTGTCATAAGTGGGCATCTAGTTTACTACGAAATTCACCCTCAACCGCAGCAGAGAAAATATCTAAAACATTTGAATTAATTAATAAAAATTATGCAGAGGCTGTCTTAAAAATTTCTCCAAAATATTGTATTTCTCTCTCAGATGGGTATGTAGAAGCTACAAAGAGATTTATTAATACCCTTTATAATTTAAATTATATAAAAAAAATCCCCAATATAGATGAGATTTTTGACTTTTTTTTTGTGAATAAAGTGCATCCAGAGCCAGAACATTATTCGACATACTAAAACTTTACAATTATAAAATATAATCTCACAAATTAGAAAAAAAGAGAAAAGGAAATAAATTCATTCTGAAATTATGAAAATAGGAGAGAATTAACTTCTTTTAAATTTTTATTAAGGGCGGAATCTCTTTAAAGATTGAATATTTAATTTCCTTCTCAATAATTAAGGGTTGAATATTCTTTATAAAATTAAATGCAATCTTTGCACTTATAACAAAATAAGTTTAAAGAATTCTTCAAAAGTACAATTATAAGTGAAAAAGTGTTATTATAAACTAAGTTTTAGAGATCTTAGGATGTTTTGATATGAAAAGTATAGATTCAGAATTGACGCATAAAGAGAGAAAGATTCTAACATATCTTTTAAGTGAATATAAATATCACCATCATTTTCCAGATATTGAAGAAACTAAACGAGCTTTAAAGGTAGACTATGAGGAAAATCTTGAAGAAAAATTAATCATCCAATTCGTTAAAAGAGGTTTTCCACAAGTTGGGATGACTCAAAATCAAGAGGAGATTTTCAATTATATAATAGAACATTATTCAATATACGATAAAATAAATAGTTTTCTTGAAATTCAAAAGAATTTACAAATTCCGTCTCAAGAACTAGAAGACATCTTAGTTAAGCTTGAGAGAATTGGACTAATTTATAGAGGAAAAGATGCTAATGACAAGATAATTCCTCGAATCTCTAAAATTGGATATGATCATAAAGTTATATTAGAAGATGGAAGATCTCTCAAACCAATTGAGGCTGCATGTGCTATTGATGCTTTAGGTCTTCCTTTTACCTACAATCAAAATGCTACGATCTTTTCAAAAGACCCAATTTCTAAACAAGAAATTAAGATTGAGATTAAAAGTGAGGAAATTGTTTTCCAACAACCTAAAGATCTGATTGTATACTTAGGATCCCAGTGTTCTACTACATTATTTTTTACTTCAAATGAAAGTCTTAAAGAATGGGAGAAACTAAATCCTGATCAAAAAGGCGAGATTATAAACATTAATCAAGCATCAATTTTGGCACGTAAACTTTTTGAGCATAGATTAGATATAGATTATTCCCGAAGTTCTGAAATTTCTATTGAAAAAGACCAAAAAAACATTGAATGGCTTGAGATACCACCTAATGATAATCAAAATAAATAATCTAATTAATTATCCAATTTTTCTTAAAGAGAACTAAATGTTTATGTTACATTAAATCTTACTGGTTGTAATCTACTAAATACTAATTAATTATGAAATTATTTATATCTAAGAAAACACAAAAACTCCTAATTTTGTCAGGGATTATTGCTCCAATTATCTATTTTACATTTATGATTATTTTAGGGTTTTTAAGATAAATCATTACATAATATCTATTTTTTTTTAATAAGTAAGTTTAAAATTGAAACTCTAAAATTAATCTAGTATTAAATTGAAACTAAGAGCGCTTCAATCGTTTAAATTAACTCAACTTTCATAAAAGTTATATAGGAAATTAGTTTTTTATAAATTGAATAAATTTATTAACATTATTATTCTTTCAAAAGGTAAATTAGATGATTGTTGAAGATTTTTATTCTGTTTCCACTTATGAACAGAAGACCGAGTTAATTTCATTATCTCCATCCAGTAAATTCATCCTATATCTAATAAAACAAAGAGGCCCTTTAAAAGAAAAAGAAATTATTAAAAAAACCCTTTTACCAAAACGGACTGTTGCCTATGCTTTAAGAAAACTTCAAGAAAGGAATTTTATTACAAAATCAAAAGATATGATAGATAAACGTGTTAGTATTTTTGAAAGTTTAATTTAATGTTTCAAAGGACCTAATTCTTTAATTTGATTAGTAAATTCTGTTATTACTTCTGCAAATCTCTTTCCTTCAGAAGCACTTACCCATTCTAATCTTACTCGTTTTGGGTCTACTCCTAATTGCTTTATTAAAATATTATGTAATCGCTCGAATCTCTCTTGAGTATATTCATTTCCAGTAATATAATGACAATCGCCTATATGGCATCCAGTTACGAGAACACCATCAGCTCCATTCTTAAGTGCTTTTAAAACAAATGAAGGATCTACTCGCCCAGAACACATCACTCTTATAATTCTAATATTTGGAGGATATTGAAAACGAGAAACTCCTGCTAAATCTGCTCCAGCGTAGCTACACCAATTACAACAAAAAACTAAAAGATTAGGTTCGAATTTTTCTTCTTTTAATTTTGCTTTTTCTTTTGTTTTTGACATGATAATCACCTAAAAACCGTTTTTGACTCCCTCCTTTTCTAGTAAATAAGAATCAATCATCGTAGAAATTTGATCAAAATCATAATGCTTTACCATTATTGCTCCAACTGGACATGTAGCAGCACAAGTCCCACATCCTTTACAAACAGCGGCATTAATATTAGATTTTTTAACTTTGATATCTATCTCTTCAAATTCTTTAGAAATTTCTATAAGTGTTATTGCCTTATAGGGACAAACTTCTTCACATTTACCACATCCAATACATTTTTCTTCTAATACCTCAGCTATCAATCCAGAAGTTGTGATTTTATCTGCACTAAGGAATCTACTCGCTCTACCTGCCGCTCCATTAGCTTGTGCCATAGAATCTTGAATATTTTTTGGCCACTGAGCACATCCACATAAAAAGATTCCATCTGTAGCGAAATCTAATGGTCTTAATTTAACATGAGCTTCTAAGAAGAAGCCATTTTTATCTAATGGTACTTTTAGCATCATTGCTAATTCCTTTAAGTTGTCTGCAGGAATCATGGGGCTCGAAAGTATTACTAAATCTGTTTCAAACTCGATGTTTTCTTTTAAATTAGTATCAAATACTTTAACTTGAAAGTTTTCAGTAGCTTTTTTCTTTGTTACTTCTGGAAGATTATCCAGGTCGTACCTTAGAAATATCGCATCTTTTCGGCGTTCACGGTAGTATTCCTCAAATTCTTTCTTAGCCATCTGTAAATCTCTGTAAATGACAATGATTTCTAATTCAGGCTTTAATTCTTTTAATATTCTAACATTTTTCAGTGAAGTTGCACAACAAATATTTGAACAATAAGTTATTCCTTCCTTTTGTCTCGCATTTACACATAAAATGATGGTAACTCGTTTTATATTATTTAACCATTCAATATCCTTATTTTGCAATTTCTGTTCTAACTCTAATTGAGTCATAACATTCTTATTTTTATCGCCATAACCAAATAGACCGGTTGGTTTAAGTTCTTGACCTCCTGTAGCGACAATTATAGTACCAATTTTCAATTCATGAGTATTATTATTTGAATCATTTATTGTAACATCATAGTTCCCTACATAACCTCTAATATTATTGATTCCAGCTTTCAGATAAATTTGAATATTATTATTTTTTTCTACTTGTTCTTTCAATTCATTTAATAAATCTAAAGCATTTTTATGAACAGGATATAATAAATTGAGATATCTTAAATTTCCGCCCAATTCATTTTCTTTTTCTACAAGAATTGTTTTAAATCCTTGATTTGCAGTATTTAAAGCAGCTGTTATACCTGAAACACCCCCACCAATAATTAATGCTGTATGTGTAATGTCTATTTTATCTTCTCTTTGGGGTCTTAGTAATTTTGATTTAGCCACATGCATCCTAATTAAGTCTATTGCTTTTTCTGTTGCAGCTTCTTTTTCCGTCATGTGAACCCAAGAACACTGATCTCGAATATTTACAAGCTCAAAAAGATATTTATTCAAACCACCTTCCTGACATGTTTCTTGAAATAAGGATTCATGGGTTCTAGGAGTGCAGGATGCAACAATAAACCTATTTAAATTATATTCATCAATCAATTCCTTAATCCTTATCTGAGAATCTGAGGAACAAGAGTATAGATTGTCTTCACATACAACTACATTTGGTAATTTTTTAACATATTCTACAACTCTTGGTACATCTACATAGTTTCCAATATTAATCCCACAATGACAAACCATTACACCTATTCTTGGTTCATCTGTAATTTTAACTACTTTTTCTGGCACATCAAAGGTCTTCTCTTTCATTTGAGTAAATTTAACGGAATTTAATAAATCAGCAATTTGCGCAGCTACTCCACTTGCATCTGCAACTGTCTCTGGAATGTCCATTGGCCCTTGACAAAATCCACATAAGAAAATTCCGTCCTTAGTAGATTTCAATTTATCAAAATATGATTTTTCCTGGAAAAAGTTATATTTATCCAACTCAATTCCTAAAGATTTTCCTAATTCTTGAACTCCTTTTGATGGGACTAAGGGTGACGCTAAAACAACCATACTAGCACGAAAATCCTTAAATTCGCCAGTCTTTAAATCCTCATAATGGATAATTAAGTCATTAGTTTTGGGATCTTCTTCAATTGTACTTATTTTTGATTGAAAATATTTCACACCATATTCTTCTTGGGCTCTTTGTGTGAATTCATAAAAATTCTTACCATATGCCCTAATATCATGTCGAAATACGTAACATTCTGATTTATCCGAATGCTCTTGGGTAATTATTGCTTGTTTTGCGGTGTAAGTACAACAAACGCTTGAACAGAAGGGAACATTTTCGTGAAGATCTCTGGAACCAGCACATTGAACGAAAGCAATTACCTCGGGTTCTTCTTCATCGCTCAATCGTTTAACATGTCCACTAAATGGGCCAGATGCACATAAAATCCTTTCGTATTCAAGAGCACTTACCACATTCTCAAATCTATAACCCCATCTAGATGATAATTGCTCAACAGGCATTTCAAAACCAGTTGCAACTACAACAGCTCCAATTTTTATTTCAAACTCTTTTGGTTGTTGTTCAAAATCTATTGCTTCAGCAGGACAAGCTTTTTTACATATTTGACAAACTCCCTTTTTTAAATATAAACACATTTCTGAGTCAATTAAATATATAGGAGGTACAGCCTGAGGAAAGGGAATATAAACTGATTTTCTTCTACCAATATTCATTTCAAAAGGATTTGGAGCCATTATTTTAGGACATTTAGTAGCACATTCTCCACATCCCTTACATTTAATTTCATCAATATATCGAGGTTTTTTCAGAATTTTAGCTGTAAAATTCCCCGGTTTACCATCAACTCGCAGAACTTCATGATACGTCATCAACTCAATATTCGGATTGCGAAATACTTCAACCATTTTTGGTGCTAATATACATAAAGAGCAGTCTAATGTTGGAAAAGTTTTATCTAATTGAGCCATTCTCCCTCCGATTGAAGGTGACTTTTCCACTAGATAGACTTTAAATCCTAGCTCTGTGAGGTCTAAAGAAATTTGAATTCCAGCTATACCGCCTCCAATGACTAGAACTGAACCTTCCATTATTTTTCCTCCTCAATCTTCTCTTTAGTTTCAACAACATATATAAAATCTACTAAGAATTCGGAAAAATCCATAATTTCTATTGACGATATATCTTCATAATCATTTTGGAGACAGGTTAGATGCATTTTACATTTAGGACATGAAGTAACCATTATTTCTCCTACATCTTTTGCTTCTTGAAGCCTTTTATATCTTAATGCTTTTGAACGGTCGTTACAATTCATCCAAGAACTCACACCACAACATAATGCATTTGTTTTATTATGAGCCATTTCAGTAAAGTTATATCCTATTTCTTTTAAATGAGAAAAAATCTCACGTACATTTTCTATTATATTACTGTCGGTGGGTAAAAACCTACTTAAACGACATGGATCATGATATGTAAATGGAATCTTTTGTTCTATTTGTTTTGGATTCTTAAATTCGATTTTTCCTTGTTTCCATTTTTCATAGATGTATTCAATTAGATGCTTTATAACAAATTTTTTATTAAAATCTTCAAATAGATCCAGATAATCTACTTTAAGTGTTCTATAACATTCTGCGCAAGCAGTAATAATAGTTTTTACTCCTGTCTCTTCAATCCTTTTGGTATTTTTCTTTGCTAAATTAATAAAAGCTTCAAGCTTTCCTTGACCCCAATATAGATCATGTCCACAACATATTTCATCTTGAAGTACAACTATTGGCTCTTTCTCAATCTTACATAGTAATTTTAAAGTGCTTTCTGCTATAGAATCAGAATTTTCAAATTCAAAATTAAAATAGGGTATACATCCAACGTAATACATAAGGCTACCTTGTTCTGAAATCTTACAATCTTTAGGAACCCAATCAAGAGATCTATTTGGCTTTATATAAGGTTCACTCATTATCTCTGAAATTGTTGTGTATACACCTTTATGAGCAATATAATCATCTGGGTTTTGATTCTTAGAATTTCGCATTTTATATTTTGCCATCCTTACAATATCAGCAAAATTAATTCCTTCAGGACAATTTTGAAGACAAGCATTACATGTAAGGCAATCCCATAAAACACCACTTTCAATTATTTTATCTTCAAAACCCTCTAAAATCATTTGTATTATTCTACTGGGTTCAAAAGTCTGAACTTTGCTTAGTTGGCAGACACCACTACAACGAACACATTGATAACATCTATATAATAACTTTCTTATGTTAGGTTCATAAACTTTTTCAAGGTAAGAATTGATGTCATCATTGAATTCTTCTGAATCGTTTTGTTTTTTAGTCTCAGTAATATTATTCACTTCATTCGATGAATACAAATTTCAATAATTTGAATTGATAATGATTAGAAAAAAAATAGAAAGAATTTATTTTTTCTGATTAGTTTTCATAACTCTACTGTCAAATAACAAATAATAAAGAGAGAAGTTCGGGTTTTTCTTCTATGTTTCTTTTTTCAAAGTTTTATATTATCAAAGCTTTTATTAAAGCTATGATTTGTTCAAAATCATAATGCTTTACAGAAATTGCCCCAACTGGACAATTTGCCGCACAAGTGCCACAACCCTTACATAAATTCGGGTTAATCGAAGATTTTTTAATTATTATACTAACTTCTTCAAATTCTTTGCTGGTATCTGTAAGTTCTACTGCGTTATAGGCACATGCTTCTTCACATGTTCCGCATCCAATACATAACTCTGGATCCACTTCAGCTACCAATCCAGAGGTGGTGATTTCTTTTGCGCTTAAAAATCTACTGGCTCTTCCAGCTGCTCCATTCGCTTGTGAAATGGAATCTTGTATATTTTTCGGCCACTGAGCACATCCACATAAGAAAATTCCATCTGTAGCAAAATCTAATGGTCTTAATTTAACATGAGCTTCCAGGAAAAAGCCATTTTTATCTAAGGGAACCTTAAGCATTTTAGCAAGTTCTTCCAAATTGTCGGCAGGAATCATAGGAGTTGCTAATATTATTAAATCTGTCTCAAATTCAATATAATCTTGTAAATTAGTATCAAATACTTTTATTTCACACTTTTCAGATTTACTTTTTTTTTCCTTAATTAGTGGGGGTTCTTCTAAATTATATCTCAAAAAAATAGCATCTTTTCTTCGATCCCGATAATATCTTTCGAATTCTTTTTTACTCATTTGAAGATCTCTATAAAGGACTACCAACTCAAGGTCATTTTTCAATTCTTTAAGAATATTGATATTCTTAATGGCACTCCCACAACATATATTAGAACAGTATGTAATTCCTTCTTTTTGTCTAGCATTTACACATAATATAACAGTTACCCGCTTAACTTGATCAAGCCAAGACATATCCTCGACTTTTAGTTTTTGTTCTAGTTCTAATTGAGTGATTACATGATGATTCTTATAATTATATTGAAAAACAGCACTTGGTTTTAATTCTTGTCCTCCTGTAGCAACAATAATAGTCCCAATTTTTAAATCATTGGTATTATTTTCTGAATCAATTATAGAAACATTATAATTGCCAATATAACCGTTAATATCTTTTAATTTAGAGTTTAAGAAAAGTTGTATGTTTTTATTTTTCATTACCTTCTCAATAATTTCATTTAATAATATTGAGGCATCTTCCTGTGTTGGATATAATACATTTAAGTTGTTTAAATTCCCACCTAAAAATTTCTCCTTTTCTAATAAATAAACCTTAAATCCTTGATTAGCGATATTTAATGCAGCAGTCATTCCAGATACACCACCACCGATTATTAATGCAGTTTGAGTTATTTGCAGTTTTTCTTCTGATTGTGATTTCAATAACCTTGATTTAGCCACCCCCATTCTTATTAGATCTTTAGCTTTTTCGGTAGCAAGTTTCTTCTCTGTCATATGGACCCAGGAGCATTGATCACGTATATTGACCATTTCAAAAAGATACTTGTTTAATCCTGCTTCTTGACAGGTCTCTTGGAACAATGATTCATGAGTTCGCGGTGTACATGATGCTACAATAAATCTATTTAATTTATACTCGTCAATCACTTCTTTAATTCGTTGCTGTGAATCAGAACTACAAGAATATAAATTATCCTCACAAAAAACCACATTAGGCAAAGTTCTTATATGTTCAATTACCTTAGGAATATCAATATATTTTCCTATGTTAATTCCGCAATGACAGATAAGCACGCCAATTCTAGGTTTATCTGTTATCTTTACTTCTTTTTCAGGAATTTCAAATATTTTGTCTTTAACTTCAGTGAATTTAACGGAATTTAGTAATGTTGCTACTTGAGATGCTACTCCACTAGCACCAGCAACAGTTTCTGGGATGTCCATTGGACCTTGACAAAATCCAGTTAAAAATATGCCTTCTCTCGAAGATAAAGATTTATCAAAATAATTTTTTTCTTTGAAAAAATCATATTCATCCAATTCAATATCTAAAATCCTAGCTAATTTTCTTGTTCCATTTGAAGGAACTAAGGGTGTAGCTAATACTACTAAATTTGCTTTAAAATCTTTAAATTCTCCAGTTTGTAGATCTTCATAATGGACAATTAAATCATTTTTGTCAGGGGCTTCTATGACTTTACTAATTTTAGTCTGAAAATATTTTACTCCATATTCCTCCTGTGCTCTTTGAGTAAATTCATAAAAATTCTTTCCAAATGCTCTAATATCGTGTCTAAAAATAAAGCAACTCGAGTGTTCAGAATGTTCTTTTGTTATTATTGCTTCTTTTGCTGTATACATACAGCATACACTCGAACAATATGGAATTCCCTCGTGTAAATCTCTTGAGCCAGCACATTGAATAAATGCAATTTTTTCCGGTTCTTGCTTATCGCTTGGTCTAAGAATATGACCTCCATAAGGACCAGATGCGGATAACATTCTTTCATATTCTAATGCATTTACAACATTTTCATAACTATAACCCCATCGAGATGTTAGTTCTTCTCCAAGCATATCAAATCCGGTAGCCACTACAATAGCGCCAACATTTAATTCGATTTCTTGAGGTTTTTGTTCGTAATTTATCGCTTCTGCCTTACAGACTTTCTCACATACTCCACAAACTCCTTTAGTAAGTTTTAAACATAAGTTAGGATCGATTAAATATACAGGAGGCACTGCTTGAGGAAATGGAATATATATTGACTTTCTATTACCTAAATTCATGTCAAAATAATTAGGTACTTCTATTTTAGGGCATTTAGCAGCGCAATCACCACATCCTTTACATTTAGTCTCATCAACATAACGTGGCTTCTTAAGCACAGAAACAGTAAAATTTCCCGGTTTTCCAGAAACCTTCTGAACCTCATGATATGTCATTAATTCAATATTCGGATTTCTGAATACTTCCACCATTTTAGGCGCAAGGATACACAAACTACAATCATTCGTAGGAAAAGTCTTATCAAGCTGAGCCATTCTTCCTCCAATTGAGGGGGATCTTTCTACTAAATAGACTTTAAAACCTAATTCAGTTAAATCTAAGGAAGTTTGTATTCCTGCTATCCCGCCTCCGATTACTAACACAGATCCTTCCATCATTTATCACTTAATATTTTTTTTGATAAAATTTTGTTTTGCTATCTTTCTTTCCGTTGAATTAAAAATAAGGAAATGTAATTATATAAATATTTTTATGATAAATGATCAGGATCCTACACTTCTTGCTTTGAAGATGATCATTCCCAAACATTTATCACGTTTATCCTTTCATGATCAATCATAATTTCTATCTTTTATTAGCTATTCTGGATTTTTTGTTCGTTTTTATTAGGAAAAAATGGGAATGAGATCCAGATTGATAGTTTTTCCTTTTGAGATGGATGGTATGAATAAGATTATATTTTTCGGTTACCCATTTTCTACATAATGTTAATTGATGATAAAAATAAATGGGATTATGATCCATTTCTGGCATGTTTTTCCTTTGGACAAGTATAATCGATCAAGAATTATTAAAATAATGCAAAAAATAGAAATTTGAAGTAATTCAATTGTAGGAAAAATGATAAAAAAATATTTTTGGAATATTATTGGTGTTCCAACTATTCTAAGAAACTCTTTTGGGTTTATTCAAGTGTATTTTTTCAAGGACAAAATGGCTCAATAGATAGCAAATGATGACTGCTAAAGGAAATACTATGGCTAGTTTTATAACAGGAATAAGAGATATGGATGCAAATGCTAGAGATACAAGGACAAGGACGGGTGGATGAATAAGGTATATATAAAATGCGCTAGAGGACAGATTCTGTAGTATTTTTCCTTGTTTATTGAATTTTGCATAAAATATCTTAAGTAACACGAAAATTATTCCCATACAAATGATATTCTCTACCAAAGCAAATAATAGAGCATGCAAATTGAAGCCTCCCATTAAAATACTATAATCTGTCTCGAATCCTAAAACAGGAATGGCATACACAAAAAATAAGACAAATGCTGCTGATATTATAATGACCCAGACTTTGATATGCCTTTTAGTCATCTTTTTGATCCAATCATATCGAACAATGATAACGCCAAGGCTAAACATCATAATATATTGAATTATAAAAGCGACTGGTAATCCCAGCAGATTTTCATCAATAGAAAAGAATATACGTACCAAAAAAGTACTAAATCCTAAACCAAGAGCTATTAGAAATAAATACACATATTTTGGGATGGGAAATTCTTTTGGGATACGTCGTTGTATTGATTCAACTTTTGTTAACTGACGCCAAAGAGTATAACCTGCAGTAAAAAGTAATAAAACAACCAGAAACCACATAGGACCCCAAAATGTTAGAAAACCCAGTATTGAACCTGGTAATGGCCATGGATAGAGTCCTAAAGCATTTAATGAATAGATCATAACAGGGTTAATTATCGCTACATACAACACAACAGGAATACCCAGACGGAGAATCCGTTCTTTCCAAAAGGCACCTACTCCTTTTCGATCATAACTTTTAGGAGTAAAATAACCACCCATCAAAAAGAATAAACCCATAAGTGAGGCTTGAAAAAAGCCTCCAATTGAACTTAAAAGTATAAAGAATACTATACTGAAAAGATCAATTGGAGAAGACTCAATATAGTACCACCATCCCGTCCCACCATAAGTAACTCGCGCATGCTGGAAAATCACGAGAATAGAAAATAAGACTTTTATATTATCAAGAAATAGAAGTCGTTGCTTTTTAGAGTCTGAATTCATGAGAATAATTCATCCTAGTTTTAAATTAAATATAAATGTGATAATTTCTAATATAAAAGTTATTTTTTAGTGATGAAAAACAAATTTTGCTAATAGCTGTCGCTCATATGTCAATGGTATTTTTCAGATCTGTTCATCAAACTGTTCAAAATTCTGATTAAAAGGAAAACAATAAATATATATAATATTGTACTATTTTATAATATAAGGGTGTTCAATTATGAAAATGATGATTGAAAAAGATAGAAAAAATATAATATCAGAAGTGCAAAAATTTGGTGGTATAGGTCTGCGACGCCAATCTCTAAGAGTACACAAGAATGGGGCAAAATTTACAATAAGTAAGACCTATATTGATGATGAGATTTTAGATCCTGAAATAGTATATACTCTTATTTTAATACCTGAAATTAAAATCGCTAATAAAACTACTGTAGCATTAAGTTACTTTGCTCAAAAAAAAGGCCCTCTCGTATTCTATGCATATCCCGAGAGTAATCTTGAAGAAGCTTTTTCGATTCAAATTGTAAATATAATGGATCAAGTATTTAGAGAGGGTTTTTTTGTCCACCACTCAGGTACTGCACCATTTACATTGAATTATTATTTTGAAATTCCTTCAGAATGGGCTCGTGGAAGCAAAGAAATGCTCATGGTTAGTGTGATTTTAGATAAACTAACAGATAAGCCATTAGAACAGAGAATTCAGGAAATATGTACTGATTTTGTTTTACAAATAAAAAACACAAAAGGACTTTTTAAGGCACTATATATGGATGTGATTGATAAAATTCCGGAAAAAGATCGTTCAGATATTAGAAAAATTAATGAAAGTTTAAAAGCTAAAATAAAAGCGTTATATAAGGAAATAGGGGTATTAACTAAGAAAAAATCATAAAAATTTAAATACAAATTTTGCTTAATTTTTGTCCAATATAAGATATTAAATTTTGATGAAATAAGAATGAGTGATGCTAATTTAATAATAAATAATATTCGAGAAGGAAATGAAAGAAGATTGCCATCGAAGAGAAAAGTTTTATCCATTGAACCTATAAAAAAAGATTTGATTAAACTCATTGAGAATTTAAACAATGAAACAATTTAAGTAGTACAAATAAATTTGCTATTTCATTTTATTTCTTTTCATTAATTCAATTAATTCAATGACTGCTCCAAATGACTTTTCAGTATCCATATAAGCATACTTCATTCTTGGCGGAAACATACCTGATTGCACTACATCTATTCCTTCTTTTTGGAAATGATCGACATATTTTTGTAAATCATCAACAAACACTCCAAAATGATGTAGTCCTTCTTTCTGAGAATCTAAAAACTCTTTATATACAGAATCACCTTTAAGCCATTGAAAAATCTCAATAGAGATAGAAAAGCATCTACTAAGCCCCATTTTTAAAGAAAATTTCGTTTCTCTGCCCCGATATATGGCAGGATGATCTAAATCTTCAGAAAATTCAAATTTAGGCATGTTAAATAACGATTCCATCATCTTTGCATGTTTTTCTCCTTCTCGGTATATATAGCAAATATGTTGGATCTTGAGATTTCTAAAATCTAATTCTATAGTATTTTCCATATTTAATCATTCAAACGTTTATAGTATTAAATCTTATTTTTTCATAAAAATTACTTTGAAACCAGACTTTGAATTTTCCGTTCCGACCTAATTTCAACTGTAAAGGAAATTCAAATATTCAATTTTCATTTTTTGTTTTCCCTAAAATCAATTATTTTCGATTTACAAAATCTAGGAAAGCTTTCACGACCATATGAAATTTAGGGTCTGATGTCATTGTCATATGATCTTTCCCTTGGATTTGAAAGTGGCACGCATCTGGAACTAATTGGGCTACTATAGTCTTGTCTCCAGGAATTATTTCACTAGAACTTACGACAGTCATTACTGGCACTTTAATATTTCTGAGAGCTTTTCGCATTTTAGTAGGAGAATTGAAAATTTCATTCAATTCATGTCTCAGGGTACCAGAAACTAAAGCAGCTAAAGCGAGTAAATCATTTCCACTTGCTTCTGCAAGCTGTCGGTAGGCGCGTGCCATGGGTTTTTTTATATGATCTAAATTTTCAGCTTTGAAAGCTGAAAATTAAAATCTCTCTATTATTTTACATTTCTATTAAAAGAAAAATCGGTTGTTAAGTATCATGTAATGGACCTAACTCTTTAATTTGTTGAGTAAATTCAGTTATAACTTCAGCAAATCGTTTACCTTCTGATGCGCTTACCCACTCAAGTCTAAATCTTTTATCAAGATTGAAAATCTTTAGTATTTCACGAAATCGTTCAAATCGATCTTTTGCAAATTCATTCCCTTTCAGATAATGACAATCTCCAATATGACATCCTGTTACAATAACTCCATCAATTCCGTCTTTAAATGCCTCTAAAATAAAGGCTGGATCTACTCTTCCAGAACACATTACACGTACTATTCTTATTGTGGCAGGATATTGAAATCTGCTTACTCCAGCTAAATCTGCTCCCGCATAACTACACCAATTACAACAAAAGCATAAAATGTTTGGATTAAACTCTACGCTTTTTCCTTTCTTTTTTGTTTGACTTGTTATGAAAAATCCCTTTTTTACATAATTTTAATTTAATTTTGGACTAAAAGAGCAGAAATCATGGCGTTAATCTGTTCAAAACCAAAATGCTTTATAACGATGGTTGAATTGGGGCATTGAGCACCGCAAGTACCGCAACCCTTACAGAGAGCAGAATTAACATGAGATTTCTTAATTTTAATAGTAAAATCTTCGAATTCTCTTTCTTTTTCTATTAATTCTATAGCATTAAATTGGCAAACTTCAATACAACTTCCACAGCCAATGCAATTTTCTTCTATTACAGTAGCAACAAGACCAGATGTCACAATCTTTTCAGAACAAAGAATTTTAACGGCTTGAGCTGCAGCTCCATTTGCCTGAGCAATTGATTCTTTAATATTTTTAGGTGAATGAGCACAACCACATAAAAATATACCATCAGTAGCAAAATCAATTGGTCTTAATTTTACATGGGCTTCCAAAAAGAACTTATCCTCATTAAGAGGAACTTTTAACATCTTTGCTAAAGCTTCATTTTCTTTAATAGGGGCTACTAATCCCGTGCTTAGTATAAGGAGATCAGAGTTTATTTCAAGTTCTCCCACTTCGGGATTATTAACTAAAATTTCTAACTGTTTATTTTTGATATTTAATAGTGGAGGTATTTTTTCATCATATCTAATGAATAAAACCCCACTTTCTCTTGCTTTATTATAATATTTTTCCTTAAATCCATATGTTCTAATATCACGGTATAAGATTATTATTTCAATATTGGAATTGATTTCTTTAGCTTTTAACGCATTCTTAATAGCTTCAGAACAACATATTCTACTACAATAGGGATGTTCATCGCTTCTAGAACCTATACATTGAATCATTACTATTGAACTCAATTCTTTTATTTTATTTGGAGTTGCAAAAAGCAGATTTTCAAAATCAGTTTGAGGAATTATTCTAGGATCTTGCCCAAAATTGTATTCTTTGGGATGATATTCTTCTGCACCAGTGCCTACAATTATTATTCCATGGTCAAGATCAACACTATTATTATTTTTTCCATAAGTAATATTTGTAGTAAAATTTCCAATGTATCCTGAAATTGAATTAATTTGAGCATTTTTAAATACTTTAATCAGTTTATTATTCTCTACATTTTTAATTAAATTTTGAAGATATAATTGGACATCATCATTTTCAAGCGTTTGATAAATATTTTTTGCAAATCCCCCGAGAGAATCTTCTTTTTCAATCAGAAAAATTTCAAAACCTTGAGATGCAAGATTTAATGCGGCAGACATTCCAGATACCCCCCCTCCTATAATTAAACCCTTGTCTATTACATTTATTTCTTGTTCTTGTAGAGGAATTAGTTGTCTTGCCTTAGCTACTGACATTCTCAATAAATCTTTTGCTTTTGCTGTAGCGTTTTCAGCTTCATGCATATGAACCCATGAACATTGATCTCGGATATTAACCATTTCAAAAAGATACTTGTTTAATCCAACTTCTCTTATAGTTGCTTGAAATAAAGGTTCATGAGTTCTTGGAGTGCAAGAAGCGACTATAACTCTATTTAGTTTATTTATTTCTATTTTTTCTTTAATTCCAGTCTGTGTATCTGCAGAGCAAGTATATAAATTATGCTCAGCATAGGCTACATTAGGTAAAGTTTTAACATATTCCACTACTTCAGGAACATAGATTACCCCGCCAATATTTATTCCACAATGACAGATGAATACACCAATCCGTGGTGGTTGATCACTCACATCTAATTCTTCTGGAAGTTCTTTTCTTGAGATTAATTGATTTCTCACTTCTGAAAGAAGAACATTTACACTGCCTGCCGCTGCGCTTGCCTCTATAACTGTCTCTGGAATATCTTTGGGAGCAGCAAAAGCTCCACAAACGTAAATTCCTGATCTCGAAGTTTCTACTGGAGTAAAAGTATCAGTTTTGCAGAATCCATATTCATTTAATTCAATGTTTAATTTTTTTGCTAATTCTTTAGCATTTTTTTTAGGTTGCATTCCTACTGATAAAACGACAAGGTTAAAAATTTCATTAATTATTTTTCCATCTTCTGTTTCATAATATACTATTAAATCATTAGAATCAGGGATCTCTTTTATTGTGGATATTCTGCGTCTAATGTATCTTACACCATACTCCTCTCTTGCTCGCTTAATATATTTATCGAAATCTTTTCCATATGCTCGAATATCCATCGTAAAAATGGTGGGTTCTACAATATTCATATGTTCCTTAGCAATAACAGCTTCTTTTGTAGTATACATACAACAAACAGAAGAACAATATTCAATATTCTGTTTCTTATCTCTTGATCCAATACATTGTAAGAATGCTATTTTTCTAGGTATAATTCCATCAGACGGACGGAGTATTAAACCGGAATGTGGTCCACTAGCACTCAAGATCCGTTCAAATTCAGTACTAGTGATGACATTTAAATATTTATCATAACCAAATTGTGTTAAAGGAGTCGGATCATACTCATCAAATCCAATTGCTAGTACCACTGCTCCTACATTAAGCTGAAGTTCTTTATCTTTAAGTTCATAATTTATCGCTTCAGCTTTACATATGCCTTCGCATACACCACAACCTATACATTTATCTTTATTAATTGAAAAAACTAAAGGAACTGCTTGAGGGAATTTTACTGAAATCGCTGTTATGTTTGAAAGTCTTTTATTAAATGTATCTATTGCTTCTATTGGACATTTTTGAGCACATAGACCACAACCAGTACATTTATTTTGATCCAAATATAGTGTTTTCTGAGTTAAATTAACAATAAAATTACCTGGTTCTCCTTCGATTTTTTCTACTTTTGAATTTATTAAAATATCGATATTCTCATGACGACCAGTTTGCACTAATTTTGGAGCAAGAATGCATATAGCACAATCATTAGTTGGAAATGTCTTATCTAATTGGGACATTACGCCTCCTATACTTGTTGTGGATTCAGCTAAGTAAACCTTGTACCCCGAATCCGCTAAATCTATAGAGCTCTGAATTCCAGCAATACCTCCTCCTATAACTAGGACAGCACCGACTTTTTCCATTAAATTCCCTCCTTAATTGAAATGAATTTTGGTATTTCCCCATGTATATCATCAAGATCGACTAAACCTCTTTGCCTTAAAGTTACAATATGATTTAAAACAATATTTGGTTTAACTTGTATCTCTTTAGATATTTCTGGGACAGATTTACTCTTTTTTTTTATTTTTAGTATTATCTTATGACGAATGAATTCATTATGTAAACTATTATCAACAATTTCATCAAATTCTTCTTTTGGAATTACTTCATCGTATACATTACCTTCAGTCGTAATTATTCTCTCTCTGGCGACTAATGTTCTAATTCTAGAATCAGCTAACACAGATTTTATGACTTCAAACTCTTCGGATAGTGATTTTTTAACTTTTTTATTATTAAACGGAGAAGGACCTAAATTGATGATATGTTCATTGAATTCATTTACAAGTTGAGCAAATCTATTTCCTTCTGAAGCAGAAACCCAATCTAAACGAAAGCGCTTAGAAAATCCAATATAATCTAATAACTTACTAAGCATATTCATTTTCATTTCCGCTTCATAATTACCACTAATATAATGACAGTCTCCTGGGTGACATCCTAATACAAGGACCCCATCAATGCCTTTTGAGAACGCTTCAGCTATAAAAAGGGGATCGACTCTGCCGCTACACATAACCCTAATAATTCTAATGTAAGGAGAATATTGTATTCTACTTACCCCGGCAAGATCAGCTCCCGCATAAGAACACCAATTACATAAAAATCCTAAAATTTTGGGTTTGAATGTCAAGTTTTTAGTCCCCTCCATAAGCAATAATTTCTGATAGAATTTGCTCATTTGTAAAATGAAATACTGTTATAGCATTTTCAGGACAACTTGCACCACACACACCACATCCTTTACAAAGTAATTTATTTATAACCACTTTTTCTTCTTCGTTCTTTGATATAGCATTATAAGGGCAAAGTTTTATACATACTTTACATCCTACACATAATTCATTATTTATTTCTGCCACTAAACCAGAAGCAATAATATCCTTTGAGCTTAAAAATCTGCTTGCTCTCCCTGCAGCACCGTTTGCTTGTGTGATCGATTCTTGAATATGTTTCGGCCAATGAGCACAGCCACATAAAAAGACTCCATCTGTAGCAAAATCTACTGGCCTTAGTTTAGCATGTGCTTCCATGAAGAATCCATGCCTATCTAGGGGTACTTTTAGCATTTTTGCTAAAGTATGCGAATTATCTGCAGGGATCATAGGAGGGGATAAAACAATTAGATCTGTTTCAAATGTGATAATATCTTGTAAATTCGTATCAAATACTTCTATTCCATATTTTTCAGGCTTATTATTTATTTTCTTAATTTCTGGTGGTTTAGTTAAATCATATCTTAGAAGTATAGCATCTCTTCTTCGATCAAATAGGTATTCTTCAAATTCTTTTTTAGCCATTTGAAAATCTCTATAAAGAACTATCATTTCGAGATCTGGTTTTAATTCTTTCAAGATATTCAAATTTTTTATAGCAGTTGCACAACAAATATTCGAGCAATATGTAATTTCTTCTTTTTCCCGCGCATTTACGCATAAAATAGTTGTAACACGTTTAATAGTATCAAGCCAAGAGTGATCACTTTTATTTAATCGCTTTTCTAATTCCATTTCTGTAATTACATTGCTATTTTTATTGTTATATTGATTAAATCCATTAGGCTTTAACTCTTGGCCTCCGGTAGCGACAATGATTACACCAACTTTCAATTCACTAACTTTATTTTTGGAGTCAATAACAGTGACATCATAATTACCAATATATCCTTTTACATCTTTTACTTTAGATTGTAAATAAACTTGTATATTCGTGTTTTTCTTGGTGTCATCTTGTATTTCTTTTAAGAATTTGGAAGCATCTTCTTGAGTTGGATATAATAGATATAAATCGTTCAAAATTCCCCCAAGTATTTTCTCTTTTTCTATGAGATAAACTGTGTATCCTTGGTTAGCAATATTCAAAGCGGCAGTCATTCCCGATATACCACCACCAATGATTAACGCTTTGGGTATGACAGATAATTTTGGCTCTTTTTGAGTTCTTAATAATCTAGACTTTGCAATAGCCATTTCAATTAAATCAATAGCTTTTTCAGTGGCAAGTTCCTTTTCTGTCATATGGACCCAAGAACACTGATCACGTATATTTGCCATCTCAAAGAGGTATTTATTTAATCCAGCTTCTTGACAGGTTTCTTGGAATAAGGATTCATGTGTTCTCGGAGTACAAGATGCCACAACAAATCTATTTAGTTTGTATTCACCAATTACTTCTTTAATTCTTGTTTGAGAATCACTAGAACATGAATATAAATTATCTTCGCAAAAAACAACATTCGGTAATGATTTTATATGTTTTGCTACTTCAGGAATATCAATATATTTACCAATGTTAATACCACAATGACAGATTAATACACCAATTCTGGGTTCTTCTGTTAAATTGACTGTTTTTTCGGGTATCTCAAATATTTTCTCCTTTATTTGGGTATATTTTACTGAACTAAGTAAAGCTGCTACTTGTGAAGCTACTCCACTTGCATCAGCTACAGTTTCTGGTATATCCATTGGACCTTGGCAGAATCCAGCTAAGAAGATACCTTTTTTTGAAGATATTGATTTAGTAAAATGGTTTTTCTCTTTAAAGAAATTATA
>JBHLNW010000039.1:0-27730 GCA_048941185.1 Promethearchaeota archaeon
TAATTTTATTTATTTTTCATATTTTTTACTTAGTGCTTCTTTTTAATTTTCAAAACTTATTTTTTAAATCCTAATTTAGTTTAGTTATATTATGGTTTATAACTATCTCACTGTACCCGTGACCATCTTTTACATATGTAATGGGTTTGCTCACCTATATTATGCTCTAAAACTTAAAAATAAGTATCTAGCACATAACTTTACAAATTCTTTCTTAATATTTATTTTATGGATTATAGCCGGTGTCGTTTATCCACTCTTTTTTATAAGAGATACGAATCAGGTAAGATGGTTTGAAGGATTGGCACTCCAAATTATATGTATATACGCACCTCTGTTAGTTTTGTTTATTTTGTATTATCAATATCAATTTGTATTAAAAAAAACTACAAATCTTAGAAATAAAAGAACTATAGAAAATTTCATAGAACGTTTTACTTTAATGGATATAAAGAATCTTAATGATAGAAGACTTGCTTTAAGGACTGATATTCATAGAAAAGCATTTCATTTATTACCTGCAGTGATTATAATTTTTTTATGGCTCTTTGCGGTCCATATTTGGGATGCAATGTGGGATGCGAACGTATTTTGGGGGATTTCGGGGACAGAATATGGAATATTTTTGATCCTTACAGTTGGCTACACTGGTGTTATTATATTTGCAGCTCTAGATTATGTTCGCCTGTCTCATATTTTTAATAAGAAAAGGATTTACCATTTACTTCCTACATGTATTTCTAATATTTTAGGTAAAACCTTAAAAAAAAATGAGATCTACGAGTTTACAAGGCCAGTTGCATTGGTTTTATCTCTTGTACCTACGCTTTTCCTGCCTTTTGGAGTATTCACTGCTGTAGCACTAATCGCAACACTAGGAGATGGAGCAGCATCGATATTTGGACTAAAATTTGGCAGAATTCATATTCCCAAATCTTCGAATAAAACTCTAGTTGGATACATATCAGGTTTCTTTGTGTCTTTTGGAATTAGTTTTATGGTTCTATGGCTCTTTGAGCAACTTACTCTAAATATTCCAGAAGTGTTAATTATATCGCTTGTTGGAGCAATTATTTTTCTGGTTATTGATTTACTTAATCTTAAGGTGGATGATAACATTTTAAATCCATTACTATGTGCTTTATTTATGGGAATTTTATACTATTTTTTATAAGATTACTTTCATTTTACTTAAATTTTTAAATATTTTCTTTTGAATCCAATAAAAATTTAAGGAATTATTTTTTTATATCTATTTAATTAAGTAACGAGTAAATACTATGGCTCAATCTGAAGATAATAAACTTTTCAGTTGTCCTAAATGTGGAAACAAAGGTACAATTTTATTTCTAAAAGCTGTTGGAAAAAAAATTTTAATAAGACAAAAATGCCCACGACACGGAGATAGAAACTTTAAAGTTCCCTTAATGAAAAAAAATCTTTTTATTCCGCATTTTCGTGATGGGATTTTTCAATGTCCTAATTGTGGAAAAGAGACTACAGTAGAAAGTGCAAAACCCTCAGGCCCTTGGATGTTGGTAAAATGCGTTTGTCCTACTCATGGAAATAAACTACCCCTCCAAAGAATTTGGAGTACAATTTATATTGATTTATCTAATAAAGAATTTCCAACATTACAGGTTGTGGAACAATTAAATAATCAAAATATTGAACGTAAATTTTGTTCAAATTGCAAAACGCCAATAAAGGGAAGAGGCAAATATTGCGATACCTGTGGAGCACAAATTGCGTAGATTTTAACTTATCTCCTATACTTATTTTTTCTTCTCGAAAAGTAGAAGCATTTGAGTTTGATATTTTATATCTGTTAACTTAGTTGTTTTATTTTTCGGAATAAATTTGTAAATCTTCATTCATGTCGACGCAATTATCATGAATTATACTTGGATTAGTTGGACGAATATTATCATCTCCATTATCACCATCATCCCCAGTGAAATTGATGAATGTGCTACCTGCTTGGAAAGTAAACATAATAGTTAGTATTGAAACAGTAAAAAAAACGATTAATATAATAATTAGAAGCTTTTTCATGATATCAACCCCAGAATATTATTAATAATTCAGTATTTATCAGAAAAATATGCACACCCAAAATTACGGATAACGAGAGCATAATATAATGTATTTTTATAGAGTTCCTATACCCAAATTTTTTCATTTTTCTCATATCTCTAAAATAAAAGGCACTTACTGATACTAAAACCATTATTACTCCAAAAAGAACTCCTGTTAATAATTTAGTCAAAAACAATGGGTATGGAATATGGTTATATTCTCCTGAAAATATTAAATCTCCCCAGGGTTTAGAACCAAGAAGGGTGCCTATATGGATTAGGAATATTGTAATAGTTATAGCAGCATTCAAACAATTTAAATCTCTAGCACTTTTGTATGATTTGAAAACTTTGGCTAGCTTTTTTGTATTAATACCGAATAAGTTACTTATTAGGAACCATATAAAAGTAGTGAAGCCGAAAGTTCTACCCACAATCCAAAGAATTCCATTATCTTCTTCTAAATGATGTAAACAGCTAGCAGTTTGATTTGCATTAACTAAAATAAATGGTATTGAAATTGAGACAACTAGTAATCTTGCTTCTAAAAAGATAAAAAAAGGAAGTTTACTAATTTTTTTTATCGATTTTTCGATGTTCTTTTATTTTTCACATATTAAAAAAGGTTTTTCAATAAAAATCTCAAAAAAATGCGTCCATCTTTTTTATTCCCTTAATTTCTTCATATGTGATACCAAGTGCATCTAACACCTGTTCTAATGCGGAGATTAATAGTTCTTTATATTTTTTAGTATCTATATCTTGGAGTTTAGCTAGTTCAAGCGCTTTCGCTCCGATATTTCCCTTACTTTTAATGAAACTTATCGTTTCACCTTTTTGAAATTCTTTTCCTGTTACATCTCGTAATTCTAATGCAGCTCTCACATGTTGGGGAATCACTTTGGTATAACTTTTTAGATCTTTCTGTAATCCAATATTAATTGCATAGTCTTCTAACGTAAAAGCATCCATCTTTCCTATTTTTCTCAGATTATTTCTAACAATTTCTATGATTTTATCTTTTGCTTTCAAAAATTCAGTATTATTAGTAATATTTTTCAGAATTTCAATTAATTCACTGAACACTGTTTTGATAAATTCTGGAGTATTTTTCTTTTTTGCTACTAAGCCTTTTATATCAGTATATTTAGTATCTTTATAAATACCAACATAATTCTTTTTTCTTTCAGATAATGCTAAAAATTGATAAGTTTTTTCTTCTTCCAAATCAAGATCAAGTTCTTTCTTACTCCATTCAGATATTTCTTTCATTTGTTCTTTTGTTGGGTTTTTAAGAAACACGGAATCTGTATCCCCATATAATACTTCTACTCCTAACTGTTCAGCTTTATTTATTGTTTGCTTAATGGAGTACTGTCCAATTCCTGTTGTGCTTTCTGCTACAGGTAAACAAAACAAAGGAAAATTTTGAGAGCCAAAAACACCATAAGAACCATTTATAAACACTTTGAGAGCTTGTTGTATTGTTAAATAATAATTGCGTTGTTTTTCGGTTAAAGTTTTATCACTTGATTTAGGCTTAAAATATTTAACTCTTATATCTCTGAAAAATCCGACAACATATGCAAAAATTCCCATTTTATGAGTACATATGTGGTATGGTGTTCCTTTAACAAGATTATCTTCATCATCTTTATGAGGACATAGAACAGTCTCATACGATAGATTATATTCCTTTATAATAGACGGATATAAGCTTGCGAAATCCATAACTACTACGTCATAGTGTATTCCTGGTACTGGATCTACTACATAAGCTCCTAAAAATTTATCATCATCAAATTTAGATGAAAGTATTCCTCCCGGTTTTACCTCCTTTATTTCTGATCGACGAGGAATAAGTGCATGTTTTCTCCTATGTTCAAAATAAAAAATATTTTGAATCCAAGTCGAAATTTGCCTACGAACCATATCATGAATAGGCATTTTTGTTATTCTGCAAAGAAGTATTATTAAATTCCAAACTAAAGAGTTATTGAATTTCGTCAAATCTAATGTAAGGATTGAATCCTTAAGATTATACCATGAAAGAATATCGTATTCCATCTCATGAATGATCTCGTCATGTTGATATTTCTCTTCTCCTAATAAAGCAGCGCTGATAGCATTAAGTGAAGCACTCTCATAAGCACCTCCAAACGCGTAACCAGAAATACTTCTATTGAAAAACAAATTAAATAAGTCAATATGTATACCTCTACGTAAATCACATTCAGCTTGGGATAATATCCCAAAACCTCGTTTTACATGAATAGGATTCAAATCTTTCTCAATTTTTAATATTTCTGCTCTATGAAATAAATAATTTAAATCAAAATTATCACCATTAAATGTAAGAAGAACTGGATACTGCCAAATAAGGCGAAAAGTTTCAGTTAACAATTCTTTTTCTGATTTGAAGAAAATAATTTTTGCTTCAGAAGGAAAATCCTCATGCAACTTATCAAAAGAATATCCTTCTCTTTCAAGCATATAGACTAACTTTAATCCATCTGTGGCTACAAATGATATACTAATAACTTCTTGCTTTGCTAAACGTGGATCTGGGATTTTATAATCTCTTTCACCCACCATAACTTCAATATCCATAGCTATACGTTTGACTTCTGGAATTGGGGTTATAAAAATATCTAAAAACGTTTCAGTAAATTCTTGAATTTCTGGAGCCTCATCCTTAAATAATGTTCGAAGTTCATTGGCCATTTTTTTAGAACTATCATCAATTTTCTCAAAATTCAATTTTGTAAGTTTTCCATTTTCAACTTTATAAATTAGTCCTGGTATTAATTGTCTATCAAAAATATAATTTAAGTGGTATCTAATATCTGCTTCCCACGCTTTTTTTTCATTATTGCCTAAAATATTACGTATATTTATTCCAGAACCTCCAATATTAGTAGGAGTTTTACCATAAATCTTAGTCATGTCAATTTCTTTATCACTCAATAAATCAAAGCGTTTTAGTTCTTCAAAACGTTTAAATCCTTCATAATCAATTAGTTTTTTCTTTGTTCCAGTGCTTTCAGTGTAATTTAGTCTTTCTAATTCTGAAATGGGTTCTTTACTTAGACAGTATGGTTCATGATCAGTTGTATCTATCCAAATCTTAATATCATCAGAATCTAAATCATAAAACTTACAATATGCTTTATTTTGTCCGCCATCGTAATCTACGTCAAGTAATAGCCCTCTTTCTATATCCTCATTGACTTCACCTTTCTTAATAAGATAGCGAATATACTTTGAAGACGCACTCTCCCGTAAAACCTTATCTAATTTTATATTTCCCGTTTTTAACCCAAATGGTTCATCATTTCCTTTAAAGTATAATTTTGAGGGTATAACTTTCTTTATTTCCTCTACTTCTTTTCGAACCTCTTTTATCACTTTTTCTCCTTTGGGCTTTTCAATTTTTGGTTTTTTGGTTGTTTGAGGTTTATCTACTTCTTTCTTTTGTTTTTTATCCACAAAGGAAAAGAGTGAGGTTTGCTCTTTATCATCAAGCTTTTTCTTTTTTGGAGGTGGCATAAAAACCAATAAAAAATTATTTTAATTTCTATTATGATTAATTAGTATAATATTTATTTTAATACCGACTAGTCCTTTTTTAATAATTTTTATGCTATTTGTAATCTGAAATACTTATAATAGATGATAAAACAGTGTTTAGCAATGTTATAATTCTAAAGAAGCAAATTTTAATCTTATCTATACAATTTATTAACTAATTAAAGGTGTATAATATGACAAAAGTAGCAGTTATCTCAACAAAAGATCATGTTTATGGTGTAAATAAGTCTTTGGAATTATTGGGTATTAATCCAGTAAAAAATAAAAATGTGGCTTTCAAGCCAAATTTCAATACTGCAGATCCATTTCCTGCTTCAAGCTCAATGGAAACGGTAAAACAATTCATTATAAAGTTAAAAGAGATGGGATCAAAATCCATAACGGTAGCTGAACGAAGTGGACCAGCTAACACCGCTGAAACTTTTAGAATAAAAGGATTATATGAATTAGCAAAAGAATTAGGTTTTAAGATTATTGATTTAACTGATATACCAAAAGAAGAATATATCCTTAAAGATCCTGAAGGATGTCATTGGAAAGATGGATTTTTATTTGCGAAAATATATGAAGATGCAGAATGTATTATTGAGACTTGTTGCTTAAAAACTCATAGGTATGGTGGACATTTCACTTTATCGCTGAAAAATGCTGTAGGATTGGTAAATAAAAAAAATATGAGTGAGTTACACTCTTCAAAACATCAAAGAAAAATGATTGCAGAAATTAATACCGTATATAAACCCGATTTAATTATTATGGATGGTCTTGTAGCTTTTGTTGATGGTGGACCAATGGAAGGTACGCGAAAAGAGGCAAATGTTTTTATAGCAGGTACGGACAAAATCGCTATTGATGCTGTTGGTGTTGCCATTTTACGAATTCTAGGAACAACTCCTGAAGTCTCTAGAGGCTCTATTTTCGATCAAGACCAAATTAAAAGAGCAGTGGAACTGGGAATTGGAATAAAATCACCAAATGAAATTGAATTTGTCTGTGACTCGAAAGAAGCTGAAAAACTGGTGGAACAGATTAAAGAAAAATTGGTAGAATAGGGATTATTAATTTTAATTATTTTATTTTCTGCTTTTTGAACTTGCGTTTTAATCTTAAAGTTTCAAAAAGTAATGGAAATGCAAGCTTTGGAAGGAAAAAATTAATTTTTCTCTTCGAGCCCGTCATAATTTTGCCCCATTCAACCATGAATTTATCTCCTTTTTTCTGACTGAGGGATGCAAAAGCATCAAAAAAGATTGGATGTTTTGCACAGAAACGAGCCATGCGAATAGACCATTTAAAGTCTTTTCCAAAACTTTTCATCCATCTTTTTTGATATCGTTTAAAAAAATTTTTTGTAAAGTTATTCTGTTGAAATGCCTCAACAATTATATCAGCTGCGATTTCAGCAGCATCCATTGCATATTGTAATCCCTCTCCAGTTAGAGGATCTATCATCCCTGCTGCATCCCCTAGAATCAGTAAGTGATTATCAAAACTTTGTGATATTCCTCCAAAACGAATGGGTGCTGCTTTCATCTCTTCAAGCTCAGCATTAGGACCTAAAGCATCACTTATGAACGAATTATTTTCAATTAAATCATGATGAATATTATACAAATTTTCTGTACGAGTATCTCCAAAAGGAATGATATAGCAGCAAAATACAAGATCATCATCTGCCTCTCTCATAAGTGCACAATAACCAGGAACTAAATTCATTGGCATAACAACTATTCCATCTTGATTAAACTTATATGTCCCTGCCTTCACATAAGAACGGCTGCATACTGTTTCTGGTGGTCCTTTTACAATTCCCAATGACTGAGCAATATGAGAAGAAGCACCGTCAGCTAGAATTAGGATTTTTGCATGATAAGGGTCTTTTTCTTCTTTTTTAGGATGAATAATCCAATATTCCTTATTTTTATCAAAAGCTACTTGCTTTACTGAATAATTCTCTACCAAAATCGCTCCTGCTGCAATAGCTGTTTTAATTAGTAAATCATCAATAATTTTTCTTTTGACTGATATTACTAAATGCGATTTCGTTTGAGCATAAGAATCTCCTGTATACACTATTCCTCTAGGACTAACTATTCCTCCTTGAGCTGTCCATCGCCCTTTCTTTTCTTCAATTAATTTTTGTAAAATTCCCATCTTCTCAAGATGAATTTGAGCTCTTTGAGGGAATGCATCACCACAAATTTTATCTCTAGGAAATTCCTTCTTTTCAAGTATTAATGATTTTATCCCATTTTGGGTTAAATAATAAGCACAGGTAGATCCTGCTGGTCCAGCACCAATGATACATACATCATGGATTATTTTTTCCGACATCATTAACAGTATTTCAACAATATTTCACTTATGCTATAAGGTTTTAGGTCTTTTTAAGAAATTCGTATTTCAATTTTGAAAAAAATATGTTTAAAAATGAGTTTTTTTATTAACCTAACTATTAACTTTAGAAGAAATTACTAAAATTCCTAAAATAAAAAAATGCTTTTACCTGTTATTATTAATTAATTTCTTTAATTCCTCTAAAAGAAGCTGTTTTTCAGCGATATACCAATCTAACTGGCTGCGACTTGGATTTTCATAATAAATTATTTCCGCAACCTCTCTAATTTCATCTTCAGTCGGTTTAATTAATTGTCCATCTACATTTTCTCTTATTAAAAGTACAAGATTATCAGTTTCTAATGGTTTAATATCATAACCATTTTTAATGTTTTTATTGATTATAACACATAGTTCTGCCAATTCCCAAATAGACTTTTCTAAATTTTTATTTTGCTTATAAATTTTAAAGGCTAGAGAAGTTACATCCTCTTTCGTAAATGGAGACACTTTTTTTACCCTTCTCGTTATAAGTTATTCCTAAATAAGCTCAGTGAACTTTTAATTAATAATTGAATAACAAAAAGATAGATAAACTTTTAACTATTTGTGTTGATTTTTTAAAGCTTTTAAAACAAAAAATTAAAAATTTAAAATAATTTCTATTATAATAGAATTTTCTTTCTATATTTTATCGCCTCCGTAGCTTAGCGGTATAGCATTCGACTTGTAATCGGAAGGTCGGGGGTTCAAATCCCCCCGGGGGCTCCATTATTGATAATATTAGAGAATTTTTTTTACTTTTGACTTATTAGGTATTGAAAAATTAATTCTGTTGCTTGTTCTATCCCATCCAGAGTACTTATTTCAGGAACATTATGAGCAAACATAGTTGGAATTCCGACTAAGGCTGATGGGATTCCCAACCATTTTTGCGCTTTTCCTGCATCAGAACCATAGAATTCTAGAACACCATTCTGGTATTTTATACCATTTCGTTCGGCAACCTCAACTAGAGTTTTACATATCTGATAATCGAAAACACCTGTTCCACCTGCTTCTTGCCATATAATTACAGGTCCATCATTCAATTTTATATCTGAACTTACAGTTCCAGGAAAATTTTCAACAAGTCCTATATCTAATGCTATTATTTCATCTATTGGATTATTTCTAGCAAAGAATAAAGAACCTTCTGTTCCAATCTCCTCACGTGCAGTTCCAACGATATAAAGATCGAAAGGTTTTATGAACGTTCCTGAATCATCTAAAAGATTCTCTGATATTTTTTGTGTTAATAATACTAATCCAGTTAGTGCTACTAAGTCATCCATTGAATACCCAGAAATAACATTATCATTAAATTCCTCATTTAATAATTCGAATTCTCCAGAAAACACAAAAGGTGCACCAATATGAATTTTATATTTTTTAATTGCTTCTTCTTTATCTTTTGCACCAATAAATATCTCCATATCAAGAGGTTCATCTTTTTCTTCGTTTCTTAATTTCTGTGGAGTAGCATGAGGAGCTCTACCTCCAATAACACCATTTACCCATTTTCCTTCTTTATTTAGAATTGATACTTTTTTAGAAATAAGCCACCTCCCTTCGTATCCTCCTCGCATAGAAAACTCTAAAGTGCCATTCTTTTTTATTTTTCTGATTGTTCCTCCAATTTCATCCATATGAGCTAGAATAGCAATAGCCTTTTTACTTTCTTTTCCATCAAATTTAACAAAACAATTACTCAATAAATCAAGGTTAATTTGGATACCTTTATTGTCGAGAATTGATTCTAATTGAGCCTTAAAAACCTCTCCACGAGCTCTTTCTAATCCAGAAGGAGCTCTTACTGAAGAAAATCTTTTAATTATTTCAAAAATCTCCTTTCTATTCAATATTTTTCACTTTGAATACCTTATAATTCCAATAATATTTCAAACTACATTAAATATTTGAATCTTGTCGAATTTTGAATTTTAGGATTCTCGAATTTTCTATATATTTAATATACCATTTTAATTAGCACTCTCAATATTATTTATTAGGTTCGAAGAATTTGCAAATTTATAAGCGAATATTAGATGGTGAAGTTTAATAAATAAAATTAACAGGATCATTCTTTGTATCATTGATGACGTAAGATCGGAACATTTCTTTGATTATATAAAGAAAGGATTGCTTCCGAATCTAAAAAAATTGATGGTTAATGGCATTCATTCAGAAAATTGTATTACCGATTTCCCTCCAATTACATATCCAACCCAAGTATCCTTAATCACGGGAACTTATACAGGAGATTTTAGGAAAGAACCATCTCATGGGATTCCCCTCTTAAATTGGATGAAACGTGATTTAGCTCCTCCTATATTAAGAGAATATGCTTCTAAAAACTTACAAATTTATAAAATAAACGAAGAGATGGGAAATAATTGTAGAACTCTTCTTGAAATGGTGGGAGATGGGAATAGAGCAAGTATAGCGCAATTTATTAATAGAGGCGCAAATTATATATTTCCCGAGAGAAAGACAAAACTAGTAATGTTTTATCTTATTTTAAAATATTTTCCTAGCGTTAAAAGGAGATTGATTAGATCCAATTCTGTTATTGCCCAAAAATTGATAAAACTTTTTGAAAAACCGAAGAAATTTTTTGATAATATAGAACCACCAATAGTTTCTTCAATTTGGTTTATGTCCTCTGATTTATTAATGCATATGTATGGTTTTGACTCATATCTTTATAAATTAAATTTGCTCCATATAGATAAAGTTATAGGAGTAATAATTGATAAGTTAGAGAGATTGGGTTATTTAGATGAGACTGCTATTGCGATTACTTCAGATCACGGAAATTATAAAGCTGGTAGGATTGGAAACTTATATAATTTTTTGAAGCAAAATGAATTATTTAATTATCATCCAGTCAGAAATATAAGAGGAAATTTGGATATTGCATATTACGCAGGTGTAGGATTTTTTTATTTTAAAGGCTTAAATAACACTAACAATAAAAATGGGTGGACTCGTCCTACTCTTAAAGAACTTGAGAATTTTGGTCCTAAAAAAGTAAACTTATTCGAAAAATTATTTAAAATTAATGGAAGTCGTTTAATGTTTTATAGAGATGAAAATAACACCTATAAGAAAGGGATAATTCATCTTAAAAGAAAAATTAAAGACACGGGTAAAGTAATAACAGGAAGTATTGAATATGAAGGTATTGGTAGAGAGTTTCAAACGCGATATATTTCAGGAGACAATAACAACGATATTTTTAACTTTGGAAATGATAATATAGCAAGTAAATTAATAGATAATAAATTCCATTCAATTAATGAATGGCTAGAAGCTACATACCATTTGGATTACCCCATGCATCCAGATTTAATACCTCGTCATTTTAAGAACCCTAGAAGTGCTGATATAATCCTATGTAATGATGAATCAGTAAAATATGGAATTCATCATGGAAAGCAAAAAAGCAAAAATCTTTACGATCATGATATAGGTTTACGTAGATGTATGGCGGTTCCTTTAATTATAGGTGGTTCATTAGAAATTCCCCCAAAAAAAATTAGAGTCTGTAAAATCACTGATATAGTCCCAACTTTAGTTAATCTTTTAGGAAAAAAACCACATGAGAGTGTGGTTGGTGAAAGCTTATTATAGTTAATAAATCTAACCTATATATCTCTATATAGGATATATAGGATATATAGTAAAACTATTCAAATAACATAGAACTATTTAATTTCAAATAGCATATTGATTTTAACTCTAAAAATAAAATATATATAGAATATTAAAAGTTCAATTGTATGTTGGTATAATAGATTCTATTATTATTGATATTCTGAGACTAATAAAAATAATATAAAATTAAATTAAGAATTAAGTTTTATTAGAAATATATATATCTATATCGAACAGAATTACTGAATATCATGAGAGAATTTGATGATAAGGAACTTAATAAAATGAGTATTGATGAATTAACAAAATTATTTATGGAGAATATAAATGAACAAAATCTAAAGTTAATAAAGGGAATTGAATTTCTTGTTAAAGAAGATTTTGGGAAGTTTAAAGAAAATCTGAATTATGTAATAGATACACATACAGAAGTTCAAATTAAAAAAAAATTTGAATCTAAAATCTTCAAATCAAAATTAATGTTCTCTAAAGCTGATAGATTAAAATTATTCAATAAAATAAATGACGTCAAAAATATTGGAGAATATTTAGCAAATAGAATGTTCCTCTATAAAGTTGTTTTCCCTGATGAGGAATTTAAAATTCAAATTCAAAGTATCCTTAAATCATTAAGAACAATCTCTAATGATTTATCAGAGGCAGTGAAGTCAATTGGAACTGATCTGAGCAAAGCTCATGATATCTGCGAAAAAATAAAAGAAGAAAGAAGAAAAATGCGAAATGAAGAATGGAAATTATTAAGTCGTCTTTATAATTATGATATGGATTATCTATCTAGGACATTTTTATACCTGAAGAATTTAATTGAAGATATAATGATGTTGGCCGATCATATTAAGGATTTTTCTGAATATATCCAGTTTCTTGCAACAAAATACCTAATTTTTGATTAAAATTTTAAGACAAGAATAAACATGGCTGAAGAATTAACAATAATCTTAGTTATAGTCTTAGTAATGATGGCTGTAGGTTTAGCCTTTAGCATAGGGGCTAATGATGAAACTCTTGCTTCTTTAGTTGGTGCTAGAGTAGTAAAATTCAAAGTGGCACTAATTTTAGGAGGTACTGCGATTGGGAGTGGGATGATACTTTTTAGTGGAGGCTTTGTTCCTGAAACAGTAGGAAGAAGTCTCTTAGGAGAAGGTTTAGAATCAAGATACACAAATTATATGCTTTTAGCAGTATTAATAAGTAGTATTCTTTGGTTAGTAATAGGTAGTTTTGCGGGGATTCCTCTAAGTAGTACTCACTCATTAATTGGCAGTATTGTCGGCGTTGTTATAGTATATGCACTCTTACAAGGCGGTATTGACATTAATACAGCATTTAATTATGACAAACTAAGAGACGTTGTTCTAAGTTGGTTTATATCTCCATTATCTGGTCTTTTAATAACATATATTCTCTTTAAAATAAGTGCTAAGTTTGTATTATCTCGGTTAAGGGGATTAAATCAAATAGAAAAATCTGAAAAATTGTTTAAATGGATGTTATTCTTTGCTGTCATATTTGCGGAGATATGGGTTGGTGCTAATTCAGGAGAAGCATTAGGTATACTTTTAGGTCTTAGAGAAAATAACTCAATTACAAGTGGGCTATATTTTATATTTGCAATATTATGTGCTTTTTTTTCTTTTCTTGGGATTTATTTTGCTGCGCGATACGTAATCAAGAATTTGGCGTCTCATATGATCGATACTCGTCCGAGTGAAGGATTTATAATCCAGTTGAGTTCAGCAATCATTTTAATGATTGCTACATTATTTGCTTTACCAATATCTCATAGTCACGTAATCGTATTCTGTATAATTGGTATGAGCCTTGCCCAAAAAAAGGAAGTTGATTATAAAGGTTTAGGTAAGATGGGGCTCTATTGGTTTTTTACTTTTCCAATAGCAGCAGTATTAGCAGGCTTTATTTACTTTGGATTAAGTTTATTTGGATTATCATAAAAAATTATTAAAAATAAATGAAATATATATAACTATTAACATGTTATAGTGATTGAAAAATAAAGGTGATTTGAATAGGATCTCTAATTGAGTATTTGAAACGGGAAACTGCTTTAAATGCATTAGAAAAAACTATAAAACATGCCCAAAAAGTACAAGAATGTATTAGGAAGTTAGATGAAGGATTGCAAATACTTTTGAGTGAAAAAAGTCTTGAAAAATCATATGATATCTTTCATGAAGTCGATAATTTAGAGAGAGAAGCAGATAAATTAAGAAGAACAATACAACAAGATATTTCCAGAGGAGAATTGGATCCTAGTATAAGACAAAATTTATCACATTTGGTTAAGAGGATGGATGATGTTGCAAATTGTTGTACAGGCGTAGCTCGTAGAGTTGCTACAATACCAATTAAATTTTGGGCTCAAAGTAGTGAGGAAACCATAAGTTTGGTCAGTCAAATAATGACGACTACTCTTAAATGTGGAGAATTTCTTGATAAAATTGTTATGGATTTGGTGGAAGATAGAAAAAATGTTAAAGAGATTGCAAGACAAATAAATCAACATGAGCACAAAATTGATCTTCTTAATATACAACTTAGAAAAAGTCTCCAAGATACGCATTATGATGTTAATTTTTTCACTATATTTACAATGGGTAATATATTCGATATTCTTGAAGCAATTTCAGATTCAATTGAAGGTGTCGCAGATTATATAATGGTTTTATTAACTAGTGAAAAAGGAATTTAAGATATTATAAAAAATTAATTTAGTTTCTTTGATTTATTCTCAATTTTTTTTGTCGTTCTACATTTTCTTTTAAAAGAATAATTGCCTCTTCTCTAGCTTTTAGGATAGATCTCACTTTAATCCCTTCCATTTCTTTAGATGGTAAAATATTTTTCTTTATCACTTTTTTAAGTAGTAAATATTCATCTTTTCTGCTAATAAAAGGATCTACTTTTTCTTCATGTATAAATTCTTCTATAGTCGTATTTTTTCCATTACAATTATTTTCTGTTAGATCAAATCGAAAATCTTTATATACCAAAAAGCAATGCACCATTGGCACATAGGGAACTTTATATTTTCTCAGAATTTCGTTAGCTCCACTTGAGACTCCCTCTGTAAACTTATAGACACCAACATATTTATAAAGTGGTATTTCGAGTTCTCTAGCCAAACCAGCGATAATCGCATGTTTAGTTGTACAAGTCCCCTTATTTTCCTTAAATAAAATCATTCTATCTTCATAATTAGTATTATAACCATATTCAATATCATGTATATACTCACAAGTTTCTCTAAATGATTTAATTCCAAGACTTAATAATTTTCTTGATATTTCTCCTACAGGTTTAATTTCAGCTTCTGGTATTTTACTATAAGAATCCATAACACATTTTCCTTCATTACAATAAATCGTATTATTTAATTAAAATGATAAAGTTATTCGTTAAAATTTCATCTATATATTTAATATAGGCTTTTTTAAAAAACCTAAATAAAGATTTTAATAGAAGGAAAAAAAAATATATAGAATATATAGATTAGCATTTAAATATATTGTTTATTATTTTTATATAAATAGAAAAAAAGGGATAAAAATATGTCATTTTATATAGAAACTAGGAAAGTTCAGAAAACGGGAGGAAGTTCTTATATTATAAGCTTGCCAAAAGTATGGATTGATAAACATGGTATTAAAACAAAAGATACTCTAGGGATTTTATCTCAACCTGATGGCAATTTGTTAATAACCCCTCAAATTGATAGTGAAAAAATTATTAAAACAAAGGAGTTGATTGTAGATGAATTCAAGGATGATAATTTTTTTTTCCGAATTTTAATAGGGGCATATATTATGGGATTTTCTAAAATATTAATTAAATCTAGTAAGAAATTTGAGCCATTTATTAGAGATTGTATTAATAATTTCACTCAAATTGCAATAGGACCCGAAGTAGTGGAAGAATCTAATAATTTTATAGTAATTAAAGATTTACTAAACCCAACTGAAATGCCTTTCGAGAAAACAATAAAGAGAATGTACATTCTTGTACATGATATGCATTTTGACTCGGTTAAAGCATTAGAAACAGGAGATAAAAATCTAGCAGAAGAAGTAATAAAAAGAGATAATGATGTTGATAGATTACACTGGCTAATTGGTCGTCAGTCTCACATAGCATTGAGAGATATCATACTCTGCCAAAAGATGGGTTTAACTTTAGAGCAAGCCAATCATTTCCAACAAATTTCCAGATTTCTTGAAAGAGTTGGAGATCATGCAGTTCGGATTGCTAAAAATGTGTTATTAATAGATTATAATAAAGTTGAAAAAAATTTAATTAAAAACATTTTAGTAGCAAGTAAATTAGCATTAGATTTGTTAGATAAAAGCCTTGATGCATGGCTTCAAAAAAGCATTTTATTAGCAAATGAAAATATTGAAGCAATAAAGGAGTTGATTTTAACTACTGAAAAAATTTCACTTGATACAACTAATACTGCTGAATTATCAATAGCAATAGGGTATATTATTGAGAGTATTCGAAGAACAGGTGAATATGCTGGAGACATCTCTGAGATTATAATAAATAATTTAGTATAACCCATAGAGAGTCATAATCTATTCCATTAAAATATCGCAGAAATATCTTTTCTAAGTTATTTTTAGTTTTATTTATAGCAAAAAGAAGAAAACTAAAAATATAATCTTATTAAAGTATTTTTTAATTTATAATTAAATTTCAAAATTGAGAGAAAGAGAAGATATTTGATATGAATGAGCAAATAACGGAACAAATAATAAATGAATCATATGATGTTGTCATTATTGGAGCTGGAAATGGAGGATTAGCTGCTGCAGCACGACTGGCGATGAAGGGAGCGAAAGTACTTCTTTTAGAGCAGCACAATCTCCCTGGAGGATTTGCTTCCAGTTTTGTGAGAGGAAGATTTGAATTTGAAACTTCACTTCATGAACTTTGCGATTTTGGCCCATCCACAAATAAAGGAGGTGTAAGAATACTATTTGAGGATAAACTTAATCTAGATAGCGAGTTTGTTGAGGTTCCCGAGGCATTCAGGCTTATCTTAACTGATCCAGACGAAGACATTGACGTGGTAATGCCTTTTGGTATTGAAAATTTTCTTGATGCTGTTGAAGAAGCAGTACCAGGATGTAGAGATTCAGTAAAAAGATTTTTCAACTTAGGACAAGACATTCTTAATGCAACAAGTTACATTGGTGCTTCTAGAGGAAATCCCGATCAAAATGTCTTATTAAAAGAGCATGCAAATTTCCTTAGAACCACAGCATATACTGTTGATGAAGTCCAGGATGTACTTAATATTCCAGAGAAGGCTCGGAAAATACTTAATGCCTACTGGGTTTATTTAGGAATTCCAACTAATAGATTAAATTTTACAATATATGCTGTTATGGTTTATTTATACATTATAAGGAAAGCCTACATTCCTAAATATCGCTCCCATGAATACACGACCGCTTTAGACGCAAAAATTAGAGAATTTGGCGGGAAAATAGAATATAATACTAGAGTTACAAAAATATTAGTTGAAAATGGTAAGGTGGTTGGAGTAAAAACATCTAATGGGGATAAAATTAAAACTAATAATGTAGTGTGTAACGCTTCACCGACATTAGCCTATAATAAACTCATTTGTCCAAAATCAGAAGTTCCTGAAATAGCATATAAAGAAGTTAATGCGAGAACTCATGCAGTAACTTCAGTAGTAGTTTATTTAGGTTTAGACAAGTCCGCAGAAGAACTAGGCCTAAAAGATTATAGTTATTTTGTTTTCAATAATATGAATACAGAAGATTTGTACAATTCTTTGAGTGAACTAAAAGCACCAAAAGTACAAGCTACAATTTGTTTGAATGCAGCCATCCCTGATTGTTCACCCCCAGGAACATGCATCCTTTCTATTACTACTGCTTTTCGACCAGGTGTATGGGATAACGTAAAACCAGAGGACTACATAAATATTAAAAATAAAATCGCAGAAGATCTAATTGAACATTTTGAAAAAGGAACTGGTATCTCAATAAAGGATCATATTGAAGAAATTGAAGTTGCCACCCCACAAACATTTGCAAGATTTACCGGGACTTATGGTGGAATTGTATATGGATATGAACCAGATCCATGGGATTCTTTTATACCACGATTAATGGCCATGAATGATGAAAAACATATTGTAGGACTTGAGTTCTGCGGTGGATTTGGAAAGAGATGTCATGGGTATAGTAGTTCCTTAAAGGACGGAGAAACAGCGGGACTTCTCACTTTACAAGATTTAATAAAAAGAGGTGTGATTGAGTGAGTAAAGAAGAAGGTAAGAAATCTGAAATCATTGTTAAAAGCAACTCACGAGATTTGCTCGCTTTTATGAAATTAGTTCCAAATCGAAAAAAATTAATCGAGAAAGCCTCTAGTGAACCAATAAAAACTGATCCAATGAATGAACTCGCTAACAGACTTCATCCAAGAAGGCAATATTTAGTTATTACTGAAATTAGGGATGAAACGAAGTCTGCCAAAACCTTTAAACTGGAACCTCATGTTGGATTAAGAACAAAGGAATTAGCATATTTTAGACCAGGACAATATTTAAGTTTAAAAGTAAAAGTAAATGGTGTGGAAATCACAAGGCCTTATTCCATCGCATCTTCACCTAAAGATGCTCAAGAAGGTTTTTATGAAATTACAATACGTAAAGAGGAACATGGTTTCTTAACCCAATATTTATGGGATAATTGGAAAGTTGATACTATAGTTGAGAGTTCTGGTCCTGAAGGATTCTTTTATTATGAACCTCTCCGAGACTTAACGCAAATGGTAGGGATTGCAGGAGGATCTGGGATAACACCATTTCGTTCAATGGCTAAAGCAATAATAGAAGGGATAATAGATGCTAAACTAACTATTTTATATGGTAGTAGTGAAGAAGATGATATTATTTATTTTGAAGAATTCAAAAAACTTGAAAAGCAATGTTCAGATAAACTAAAAGTTATAAATGTTTTAAGCTGTGAAGTAGTTTCTTTAGATGGCTGTGAGACTGGCTTTATAACAGCAGAGATAATTGAAAAATATTGCGATGTAAACAATAGTACATTTTTCATTTGTGGACCTCAGGTAATGTATGAATTCGTTGAAAAAGAATTAGAAAAATTTAAAATTCCTTATAAAAGAATTCGAAGAGAAGCATTTGGTGAAATCAAAAATATCGTAGACTGTCCAGGATTCCCTAAAGAAGTTGCTGAAAAGACATTTAAGATTAAGACCCATATTGGAAAAATAACAAAAGAAATCCCTGCGATAGCCACAGAGTCTGTTCTTGTGGCAATGGAACGTGCAAATCTTGCTCCACCATCAAAATGTCGATCTGGAGAATGTGGTTTTTGTCGTTCACTTCTTATTTCAGGAGATATTTATATAAGTTCAATAAGTGATTGGAGAAGAGCAGCAGATAAAAAATTTAACTATTTCCATCCTTGTTACTCTTTTCCTGTATCTGATCTTGAGATAAAAGTTCCTCGACAAATTAAAAAATAAATTATACCTTATTTTTTTCCCATTTAAGTAATGAAATAATAAGATTTTCTCGGGAGAGATCCCCTTGGGTTAATTGACCAATAATACTTTCGCCACCAAATATTGTTTTTACCATTTTTTTTATTAATTTTTTCCCAATATAGCCTTCATTCTGAAGCTCTCTATGATATTGATGAACTCTTATACGCAAATTTTCAATCTCTTTCATCTTTTCTTTTATAAATTCTCGTCCTTGCAATACTCCATTCCCAGCAGAAAAAATTACTAATTCATCCATTTTTTCTGTAAATTTATATAATTTGGATAAAGATTGATATATTACTGATATATCCTCTTGGATATCACTATTCCTCCCAAAAATCATTTTGTATTTTGGCTGTACGGCATCTGCTACAAAAGCCCATTGTTGATCTTTTTCAATTAAAGCAACCAATTCTGGAGCATGTCCAGCTATAGGTAATAGTTCAAATTTATAGTTCTTTGATTTTGTTATTATTGGTTCCTCTATCACGTTGGCACTAACTGGTAAAAGTTTTAAACCCCACGCAAATTGACGATATTCTGGATATGTATTATCCTTTTTTAAGAGATCTACTGCATCTCTGCTTGTGTATATTGGTATTCCGAGCTCAGTTTGGATCATATGGGCTCCTCCAGCGTGATCTTCATGTCCGTGCGTTATAAAACATTTATCAATCTTTTGATCAGGTTTAAGTGATTTAATAAATTTTTTAAGATCATTTGCTCCTCCAGGAGCACCTGAATCAATTAAGAGTCCATCGACTAAATAACATGATGTGAAATAGGGATAAGGCATTAATTCATTGTCAGATGCCCATTGCCATTCTAAAACTTCATTATTACAATGGCGTACTATTCGAACAACCAAAATTTATAATCTCCATTCATTGATTTAAATCTTAAGAAAGATACATTTCAATCTACCATTATTCTTTTTAGGGGCAGAAAAACCTCGCGTAATCCTGTTCTTTTAAGATGTACAGCTTCCTCTGGGCAAAGATGAGCACAAACTCCACATCCGATACATCTATCTTCATCTAAAACTGCGTGATCATCCACCAAATTCAGAGCTTCCATAGGACATTTCTCAATACACGTTGCACATCCCATACAATCTTCAGAAACTTCTGCGATGTATGAGCTAATTGTATGATATGGAGTGACTCCTCGATGATATAGTTGAAAAATGCCACAGCAACATTTACAGCAATTGCAAATTGCCTCCAAACCTCTTTTTGGATCTGAATGAACATGAAAGGCTTTATGAACAAGTCCATGATCTTCTGCTTCCCTACATATTTTTAATGCCTCTTCTTTAGATATAGGTTTAGCAAATCCATGTTTTATCGCAAATTGTGCTGATTTATCAAGAGGAATACAACTCAACTTTGGACTATTAGTTTTACATGGATTATTGAGAAGATTTTGCTCATGGCGGCAATAACAATTTGCTAGAGCAATGCAATTCTCTTCATTTCCGTATTCTTCAAAATATTTTTCTAATTCCTCAAAAGGTATTACAGTTTCAGTTCCTACATCAACTTCCTTTTCGACTGGAAGAGTTCTATCAACAGCGGGTACTTGTTTATATAATTTGGAAATTGAATCGTAATTTTTTTGAGATTTTTCGGCTAGCTCAATAAATACTCTCTCTATTAATCGGGCAATCTTTATATTCTTTTCACTTATCTCACCCCTCATTAAAGAATATTCAAGTATCCCTGGATATGCAGGCATCAATCTGTACACATCAATATTCTGTGTTCTTGATCTAGTTCCTGCAATTATCCCATTATCCATTAACAATTTCAAATATTTTTCAATTTCTTCATCATTTAAATCAGATCTTTCCTTGATTTGCTCAAAAGTTAAAGAAGGTTTTTTAAAAATTATTAGAAACCTTGCTTGATCTTCTGTGATAATTGTTTGAAGGAATTCTATTAATGTTTCAGTAATTGGAAATGGAAGTGATCCCGCTTTGACAATATTCCTTGCTACTTTATACCAGAATTTATCGATCATTTAATATAATAACCCACTCAATTTTTCTAAGTTAAATTTTAATTAATAAAAGAATTCTTGACTTAATTAAATTATGAGATTATAAAAATTGAATCGCTGTATATACATAGTTAAAATGTTAGAATCCATAAAATCTAAACACCCTAATTATTTTTTAATTGAATAATCTTAAGTCCTTATTAATATAAATGTAAGGGTTTGAGTTAAGATAAAGAAATGATGGAACATACTCAAAAAAGAATAAATAAATTAGAACTTACGATTAATCTTTTGGAAGATCATCTGGAAAAATATGAGCATCTTTTATCACCACGACCACTTAGGTTTATAAAAAGTCAGATTCGTTACTATAAACGTGAGCTCCAAATACGGAGAGACTTTCCATCATAAAATATATATTTTTGTCTTTTCCGTTATAAGTAATAGAGAAACTTTTTTGGGGGTAAAGATTACTGTTTTACACCACTAAAATACATTAATATTATTAATTATAAAAACAAATTACTTTTTAAATTATAATTTTAAAAAAATATTAGAAAAGTTTAGGTTATCATTATGGGAGAAAGTGCGGTAGAATTAAAGAGATCGTATATTAGTATTTTCTCACTTAATTATTTTGTTCAAGGGATTAATCAGTCGATGTTTACTACAATCATTCCTATTTTTCTATTTTATTTAATAAGTCCAGATCCTGTAGATGCGGGGCAAATTGCTTCTATGATGTCAATTATCCTACTTCCTTTTGGTGTAAAATTTATTTATGGAATTTTATCAGATAAAATTGGAATTAAAAATCTAGGTAGAAGGAAACCTTGGATAATCGGTCCTTCAATAATATCGGGAATGATTTGGATATTGTTTCCATTTTTATTAACACGAACTAATGCAATGTTTTTGGTAACATTACTGGGCGTTATAATCGTAATTGGAGTTGCGATGGGGGATACCGCTATTGATGGATTAATTTTAGACTTATATCCTAAAGAAAGACTTGGAAGAGTACAAGGAATTTGTTGGGGTTTCAGATCTGTTGGTATAATTGCTGGAGGGCCATTACTAGTATTATTGATATTATTAACAGGAGGCATTATAGAATTTATTTTCATAGGATTAGGTGTTTTAATGATGGTTTTTTCATTTACTACACTGATTGTGAAAGAAAGAATAAAAACAATTGAAATAAATGCGAGAGAGAATCTTAAAATAATCTTTGGAAAAAGAAAGAATTGGAAAGTTTATGCATTCTCTCTATTTAATGCATTCTGTGATGGAATAGTCTTTGTTGTTGTTCCTCTTTTTATACTTATTCAATGGGGTTTAGTTACAGCTTCTGGAGCATCAATGGATCTTATCGGTGATCCAACCCGGCCAGATTTATATGTTCCACAAGCTGCAATAGCTTTCATTATTGGTTTAGGAGTAATTATTGGTGCAATTATTGGAGGGAGAATCGCAGATTTACAATCTAGAAAACGAAGTGTTTATATATCATTTATTATCACAGGAGTTTCTTTCTTGTTGTTCATGATACCAATAAGTTGGCCTGTATTATTAGTATTTTCCTTAATATTAGGATCTTCAGCGGGTTGGAGAAATTCTGCTTTTTCTGCTGTTATAGGCCAAGAATCACAGCAATATCCTGAAATGGATAGCACTTATTATGCTACTTGTAATTCTTTCACTAATTTGGGATCAACTATCGGATTACAACTTACTAGTATATTAATTGGAGTTTTAACAGGACTACAAACATTTTGGATCTATGCTATTGTTTTCTTAACTATGGCTATAATTATGAATATCGGTTTAATTCCCTTTTTTACATTGGATCCCAAAGATTATGAAGTAAATATCGAAAGCGTTTAATACGAACTTTTTAATTTTTTTTTTTTTTTAATTTAGAATTTTTAACTAGGCTTAAATTATTTTTCGAAAGATTTTTATCATTATGTATTAATTAATTTCACAAGTTTCTATCGCAAACTTTAATAGAAGGGTGTTTAATATTAAGGTAGAATTTTCTGAGAGAGTAAAAAGATTACCTACATATATCTTTGTAGAAATTGAACAATTATTATCAGAAAAAAGAAAAAAAGGCATTGATTTAATTCCTCTGGGGATTGGAGACCCTGATTTACCTACTCCTGAACTTATTGTTAATGAATTAATAAAACAAGTAAAAATACCAGAGAATCAAAATTATCCTGCAAGTCAAGGGGAAGAGGATTTTCGAGAAGCAATATCGAGATGGTATAAAGTTAGATTTAATATAGATTTAGACCCAATGGAGGAGGTATCAAATGTAATTGGAGGTAAAGAAGGAGTAGCAAACATTGCTCGAGCATTTATAAATCCGGAAGACGTTGTTCTTTGCCCTAACCCGGGATATCCTGTTTATGAGAATGGAGCAACAAAATTGTGTGATGCTGAGCCTTATTTAATACCTTTATTAAAAGAGCACCAATTTTTACCTGATTTAGAATCCGTTGATGCAAAAATTTTTAAAAAAGCGAAATTGATGTATTTAAATTATCCAAATAACCCAACAGGAGCAATAGTTCCAAAAGAATTCCTTAAAAAGGTCACAGATTATGCAGAGGATTATAATTTTATTATTGTTCATGATAATCCATATTCTGAGTTTACTTTTGGAGATTATATTGCTCCATCAATATTACAAATAGATCAAAATCATGTTGAGATTAATAGCGCATCTAAAATGTTTAATATGACAGGGTTCAGGTGCGGGTGGATTGCAGGTAATAGGAAAATCATTACAGGATTAAGGAAAATTAAATCTCAGATTGATTCTGGTTGTCCTAAGTTTATACAAAGAGCTGTAGCAAAGGGTTTAAACGAATATAAATCGGAAAAAAAACCAGAAATAGTTGGTAAAATCGTAAAAGAGTACCAGAAACGGAGAGATGTCCTTATTAAAGGACTAAATAGTATTAACTGGTCGACAGATTTACCTCAAGCAACCTTTTATGTCTGGACTCAAATTCCTGAACAATATAGAGAGATCGGTTGTATGAATTTTGTTAAAATGTTAATTAATATAGGAGTGGTGATTACACCTGGCATTGGGTTTGGCAAATATGGAGAGGGTTTTGTTAGATTTGCATTAACACAACCAGAAAACAGGCTAACTGAAGCAATTGATAGAATGAAACAAATATTGAATTAAAATGAAAAAAAAATTATTTAAACATAATTATTGAATCCGGTTACTATCATCCCAATCTTTTCCTCATTTTTTGCCTCAGAGCTTTTAGTCTCCGCTCATCTTCTGCTTCAAGGCTTTCAGAAAATTCATTTGGAACATCTAAAGACATCATAACTGGACTTTTATAAGAATCCCAATCTTGGTAATATTCTAATATCAGATCCATTTTATCTGATTCTTCTTTCAGTTTTTCTCACCTCCATTTTTGATTGAGTCCTTCAATAGGAGGAATAAATCTAATATTAACCTATTTCAAATAATCTTTATTGGAATGTAGTTTTAAAAGAGAACAAATCAGTAAAAATTACAGGAAAAAGGTTAAGAGGTTTGATTTATTCTCTCTTAATAATACTACGGATAAAGATTGGCTTTACAGAGGTATGTAAACCACACCAGTAATCTGTAGTATTATACTGTGAAAAACTCATTATATAAAATAAGATGTAAACACCTTATAAACTTTCCCATTTCCTTCCCATTTGTCAGATTATCTAGACGTATAATTGGACAAGTTAGTATAATAAATCTATTGATGAATTCAACAAGAACCTATTAAGACGATTATATATTTTAATTTATATAAGGTAATTTTCTAATAATTTTGTATGATCTCTATGAATAAAAGGATCGTATTGATTGGAGCGGGTTCGGCATCATTTGGACGACATATGTTTAATGATATTTACTTAAGTGATATATTAGAAGGATCAACATTAATACTTCATGATATTAATAAAGAAAAATTAGAGATGATTTATGATCTTTTAGTAGCTGAAAACAAACTTCATAATAATAGAATTTCTATTGAATGGACTGTTGATAGAGTTAAAGCACTAAAAGATGCTGATTTCATAATTAATTCAATAGAAATTGGAGATCGAATGAAGTTATGGCGCCAAGACTATGAAATCCCTAAAAAGCATGGCTCCACACAAATTTTAGGTGAATGTGGCGGACCAGGGGGTTCTTTTCATTCATGGAGAATAATTCCTCAAATTGTTGAGATAGTAAAAGATGCTGAAAAAATTTGTCCTAATGCATTTTTTATAAACTTTTCTAATCCATTATCTCGTGTCTGTCTAGCAATTAAAAGAAGCGTAGAAAAACTGAAATTTGTTGGGTTATGTCATCAAATTGGATTTATGATAAGACATTTACCTACGTTGCTTGATAAGCCTATAAATGAGTTAAAAATGAGAACACAGGGACTTAATCATTTTGCATTCTTAATTGGTCTTGAGGATCTGAAGTCTGGTAAAAATATGTTGCCTGAGTTTAATAATAAAGCAATTAATTATTTCAATAATGTAGAGCATAAATTTGAGTTTTCAAAACTTACATTCGAAGTATATAAAAGATTTGGCTACTTTCCATATGTCGGTGATAATCATCTGGGGGAATATCTCCAATTTGGAGAGGAATTCACCAACACTCAAGATATATTAGATTGGTTAGATTTTATCGAAAAAGAAGGTGAATTTCGTTATAATAGATATCTGAATTATTATAAAAAGCTAAAAAAAGGAAGATTTCCGAAAAAAGGAATTTTATATCGTGTACCTTCAGGAGAAAGAGCAATTCCTATTATAGAAGCGATAATTCATAATAAAAATTCATATGAGACAGCAGTAAATATTCCTAATAATAATATAGTTGATAATTTACCTCAAGATTTGATTTTAGAATGCTCCGCTACTGTAAATAAAGTTGGACTTCACGGCATAAAAACAGGTGCTTTGCCGAAGAATATTGCTGCTTTACTTCGTATTGAAGCAACAATTCAAGATTTGTGCGTTGATGCTGTTCTAAACCAATCAAAGGAAACAGCAATTGCTTGCTTAGCCATTGATCCGAATGTAGGAAATTTCGAAATGGCAGAAAACATCTTTAATGAGATGATGGAAATTCAAAAAAGTTATTTACCAAATTTCAGATAGTTAACAAATTCACTTATTATATTCAAATAAATGGTTCATAAACATAATTGTTTAATATATACCCCCAAAATGAACATTTTACTACTAATTTTATAAGATTTACTTGTGTATTTGATAAAATCTTTTAAATGTGCTTAACACCTTAGTAAATATAATTCTGATATATTTATAAAGAAATATTTTCATTAATCTCAAGATATAATTAAAATCGTGTTGGGCGTTGGAATCGAAAAATAATAATAATTCACAAGAGAAAATTAGGAAAGCCACAGAATTACTTCACAAATCCTGGTGGTTTACATTCTGGTTAATTATTGCTCCCTTAATAGTAGCGTTAATTGTTTTTGGAATTTTGAGTCTTGCTGGGGTTCCAATATTAATTATTTTATCTATTTCAGTTGTAGGTTTTATGTTTGCTTTACTTTTCTTTTATAAGGCTTTTGATAAATATAGAAATAATCCCTTTTTTCTTAATAAAAGTAATAATCTTACAGCAAGAATTCATGTACTTTTTCTAATATCTATTTTATCTTTTGTTACGACTCCTATTTTCATGTTTATTCCCCCATGGTACTCGTTTATTTACCTTCCACTGATTAGTTACGCGATTCTCTATAACATTGTTTACTACTATTATCATTTCCAACCTATCGATTTCTTTGATTTAGAAGCAAGAGAATTTAAGCGCGCAAGAAGTGTGGAATTGATGATTAAGCAACCCAATAATTTCTTGATATTTTTGAATTATATAATACATATTATTTTCTTAACCGTTATAGCACATACAAACTACTCCTGGCTTTACGCTCTTTTAACAAACCTGATTTTTTACCTTATCACGTTTATAAGCACAAAAAGTCTGGTTAAAACGATTCGTAATTCTATTAATGAGAATAAACCAGTTCTAAAAGATTTAACAAGGTTTAAACGACGATTTGTAGCAGCCCAAATAGGTTTAATTTTTGTTCTGTTAGCACAATTACCCGTAATAACAATTGTCACTCGGATTATTGCCGGTATATCTTTTTTCAGCTTAGAAATAATAAACAATCTTTTCTTAGTCCTTATCTTTGTTTTATTCTTTTTTAAATCTAGGTTTTATGTCAGCTATCATTTTACTTCAAAACTTAGATTATATGATGAGTCTGAGAGTATAGAAAATTCTTATGGAAATCGTCCCTCAGAGAATTTAAAGTACCAAAAATATAATTCTCTTTTATCTTGCATTTTGATTTTACTAATTACAT
>JBHLNW010000147.1:0-6391 GCA_048941185.1 Promethearchaeota archaeon
GAGTCAGCTGGAGTATACCACAATCCTCTATAGGGATTTTTATCGAATCCATGGTAAAATAACATATGATGATCAACGAGATCTGCTTCACCATCTACACACATCACCCATCCATCTGTGCCAGCGGTAACAGACGACTTAGCTAAAACTCGGCCGTATTGTCCTCCCCCCCATCCCTCTGGATAAATCCAAGCGGAAATTGTAGCTCCACCATTAAAAACATTATCCATACTAGATCCTGAACCCATATTTGAGTAATCCCCATTTGGTGTAACGCCATTATAATCACGACCACGACCAATAAATGCAGAAACATCATCGGCCCCAGAATTAGTTCCATCATTATTATTTGAAGTTGAGTCCAATAAAGTAGTATTTAAATGCCAGACTGCTTTATAATTTGAAGTCCACACACCAGTAGGACTTTGTCGAGATTCCATCGTTGAGTTTCCATAATACATGTAAATCATAGTATCTGTAGAACTTGAAAGTGAAGGAATTCTAACCCAAGCAACCAATCGAGCATAATTTGGAATAAAATCTTTCTCAAAATACTCTATTTCATGATCTAGCCAATTTGATCCATTTGAAAAAGCTATATCATCTCCATCTGCTTGTACTTCTGTGTTAAGATCCATGTCATTAATAGAAATTAATAAAGGAAAATCAGTAAGATCCTCTGCAACTTTTAAATGATTGATTGTAATTTCCTTATAATATTTAAAGTAATGTTTATTAGGAGGATTACTCAAAGAGAGCTGAAAATTGGAATTTATATCATCAATTGTATTATCAAAATGCTCATAATCATCCTCTAAATTAAAAATATTGCCTGTATAAAAAATAATTGAAATTGAATTAAAGGTAAATATCATAAAAACTAATAATAATAACCTAAACTTTCTTTTCAAATAAACCCCTCCCGTTATAGAACTTATACTTTAATATAGATTAAAAAAATGAAAATATAAATCTAAATTATTTAAAACCCAACTAAAATGGAATATATATTCTTAATTAACCGTTACATGAATGAATAATTATATAAATTTATCCCACTTATAGGTGAAACGATTCAAAGTATTTTAATTATAATTCTATTTAATTGTCCTTTTGCGAATGTTTAGTGTTTTTATAATTTCTGGATATAATGTAGGTTTTTGCCTATATTCCAGATTTCTTAAGATTTGAGTACAGAATTATTTTCATGATAATTCTTATCATATTTATAAATCAAGAAAAGTTTTTGAAGGATTCATTTTTTTATTTCTAAATTTTTCAGCATTTGCTAATTCTTCTTTTTTTCCTAAATCCACTAGAAGTTGGGAAATTTCCTCACATTTTCCATATATTTGAGCTGCTTTTTCAAAAAAACCATTATTTGATAATGAATCTGCCTCATGTTCCAAATTCGATCTATAATTTTCAATATCATTTAATTTAAATCTGTTAGTTTGAAAATATTGAATTAATTCTGATTGGTACATGTTTACAGCATCAAGATCTCTTAATTTTTTTGATATCCCAATAATGTCATTATATAGCTCAAAAACTTTCACGGAATCTCCATCAATTTTTTCTTTTTCCAAAATTTCTAATCTTTTTTCGCGTTCTTCAATTAAGCCTTCAATAATCGCTATTAATTCGGAAATTAACGCTATTTCTTCATTCCTGCCATGTTTTGAGAGAATATCCTTTGCATACTGAAATTGCTTTAGTGCCTCTAAATATGCTCCCACCGAGAATAATTCCTCACCTAAAGCTTTAATTTCATCAATATTTATTCCTATATCCTCATCAATAGGCAATTTTTCCTTATAATATTGATAAATTTCTTTTTGGGTTAACTTATTTTGAGGTTTAATCTCATCCAAAGTTAATTCTGGAAATGGTAAATTAGTAATATGCGCTAAAATTCCTTTTAAAGGAATTTTTTTCCGAGGTGGAACTATCTTTTTATGGGACTTTTTCCTTATGATTATTATGGCGCTAATAGACCCAACTGCACTCACCACAACGACAGCTATGATGATGTAAATCATAAGACTATTATCATTAGGATTTAAACTGATTGTGAAGCTACCCATTGTGAAGTCGCTTTGATGTCCTGCTCCATCTATTTGAGCTAAAAAATAATAATACTTACCTGAGGGAAGTGCATCATTTAATTCATAATAGCTGCTCTCTGATCCAATATTTGTTATATTAAATTTATAAACATAACCTGGGGTTGTTAAAGGATTAGTTTCATTATCTATTATTAATATATAATAAGTAATTCCTGAAGGATCACTTCCATCTAACCAATCGAATACTATATTATTTCCACTTGGGCTATTAGTCAAGATAGGTGCTGAAGGTTTAATCGTATCCTGAACAGTGATATTATTTACAATCACGTTCCAATTACCAAATGTATCATTCGCATAAATTCTGTAATTCTTCAGTCCGATGGTGCTAGGGGTCCAAACATTATATTCATAAATATTATCACCTTCGAAAGTCATAGTATGATTCACATTAGCAATCTCGATCAATACAGAATCAATAGGAGAATAATCAGTTACGTTTATCTGAATTGTCTCTGTGGTTCCTAATTCTAATGGATCTGAAATTTCAATCAGATTCAAATAACTTGGGGGAGTAGTATCTTCCACTTCTATAGTACCCATAGTAGAATTCCAATTATTAAAATTATCTTCCATATAAATTGTATATGTATAATTATCTACCATGCTAGGAGTCCAAGCATTATATTGCCAAGTATCACCACCAATATTGATCATAGTATGATTTCTAATTATATGATCAGAGTCTTCATATTCGATTAATGTTTGCTTAATTCCTTCTGGATCGGAAATGTTTATTGTAATAACTTCAATCTCGCCTAATTCTAATGGATCTGAACTTTCTATTAGATTGGAATAAGTAGGGGGAATAATGTCAACCTCTTCTTCTCCAATAGAGAAAAACGAACTTGGATCATATTGATTATTATATTCTGTTTCAAACCAGCCAGGCGAACGAGCACTTGAAGTAATTCTAAATTCCTCAATTAATCCGTTAATAACATCAGAGTGATCTAAGTCAGTACCGATTGCATAAGCTGTCCATGAAGAAGAATTCCCTAAGGCATCGATATCAGTTTCATCTACGTTTAATGTTCCGTTAAGATAAGCTCTTTTACGCCCAACTGATCCACCTTCCCACGTTATAACTAAATGATAAAATTGATCTTCCCATCCATCGAAGGAAACATCTATATCAAAAGTATTTTCAAGATGATTTTCAATCCGAGATAAAATCCCGTTATCATTTCCCAAAATTATATCAGGTCTGGCATTAGTTGCGGTAAAATATCTTTGATACTGATAATATAATTGAGGTCTAAACCACATTTCAAGAGAGAGGGCGCTTACCGGATTAGAAAAACCTGAAGTGATTTCAAGATATTCTGTATTAGATGTTCCATAAACTGTCGAATCGAACTTTATAGCTTTACCGATAACCCCATCTACAAGATCTCCAGATGTAAATCCTAAACCTGGAGTCAGGTCATAATTATTAGCTGTGCTATCCGGAATGGAGCTCGTTGGATCGTGATTCATATGATAAACCGCATAATAATTACTATCCCATACCCCTTCAGGATTTTGTCTCGAATCCATTGTCGAATTACCATAATACATTCTAAAAATAGTATCATTAGTGATTGATAATACTGGAATTCGAACCCATGCCACCAATTTAGCATGAGTTCCATTATAATCTTGCTTAAATAGCTCAATCTCATGATTTAACCACGCTGTATCATTCCCAAAAGCAATATCGTTTCCATTTTCTTGAACTTTATTTTGATCGTGCAAATCTGAATCAAAAATCCTAATTAGTACGGGAAAATTCTTATGATCCCCCGTTCCATTAACCACCTGGTTATGGTCGATTGTTATTGTTTTATAATATTTAAAAAAGCCTTTATTGGGAGGACCGCTTGAAGAAGTATGAATTAAAGATTTTGAATCATCCATTAAGTTTTCAGAATTTTTTATATTAATACTACAATTTGGGAGGAGTATAATTGAAATAATATTAAAGATTAGGACAAAGAAAACGATATAACAATATTTTCTTCTCTTAATATATCTTTTTCCTATCGTTGTTCTATCATCTCATTTAATTCAAATTGCTCGAAATAAAATTACAAATCTATTAACAAATCAGTATGATATATTCTTATCTTTAAAAATAAAGAGAAAACCCTTATATAAATCTATATTAAATTATAGTGATAATGAAAGAAACAGTTGTATAAATTTTTTAATTGCCCTTAGATTGTTTTTCTTTTAATCTATTTAAAGAAAAAGCTTTTTTTTTCCTATATTTCTCAAAATTTGTAATTTCTTCATCTCTATCCGATTGTATAAATATTTCGGTAATTCTTTCACACTTTTCATATATTTGAGCGGCAATCTTAAACTGATTATCATTCAATAAAGAATCTGCTTTTTGCTCCAGAATATTTCTATAATCTTCTAAATCTAACAATTTCATCTTATTAATTTGAAAGAATTGAGTCAATCCTGACTGATAAAAACTTGCAGAGTCGAGATCTCTTAAGTTTTTTGATATGTCAATTATTTCATCGAATAACTCGAAAATTTCCACAGAATTCCCTTCTAATTTTAATTGTTCCAAAATTTCTAATCTTTTTTCACGTTCTTCGATTAGACCTTCAATACCAGCTATTAAATCGGAAATTAATGCTACTTCTTCATTCTTATCTTGATTTGAGAGAATTTCCCTTGCCTGCTGAAATTGCTTTATTGCTTCTAAATAAGCACCCTCTGAGAATAATTCTTCTCCTAATGCTTTAATTTCATCAATATCTATTTCTATATCTCCCTCAACAGGTAATTCTTCGCTATAATATTGATTTATTTCTTTTCGAGTTAATTCATTTTGAAGTTTAATATCATCCGAAGTTAATTCTGGAGATGTTAATTTAGAAATATGAGTCAAAATTCCTTTAAAAGAAATCCTTTTCCGGGGTGGACCCATTTTTTTATGCGATTTTCTCCTTATGATAGTTATGGCACTAATAGACCCAACTGCACTTACCACAATTACAGCAATGATAATATAAATCATAAGACTATTATCATTAGGGTTTAAATTGATCGTAAAGCTACCCATTGTGTAGTCGCTTTGATGTCCTGCTCCATCTATTTGAGCTAAAAAATAATAATGCTTACTTGAAGGAAGTGCATCAGTTAATTCATAATAACTGCTCTCTGATCCTATATTTGTTATATTAAATTTATAGACATATCCAGGGGTGATCAACGGATCAGTTTCATTATCAATTATTAATAAGTAATAAGAAATACCTGAAGGATCATATCCATCTGCCCAATCAAATACTAAAATACCACTAACATCTCCGCTTGGTGCATTCGTTAAAATAGGGGGTGAAGGAGGTGTTGTATCTTGAACTGTAATATTTCCTATTACAAAATTCCAATTTCCGCTCTGATCTTCAACATAGATTGTATAATAATAAAAAGTCCAATTATTTGGAATCCACGTATCAAATTCCCATGTATTTCCATAAATATTAATCATAGAATGATTTGCTCCTTCAAATTCTATTAAGGTTCGGTTAATACCTGCGAAATCATATGTATTTATTCTAATGACCTGATTATCTCCTAACTCTAAAGGATCAGCACTTTCAATCAAATTAGAATAGATAGGAATGACATTATCTTCAAACAATATCCAACTTTTAAGATAATTCAAATTTTCATTATAATCTCTTATAAATATTTTATAAGTATAATTACCAATTGAATTTGGAATCCAAAAATCGCAATCCCATATATCTTCACCTGCATATTCCATCGAATGATTAGAATTTTCATATTCAATTAAGACTTCTTTGATATTAGCTAGATCGGTGGCTTTAACCGAGATAGTTAAGGTAGTACCCAATTCAACAATTTTAGGAATTTCTGTTAAGTTTGAATATGATGGGGGAGTTGTATCTTGAACTAAAATTGAGTCACTAATAAAGTCCCAATTATTGTTATTATCTTCTGCCCATATCGTATATGAATAATTACCTACACTATTAGGACTCGATAAATTATACTGCCATGTATTTCCTCCTATTTTTGTCATCGAATGGTTGGACCCTTCAAAATAAATTTTAACTTGGTAAATATCGGATAAATCAGTAGAATTTACTGATATCTTAACCACATTTCCAAGTTCCAATGGATCATTACTTTCAAAAGGAGATGAAACAGAGGGATCAGTTGTGTCTATAATATCAAAACTACTACTTAAAGAATTCCAGTTATTATCTGAATCATTTGCATAAATTTTAAAA
>JBHLNW010000040.1:0-27261 GCA_048941185.1 Promethearchaeota archaeon
TGATATTTACCATTTACTATATTAGAATTTAATTATTACAAATTTAATAAAATTCCATAGAGTATAATAAATTATCACATCAGCTTTATACAAATATTTAAAATACTCAAATTTTCATTATTTTATTATAAGAATATCATATATCTATAAGGAATTATTAAAAAACTAAATTAAGGAAAAAGTGAAATTATTATGGGAGGATTTGGAAAAAAACTCAAGAAAGGATTGGCTAAAGGTTTAGGCAGCATTGCAGAAAATGTAACAGGCTCTGAAGCTGTAGGTAAAGGTGTGAAAAAAACGGTTAAAAAAGGCAGCGTCAAAAAAGGCGTAAAGAAGGCAATCGAAGAAGCAACTGAAGATGATTAAAACCAAATTATTATTTTAAAACTTCTTAATTCTTTTTATTTTTTATTAACATCAAATTTTTATTAATTTATTCCCTTTAAATTCTTAAGTTTATCGAATTGAAGTGTTTACATAAAAGATGAAATTAAGTCTTGAATTTTCTCCACCATTTAATGAGATCACTAAAAATCTTAATGAAATTCTTGAATTTGATAAAGAGCTCACATTAAATGAATTAATAGAATTTTTTGGACAACGTTTTGGAGAAAAATTTACGGATTTAGTATGGGAAAAAGGGGAGAAAGGAAATTTTAATAAACTTCTTTCTATTATCATTAATGGCAGAAGCTATCGACATGATAAATTTTTGGAAACCAAGCTAAAAGATGGGGACCAAATTGTGTTTATTTATGTTTATTTTGGTGGATAAAATTACCAAAAACTAATTTTAGAGTAAAAATATTATCCACATGGCAAAACCAGTTAGCATTGGGTTTAAAATATTATCTGAAATATTCATAATATAAGCATCGATAAGCATAAATAACAAAGTAGCAGTAGTACTCATAATAATAATTTTTTCAATACTTATAGGCATCCAACGATAGTATAATATCGAAATTAGAATTACAATTATAAATGTGGTAAAACCCCCCGCGATAAGCCCTTCAACAGTTTTTTTACTATTTGTCTTGAGGTGACGTTTTCCAAATTTCTTCCCTATAATACAGGCAACTCCATCAGACCCAGTAGTTATTAAAGCAACGGAAGCAAAAATCGGAAAAGGTGCAAAAATAAATGGTGAAAAAGATAAAACTAATGGAGTAGATGCTACAAATGTATGTAATTCGCTCTGTTTCATATCTAAATACCACTTTCTTGCCCAATTTGGAAGCATATAATACTTATTCAATCGAGTAAGGTCTGCTACTTGAAACATTAATACAAAACCGTAACCAACAGTGATAGTTAACCAATAAGAAAAACTATAATTATCTAGGCCCCATTGTGCTAAAATCCCTAAATCATTTAGAATAGTCCCTAAAGTCCAAAATAAAAAAATAACTAAACAAGTAAATAAGTGCAAAAATTTTCTTCCTAATTCGCTTTTTAGGTCATCCACCCAATTTTTGTTGAATTCTTCACAAAATCTACTATAATCTCTCTCAGCCATTATTTCCGGATCCTTGTTTGAAATAACAGCATTATATATTAATGTAACCACCCAAACACCCATTTCTATTAAAAAAATAACTGAAGTAGATAACCATAATAGATTTAAAGAATCTTGGCTTAAACTAGGAGAATGATAATGATACATAAATGGAAATAAGATTCCTGCTATTAAGAACAATAAAGCTATTAAAATCTCATTAGTAAAAATATGGTTTTCTTTCTTAATTTTTTTATTTTTAAAAGTATAAACAGAAGTAATAATTGAATATCCAATTAAAATTAAGCTCGTGATTATAAAATTCATTTTTTTTGAACTCTTTTAAATCCAAAATATTATAATTGTATAATAGTTAAAATTAAAAAAGAACCTTATAGATAGGTATATAAGGCTAAAAATTACGGGGATTAATAAATTATCTGATATATCAAGGGGTTTATCTGTAGAAATATCAATAATCAGAAATGCCAAAGTAAAAATAAATGACCAATAAATGCCTACAAACAAAAATCCTAATATTAAAGTTATTAAGGAACCTGCAATCGTACCCTCCCAAGTTTTATTTTGATTCCACTTAATATTACGTTTCCCAAATCTTATCCCAATCTGACTTGTCATCAAGTCACTAATTGAACCAGTCCCTAATATCATAAAAAATACCATTGGAGGACACACAAAGGCAGCAAACATCTGTCCAATTGAAAAATATAGATATGTACCATAATTTTGTCTTTCTTTTTCAGAGAGATATATTCTAGTAAAAAATGTAAATGGAAAATAAAACCTCTTAGATTTACGTGCAAATTCATTGGATAACATAAATAAAAACATAATATAAAAAAAGAAAAACAAAATATAGTAGAACCACCCTAATGAAAAAAGTACTTGTGAAATAGAATTTGGGTTACTTAAAATTCTCAAATATAATAAGAACATATTATTTTCTTCTGGAATCATTCCTGCTGAAGTCCCTGTATAAATATTAGCTAAAAATAGCCCAATATACCACACAAACAGAAGTCCTATAAAGATCAAGATATGATTTAGTTTTCTGAGAGTGTCTTTTTTTGCTTTACTCCAGTGCCTTCTTTTATCCTCCAATTTTAAACTTAATTTTGATATATCATATCGTAAATCTTTTTTTATCAAATACACAATAACTGTTGAGATTAAACCTAAAATTCCAACGAATAAAATAGGAATACCTAGAGATATTAACCATAATGGAACGAAAAAAGATTGAAGCATTAGATCTTGAATCATAAATAAAAGAAACAAAACTATATGAAAAAACACAAATAATAGGGAAATAAATCCAAAATAGTTATTTAAATAATCTGGTTTATACGAAAAATGGATGTATTCGAAAAGAATAAACATGTAAGAATACATAATTAAAAAAAAATAAAGAAGAAAGTAAACCATAATTTTTATTACTTAATTTGTAATTATTATATATTTGTTCTTTAAAATTAATTAAATATATTTGTTTTCAACTCCAAACAACGTGAAAACATATTTGAAAAAAATTATACTTGCTTCAAAATCAACTGATCGATGTGAAATTTTTAAGCACGCTGGAATTCCATTTGAAATATTTGTGACAAATATTGATGAAGATAAGTATAAAGCTAAATTTCCAGATGTAGATACCCTTGTAAAGGAACTGGCTAAGGTAAAAGCAAAATTTGCTAGAAATAAGCTAATTAGGACGAAAAAAGATGCAATAATTATAGCGGCTGACACATTAGTAGTATTAGATGGAGAAATTATCGGTAAAGCTCAAAATAAACAAGAAGCATTTAAAATTCTAAAAAAAATGGTTGGAAAGACTCACGAACTAATAACTGGCATTGCAGTTACAGAAACTAGAAGTTCAAAAATAATCGTTGATTCCGATATCACATATGTCCAATTTCTTGAACTTTCTGATGAAGAAATTAGATCATATCTTAACAATAATGAATGGAAAGGACGTGCTGGGGCATATTCAATAAGAGATAAAGCTAGTTTGTTCATAAATAAAATTGAAGGTTCCTCATCCAATGTAATTGGATTACCTATGCATAAAATATATGAAATCTTAAAAAAAGAATTTAAGTTAAATCTTTTAAAGTTCGAGGGATCATAATCATTATACAGAATAATATCAATATTTGCTTAGGTTCTTTAAATCCTGCAAAATTAAATGCAGTTAAAATAGCGTTTAGCAAATACTTTAACAATTTTAAAGTCTACAACATTAAAGTAGATTCAAAAGTATCTGATCAACCAATAGGATTAAATAATGTTATCAAAGGTGCAATTAATAGAGCCAAACATTCACTAAATTTCATGATTTATGAAAAAAAAATAGAGAGTAATATATTTGGAGTAGGAATTGAAGCAGGGTTAGTTGAGATACCCTATACTAGAACAGGGTTTATGGATTTTCAATTTTGTGCAATAATTAATGAAAAAAGAAAAATTTCACTTGGCACTGGCAATGCTTTTGAATATCCTAAGTTTGTAATAGGTCAAATTTTACAATATCCTAACATTGAAATTGGTGATATAATGGGGAAACTAGCAAATAATGAAAATTTGAAATTTGAAAATGGAGCTATCAGTTTTTTAAGTAAAAACACACTTACAAGAACAAGTATTCTGATAAAAGCAGTAATTTGTGCCCTATTACCATTCATTAATGTAGATTTATATAAAACTAATGATTTAAAATAATTTATTTAATTTTCAACTTTATTCCCTTGAAAAGTCTTTCCATACCTTTAGATCTTCATAAAACTTTAAAATCCTTTCAAATCTGGAAACTAAATCATTATAATAATCGTGATCAGCGTATTTTTTTCTTGAGAGCTCTTTTGCTAGAACAATTCCATTTTTGTACCGTAAAATTTTCTCCTCAATCACGTTTTTCTTTCAATCATGTTGATATTTAAAACACAAAAATATCACGGTATTATCATATCAATAGATTAAAAAGTAAGTTATTCTCTCTACTTTAAAGATAAGATTTTCTTTAAATCTTCTTCACTTAAATTTAATAATTCTGAATGAGGAAGTCTTTCTGTGAGTAAACGCCAATTTTTCTCCTTCTTAAATATTTTTTTAAACAAAACTAATGCATTTTCCAACTTATTTTTATTTGCTAATGAAACCGCAGTCCAATACATCATCTCAAGATTTTCTGGGAACATCTTTTGAGCTGTGTCATATTCTTCAAGTGCTTTTTCCATATTCCCTTTTTCAATTGCGAGATCTCCATTATTCATATGTTCATATGCCCGAAATATTCTTAATAATCTATTTAATTCTTTTAATGGCTCAATATGATCTTCTACTCGGAGATCAATAATAGGATCCTCCCATTTATTTTCAGTTGATTTACCAGCAACCACTAATAATGCAGCAGATTGCTTTCCTCTTATATCACCTCCAACAGACTCAGCAGCTTCTAATGTCTTGATTATTCTCTCTGGTAATGATAAATTTGTGAACTTTTCAAAAGCTTCTGCCATTGCTGACCATACTCTGTCTGAAAGCATCATATTTGCTTGAACAGAAAAATTATCTCCAACGTTATGACCAGCATGTTTTATGCATTTCAATCCTGTATGTGTTGCTACACGTCCTTGAGCGTCAAGAATAGCTACTTGTCTTACATCTCTTCCTTCATCATCAGAGAGAAGGATATCAATTGCTTCTTTAGGTGTTTTACCTTGCTTTAAAAATCCAAGTCCACGCAACCCAAACGATTTATTTACTAATGATTGCGTTGCGACTACACCCACTCCAGCCTCTCCCCATGAAACAATACTACCTACTGAAAACCAATGACTTTGCACTCCAACCCCCAATTCTCCAGTCTGTGGATCCCTTGCAACTATAGAATATGTGTGGGCAAAAGCTTTATAGTTAGAATGAAAAATGTTATGACTCATACTTTTTTATTCACTTCTTATAATAGTTGACATTTTAGAATAACAAATCTTAAATTCTTTTATTATTTAAAGACTTAATATAAATTAATATTTAAAATTGGTTGAAATAAAATGAAAAAACATTATAAGAATGAGCAATTAATGAAATTTTTGGTGATAATTGGTGCGATCGTTGGATTAGTTACCTTAATCTTAGGCCTTGCACATATCGAGAATTATGGATATGTGAATGCGGTTTTTGCGTTACATGAGGTTGTGAATTTCATAATTGGATTAGTAGTAGTAATTTTAACATTTTTAGCGGCATTAAGACCAAATAATCCAATTCCATTTCATTGGTTAGTTCTAATAATCTTAGCTATATTATTAGTTCTATTTGGTGCAGGAATTTGGGCTTGTGTTTTAGTTATTATTGCAGCCTTAATTGGGTTAATTGAAGATCTTTAATCAAAAAAATACATTTTTTGAATTCATAATTTTTTTATCTTTTTTATTTTCGAAGAATCTAAAAATTAACGTGTTTTAGAAAATAATCTATAATCTCACTCCCAATATTTATATTTGTGACTTGCTGTAGTGCCGTAAATCCGGGAATCGAATTAACTTCTAATACTTTAAGGCCTTCTTCACACTCTATAAGATCAACTCCAGCAATATCTGTCTTAGTTATACGTGCGGCTTTAATTGCGAACTTCTTCATTTCTTTTGATATTTCTAAAGGTTCTGCTTTTGCACCCGCATATATATTAGTTTTCCAACTATCACTAACTCTATACATACCTGTTATAACTTTATCTCCTAATACTAGAATTCTTATGTCTCGATTGTAGTGTTCAACAAATTCTTGTAAATAGAATATTTGGTTTAATTGTCCCAGAGTATATATCACATTTTCTGCAAAAGCCTTATCATTCAATCTAGTGATTCCAATTCCTTTTGAACCATAAAGCGGCTTGAGAACACAATCTCCACCCAATTCATCAAAAGCTTCTAATGCTTTATGGGGATCTTCACATATTATTGTCTTTGGTGTGGGAATATCGTAATTCTCTAAAAAAATCGACGTTAAAAACTTATCACTGGCAATCTCTAATGATTCTCTTGAATTAATTAATTTTACATTGTATTCTTCTATTGCACGTAAAAGATCAAGTCTAAAGAAAACCTTTTGAGTAGCAGCTGCTCCAAATCCACGTACAAGAGCAGCTTTAGGCTCAAGAGATTCAAATTGTTTATAAAAACTACGTTGGAAACCGACATTTACCTTAATTGTTGATGGAATAAAGTAATGAGTATTATAACCACGTTTTTTAAATTCTTCGGATAGAATTTGAACTTCTGGGTCTTTTGAATTTGGAGTTATAATCATTGATTCCATTTCAATTTCACTTTAAAATAAATTACTTAATTAATCTATAGCACTAATTTTTAAATAAATTTAAGTTCTTATAAAACATATATGAAATCAATGGATCCTAAAGACACGGAAACTGAAATTGAGAAACTTTCACGTATGCTTAGTAAAATTCAAAATTTATATTATAAAAAAAAAGAAGAACTTGAAGATTTAAAATTAGAAATTAATGAACTGAGAGATGTATTAAATCTCTTGAATTCTCTTATCTCAGGCAAATCATTTCACAGTGCAGATGAAATTTACTCAAACGCATTGATTAAGAAAGTAGATACAGAAAATGAAGAGGACTATTTCGTTGAACAAATTTCAAAAGAGAAAGTTGAAGGGACTAATATTAAAAGGAAAATTTTTTCTAAAAGTAAAGGTAAAGATGAGGAATTATTATGTGTTCTAAATTTTTATGATTTTAATAGGGTTCAGATCAAGTTCATTGACCCAGAGAAGAGATCTATTAAAGAAACCTCTGAAGATTTTATACATATCTTTCTAAAAGGAGCACTTATTAAAATAAAAGAAGATAATCCAAACTTAAGTATAGACTATAGTTATTTTAAGAAAAGTGAATTCATCGAAAATATGAATATTAATGGCTTAAAATCAATAAAAGATTATGATATTATTACCTCAAAAATGAGAGAACTATTGGCTAAAGAACTGAGTTCGAATGGTTAAAAATAGTAATTTCATTTAAAAAATCCGAGATTTGAGATAAACTCAATTAAACAGACACTTTTTATATACAAAATATTATATTGAGATAATATATTGTTTAATTAAAATAGTAAAAATTAATTATACAGCAATTCTTATTTATTTTAACCAATTTATCATAGGGAATATATTACCATGGCAAAGAAAAAATCTTGGCTCCAAATGCCAGTAATCCATTCAAAATTTCATGATGAGAAATTAGAGAGTATTTTAATCGAAAAGGCTATAGGATTTTTATCGGGTGAGAAAGGTGAAGCTCCTTCCTTCTTATTTCTTTCTGGAGCTTTTTTTGATGTGAAATCATTTGCATATTCTGGATTAAGAGCTTGGAAAGGTGCTGTAAAGCCCTCAGAAGAAAATGGTGGAAGAAGACCCGTATTAGAAGCCACTTTTGCTTCATTATCTGTTTATTTAAGCTCATTATTAGCACTGCAATCAGATTTTTATTTTGCTTATGACGAAATAAAAGATATCTTATTAGAGAAGAAAAGAGAAGATCTCTGGACTATAGTCTCAGAAAAATTACCGTTTATTTCCATACCTCCAAAAGAAATGTATGGAACTCAAGTATCACCAATATCTCCATACTTCATAATTAAGCAAGATGAAGATTTAACCTTAGGGGAGATCTATCCTTCAGCATATTTAACTCAAATTATAAGGAACATTAAAACAAGATTTTTTATCTTTTACCAATATCAAGGATACTCTGCTTTTGGGTTTTTTAACTCTTTACCTGAACTTTCAAAATTTGGTTTTGATGAGAAAGTTAATGATTTTAATGGAGAACCTACGGCAGAGAATTTAATAAAATATGCAAAAAACGCAAAGAATGTTAAAGAAATACTTATAGCCTTAATTCACGCATATAATAATGCTTTACTTGAACAGTTTTTGATACCTGATTATGAACTACTATTAAATAAACTATTGGAGGGGGACATATAAAAAATGGTAAACATTGGACTCTTAGGCGATGTAAGTGTAGGTAAAACTAGTATCCTTCGATTATTCGTACGTTATCTTAAAAAAGGTGAAATTGAGAAGGTGAAAGGCGGAATAAAATGCTCCGTTGTTAAAGCTGACTTCTCTGGGGAAGCTACGGTTCCAGGTGGAGAAAAAGAAGATGCTCTTAATGAAAAAGAAACAAAAACTATTCATCCTAACCGAATTGTGTTTAGAGAAGATGCATCTAACAAAGCTCATACAATCTTTGCACCAGGAGGCGACCGATCAAGAGCAGTTGTCAAGATGGGGATTATAACAATTTCTCGTATTGCTACGCAGATTATAGCAGTTTTTTCACTTGATAGAGACCTTAAACCTCAATTTGAATTTTTTAATGATGTTCGCTTTTTCCCAGATAAAATTTATGTATGTATAAATAAAATTGATTTAGTTAAAGATAATAAAGAAAAGAAACTTAATGAGGTTAAAAAACAAATTATTGAGTTCTTTGAAAAACGAAAAATAGCTATTAATGACACATTTATAACTTGTGGTGAAACTATAGAAGGATTTGAAGACATTGAGACCTACAATAACCAAGTTGCAGAAATGATATTAGAAATCACTACAAAATATTAGAAACTTTAATGTATTATATTAACAAGGACACAACCTTTTAACTCTACTTCTTCAATTTTAAAGCAATTTTTAAAAACAATTTTTCTAAATCAAGAAGATATCCAATTAACGGAGTCAAACTAATTTTATTAAAGTTCTTTTCATAGGTAACAAAACCTAATTTTTCTAATTCCTTGAGGTCTTCTATAACACCTTTTTTTTTTCTAACTTCTTTAATTTTCTGAATTGTTGTTTCCCCAGAACTATTAAAGCAATTTATTAAAGTACAAAATAATGTTGCTGCTAATCTAGGATTCCCTTCGAACGGGTTCGCTGAGATAATTTCAGTTGTTTCTGGTTCAAAAATAATATACCAATAGGAATTAAGAGGATTAAATCTAACTTGAAGTCCTAAAGGTTTAAGATAATTTGCTAAATTATTAATTAGATTTTGAAAATGAATCGTTTTATTTTTATCATTAACATTTAATCTTTTTAAAATCTCCTCTTGAGTGGCTCCTATCTGAAACTTATTTGTTTTCTTGCTAAGAAAGTGCATCAAAATTGTCAATTCATTCACTTTTAAATCCTTCCTCCTATAAATATAAAAATTTTGTTTCTTTTTGATATTTTATTTTACCTAATTGGAGTAAATGTAGAAGAAACACAAAATTCTCATAAATCTTCAATTGTTCATCTTCATCAATGAAAATTTCATCATATGAACATGGTAATCTATCTTTTATTTTTTCAAAAAAAGCCATCATTTTTTCAGTGAATTTTTTATCAGGTATTTCCAATAAAAAATTCTCTTTAACATCAATTTTTTCGATTGGTTCAATAGTGAGAGGTATTTCTTTCTCAGAAACTAATCGATCTTTGGAATATTCGAGAAATTTCAAAGATAGAGTGTCAATAGTAAAAGGATTTCTCCAACAATCATTAAATAGATTATAAATATCTGAATCCTTCGGATTTGTTTTCAAAAAAGTAAGAAATTTATCTTTATTATCTAAATAATTAAGGAATATTTTTAATTCTTCAAATTTTTGAGTTAAGAGTTGAAAGGCATTCTCAAATGTTATTGAATACCTATTAATATTATATATGTTAAGAGAATCCTTTATATTTTGAAATAGGGATACTAATTCTATATCCAAAAGGGAAAGTTCTCCTGTAAGCACTCTTTCTTTAACAATTTCAATCTTTTTATTTATTTCTTCAGAGAAATCTTTATACGCCATATTTTATATTAACTCATCTCTTTTTTACAATTTTAGGCTTGAATACAGAAGATATTTCATTTTTTCCTACTCTAGCAATTCCAATTAATTTTTCTGCTAGAAGGAATAATGAGTTTGATGATTTTGGTAAAAACATAAACAATTGTATAGGATTTTGTTCTAATGTTGCCTTTATCAATTGATAAGCTACTTCAGAATTTTTTTCATCCAAAAACATTCCAGGTTCATCAAGTAAACACAGTGGAGAAGGTTTAATTTCCTGAAGGGAGAGGATTAAACAAATTGAGATTAAAGAGACTTGACCACCACTAAGAGCTGTAAATGATTTTAATTGATCTTTTGAGGTAGCAGCTTTAATATCAACACCTAGATCTTTAATATCACCTACTAATTCAAGAGAACAATAAGATTTAATTTGAGAATCTTCAAATTTTTGATTAACATTATTTTGGAGATCTTCAATTAAAACACTGAATTTCTCATAATAGGTTTTTTCCATTTTTTTTTCTGTTTTAATTGCTGCCTTTATATCTCTTTCTAGATCTTTCTGATTTTTTGAGATCTTCTTTAGCGATTTCAAAATTTGGTCTCTTTCAATCAGAATTGAATTGTCTATATCAAAATATTTGATTAATTCTTTGTCAATCTTTGATATATCAAATTTAATCTCCTCTACAGGGCGAATTTTAATTATTTCCTCTGAAATCAAAGGAGTTATTTCGGAGTTAATGCGTTCTAAATCTTGAATCTTTAATGTCAGATCTTGAATATAAGTATTTAGTTTGATAATTTCTTGTTCATAATTTAGTGTAATTTGAATATTTTTCCTTTCTAATTCATTTTTTTTGTTTTGTAAGAGTGAAATCTCTCCTTTTAAGTCTGAGATCTCCTTTTCAGTTGTATCAAGCTCTCCCTCAATATTTTCTAATTGGCGATAAGTATCGAATGCAGTTTTATCTGCTTTCTGAAAAGCATCTTTCTTTGCTTCATATTCTTTCAGGATTGAATCTCTTTTATAACTATGTTGATTTATATTATCTTTGACATTTCTAAGGATATTAGAATTCTCATTTAATTTTAAATCCCATTTTTTCTTTTCTTCATAAAGGATTGATAATTCATTAGGTATTTCTTTAATCCTATCATTCCACTTGAAAAATTCTGGATCTGTTTTAGCTTTCAATGCTTCAATTTGTTTTTCTATCTCTTCAGTTTCAATTTTAATATCTATATTACCTTTTTCTAAATTGTGAATTTGTTCGTATAATTGATTTTTCTTAGATGTAATTCGCTGTTTTTGATTAAAATTGTAAAGAAGATCATGAAAAGAGTCTTTTTTCTTAAATATTTCTTTTTGAATTGAATCTAATTTGCCTTGTTCAACTTTTAATTCTGAAATTTGTTCATTTAAAAATTTGATTTCAGTCTCCAAGACTGTAGATTGTTCTTTTTGAGTACCCGCACTTAATAATCCTTTCAATCTCTTCAAATAAGGTGTTTCAAACACATACTTATATGAGATTATTTGTTCCCCCTTTAAAGTCACACATTTTCCTTTGAAATTAAGTGTACGATAAATTTCTCTTCCCGATCGATAATCAGTTACAACAAGACAATTTTTTACTTTTGAATAAATAACTTTTTTAATATCGGTGTCATCATTGATGATAGTTATTAATTCTGCTAAATAACCAAGAACATTATTTGCTGATATTTTAGCCATTGGAATAATACTTATACTTTTAGGAAGATAAATATTACAGTACGCTCCATATTTCTCTTTTAATCGTTTAAGTAGGTTTAAAGTGTCCCAATCTTCAGCAACAAAACTATAAAGTAATTTTTCACCAAGAACGGATTCAATGGCATAGCTTAAATTATCGTCATATTTTAAATAATCGATAATTGGACCTTTGACTTTGAGTCCTCGTTTCTTTATTTCATCCTTAAGAATAGTAATATTTGAAGGGAGAATTACTCGACGTTCTCTAAGTGAAGCCTGTAACATGCTAAGTTTGTTCAATTTTTTTGATTTTAAGATTTCAGTTTGTTTTAACTCAGAATCTAATTCATAAAGTCTAATCGAAACTTTTTTGAGTTCTTCATCAAGTTGAACTAATAAATTTTGAGAAGGATTTTCTAGGAACCACTTATTCTTTTCTAATTTATGATCAATATCTTTAAAGCTTTGGAATAATTGATTAATCTCATCATTATGTTTTTTTATTAATTTTTCATTCTCTTGGATTTTTACTAACCTTTCTTGTTTCTCAATGTGTATTTGATTATATTTATTCAGGATTTCCTTGTTTTCTCTAATCTTTTTTATTAATTGATTCTGCTCTTTAATTAATTTGTCAATTTTCAATCCTGCATTTTTGCTCTCCTTCTTTATTATTTGCATTTCATCATCAATGCTTTCTTTTTGTTTTTCAAAATTGTCTAATACTTTAATAATCTCATTTATCTTTTCTGATAATTCATCAAGCTCTTGTTTTGCTATAATTTTATCTTTCTGCCATTTTTGAATTTGTGCAACTAGATCTTGCTTTTTATAACCCAATTCACCTACTCTTCGTGAAAGATTGTTAATGTTAAGTTCTTTATCTGAAATTTTATTTGAGTAAACTTTAATTTCTTTTTCAGAAATTTCTTTCTTTTTTTTTATCCCTTCTAAAACTAATTTAACATTTTTAATGGTTTCTTTAATGCTGGTAATTTCTTTTTCTAGTTTATCCCGATTAGCCCATAAGAATTCATCATTTAATTTTTTTTTAATTTCTAGCAATTTGTTTTTTTCTTTTAAACGCTCCAATTTTGGATTCAATAGATCCAAATTTATATTTAATGTATTTCTTCTACTCTTTAGAGATTGAAGATCATTATTCAAGTCTTGAACATTAGTTTTTTGCTGTAAAATTTCATTTCTTAAATCTTTTAATCCAATACCCTCTTCTAAAAATAAGCATAATTCTGAAGGTTTTAAATTTTTAATAGCATCAATTTTACCTTGACTAACAAAAGCAAATTGATTATCCGGATTTATATTTAGATCAGAAATTAACTGTTGAATTTCTTGAACATGAAGCTTTTTAAATTCCTGTTCTCCTTGTCTTTGAATTTTAAAGTAGGGAGAATGCCCTCGGATAACATATCTTCTTATTTTTATAATTTCCTCTCCATTTTGAATATGAATTTCGACCATAGCATGGTTTTGTCCATTTCTTATGAAATCTGCCCACTTTTTATATCGTTCATCTCTTTCATTACTACCTAATGCAAATTTAATCGCTTGAAATACAGATGTTTTCCCACTCCAATTTGGACCTACTATAATCACAAATTTGGATTTACCAAAATCTACCTCATCTTTTTGGAAAGATAAAAAATTCTCTAAAATAACTTTCTTTATAAAAATCTCTTTATTTTCTTTTGAAGATTTATCGCCTTTACCTATATATGATCGCGATCTACTTGCCATAATATTTCATTCTTGTTATTTTCATTTCCCAAATGCTTGCTTTATTAAGTCGATTCGTTTTTTTGCTTTTTCTAAATTAATTTGTGCTTTATTTGGAGAATCATTTAAAATAAATGGATATTTTGCTAACAATCGCCTATCATTATCTTCCAATGGCTCCTTTTTATTTAATTTATCAATTATAATTGTGAGTTCAGTATAATTTTTCGATGCAGCATCTTCATATAATTGATTTAACATAAAATCTGATATTCGAGAATCACGAATTCCATTAATAACACTACTGATATCTTTTATATTCTCAATAGGTTTATTCTCCTTATGATAGACAATTTGCTTATTTTGGAGTTCTTCTTCATTTAGTTCTAATTTTGAATTAATTACTGGAACTTTAATTGGAGTATTTGGTATAAATTCACCTGATACGATTAGATTAATTAAAATGTCCGTTATTTCATTGCTAGTATCATTTAATTCCGAATTTAAAAAATGTTTGAATATCCCAACTTTCAACAACTTTTTAATATCTTTAACTTCCCAATTTTCGGTATGATTTAGGATATCATTTATATCGAAAACTATTTTAGGATTTACTTCTAAAAAATCTTTTAAAACAAGTTCTCGTTCTATTTTACTTAGTAAAGGAATTTTTATAAAAAGATCAAATATTTCATACAAATCATGTGAAATTCTAATAACATCCTGAATATCATAATTTAACCACACTAGAATGATATTCGATTCAATAAAACTAAAATTAAATCCTTTACCTTGACATGCATTTAAAAAAACCTCTAGAATATTTTTATTATCGAATTTTTCCTTGAATATGGGTTTCTGATTAATTAGTATTAATTTTTTTTCCTCAATTTTGTCAGGATCTCTTTTATTTGTTTCATTTTCATCTTTTTTTTCCTTATCCTTGCTAAATGCTTCAATAATTGAAAATAAGCTATTTAAAAATTTTTTCGGAGCGTTAAAAATCTCGTTTTCATTCAATTCAACTAAATCTAAATAATAATTTTTAGTTAATAATTTTATATAATCTACTATATCCGTTCCAGGATTAACATTGATTAAAACAGCCCCTTTTGATGCTAGATAGCCATTTAAAAATACAGTATCATTATTGGTTAACATTACCTTAAGGTAGTTTATGATATCATTATATTTATCTCTGTAGAAAATATCCTCCTTATTGATTTGAATTTCTGAAGGTTTAACTATCTGAAAACAATTTAAAAATTCTGGTACATCATTTAAATCTGTCATTGAACAATTTCCTTTATTTTTTTAGCAAATTTGTGAACATTATTTAAATGGCATTTAACACATATATATTTAGCGGTAATCATAGTTAGCGATAACTAGATCCCCGACAAAAACCGTAAAATTTATATTATTATATTTTAGTAGAGGAACATTAAAAAAGAATCAGAGAGCGATATTAATATAAATAAACCATTAATATACCTTTAGGCTAATTCTTGACGCAATAAGTTTATGTATAACTTAAATTGTTCTTTAACAAAATCATAATGAGTAAATTTACCTTTCTTCCAACCCCTAATTAATCCAGCTCTTTCCAGGATCTTTAGATGGTGTGATATAGATGGTTGTGACTCATCTAATGTTGCTTCTAGCTCACATACACATCTATCTTTTTCTTTTAGTATATTTAAAATGATTAAACGTTTCTTATTTGATAAAGCATTTAAGAATTCAATCAGATCATTGATCCTAGAATCTTGAAATAACCCATCTCCTAATTCTCTCAGACTTTTGAAATGTAAATCTGCATTCTCTACATCTTCACACTTAATTAATTTATCTTTAATTTCTTTTTCATGTTCAATATCCATTTGATACACTTTTCTTATATTTTTCAATAACTATAAAAGAAGAGCCAATTTAAATGATTTAATTCAAATCAATAAATTTTTATTTGAATAAAAATTTTGTTATCTAAGATTTTAATAAAATTTACAAAACTCAATGATGAAGTTGAACTAACATGAGTGAAGAAGAAGGTAGAACAATTAGCTTTTTTGAAAAGTTTCTTCCACTTTGGGTTGGATTATGCATACTTATTGGGATAATTTTATCTCAAATTATTCCTGGAATTAGTGAAGCTATTAATTCTTTTAGTATAGGTCAAATCTCTATACCTATTGGTATCTGTTTATTTTTAATGATGTATCCTGCAATGCTGAATCTGCAAGTTTCAGAATTGAAAAAATTAGGCAAAAATCCTAAACCTATAATTTTAACGTTAATATCAAATTGGTTAATTGCACCATTTATAGGTTTGCTAATGGCACGCGTTTTTTTACAAGGATATGAACAACTAATAGTTGCTATTATACTATTAAGTTCAAGTCCATGTACAGCTATGGTCTTAGTATGGGGATGGATGGCAAAAGGTAATCAAGAACAGAATGTGGTAAATACAAGTCTAAATACGATAACAATTATCTTTGGTTATGCGCCTATGGTGACCCTTTTAACAGGGATTCAAAATATTCCGGTTAATTGGATACTTTTATTAATCTCAACATTCATTTTTATAGGCCTCCCACTACTTATTGGAATAATCACAAAGAGACTTTTGATATCTTCTAAAGGTGAAGATTGGTTTAATAATACATATCGGCCAATAGTTGGAAAAATATCAATTGGGGCATTATTAACGACATTAGTATTGCTTTTCTCCATGAATGGAAATACTTTAATTACTTACCCAGGTTACTTGCTACTAGTTTCAATTCCACTCCTACTTGGATTCTTGATTGTGGTTGGATATAACGTTATTATAACTAAACTCTTCAAATTAAAATATAAAGAGGCAATTATAACAGTTATTATTGGTTCATCAAGCCACTTTGAAATTGCTATCGCTACTGCTATTGCTATGCCTGGTTATGGAATAGGATCATTAGCTGCATTAGGTACCACAATGGGATTATTCTGGGAGGTTCCAGTGATGCTCTCAATAGTATATTTAGGTCGATTTCTAAAAAAAAGAGGTTTTTGGAAATCCTAGAATTTTTAATTTTGAAATAGATTATCAATTAAAGAATAGAAATCTTGAAAAATTAACAAAAATTTGCTTTTGTAGTTATGAATGAAGAAAATATGGATGAAGAGATTACTAGGATAATAAGAGAAGCTATTGGACAAATTTCTCACTCGATTTGCAGTCATTCAAAATCACATTGTAATAAAGATAGTCCAGATTGGAAACCTAAACGTATTCATTGTGGTACTGATAGATGTAAGGGACTTCATCAAAATGATTAAAGCAAACATTGGATGTGATAAAAATAAGTAGCGAAATAGGTTCAGAAAAATTAAAAGTAGATATTTATGTTCCCTTGGATGCATGTGCTTGTGAATGGGATAAATTTATAAATCGTGTCTTTATGGAACTTACTCCTTATATAAAGTATATCGATTATGACACTAAAAACCTTAATTCAAATGAAGCAAGGCAACTTAATTTAAGAAATAAATGTATAGTAATTAACGGAGAGAAGATTTTTACTTCTTCTCTTACTCTCAAGAAAGAATTACCTACCCTCCTTAAAGCAAAAGGCTTAATTTAAACTTTAAAAATTCATAATATAATGTTGGGGTGATTATAAAAATTAAAAAAATTAAATTAACAATTTTTGCTCCGGATCCAGAGAAAAAATTGTCAAAGGGGCTTGAAAAAGACTTAGTTATAACAGATAATGGAACAATTATAGATGCTTTAACAACTTTAGATAAAAATACTTATGAAAATCCTGATTTTTCCATTTTCCCGATTTATAAAGGCTTAATTCATAGTTACCTTCAATTAATTTGGGATGCTGAGGAAAATGTTATTTATGAAGATTGTGCCGTAAGTGCATATGGTCCAAATAAAGAATTCATGCCTTTACATGATAACATTAACTTCAACTTATATCCTGATAGTGAAATTACAATTGTGGTCCACGCTGATTGATGAGCTGATGTTATGAAAGAGCGAATGGATTATGGAAAATTCAAAAGGGTAATAATGAAAATACATGGAAAAAATCATGAAACATTTGCCCACTATTTTAAAAATAAAAGAGATAATTAATAAATTGGATGAAACTTTTCAAAAAACAATAGTGAAAGGTTGACAATAGGATTGTGTCCTATAAGAACTAAATATGTTTGACTCCTTAGATGACGTCTTTATTATTATGGTTAAGCTCAAATTAAAATAGAATAAAAAAAAATTAACAACCATAAAAGATATCAAAACATTTCCAATTTTGTCTTAGATAAAAATAAATGTGAGTATTTTATATAAAAACATAAGGATAAAATAAATTTCTATTAAAGAATAATGCAATCAATTCCTAGAGATACAAAAAAAGACAGAGATACTAAAAATGAAGAACATTTAATTGTCTACACTAAACATCTTGAGAAAAGACTTCGTAATCTTGAAAGCGAAATAAGTTTATTAGAAACTGAAAGGAGAAATTTGGAAAAAGAATTAAATGCTCTAAGAACTGAATTTGATGAAATAAGAAGACCCGCTTTAATGCATGCAACAATAACTGATCTATTAGATGATAAAAATGAAAGAATAATCGTTAATAGTTCTTCTGGTCCTAATTTTGTAGTAAATGTTAATCATAATCTTAAATTTGAAAAGTTAACTCCCGGTATGAGCGTTGCCCTAAATCAAAATACACTAAAAATTGTGGAAATTCTCCCTACTAACTTAGATCCATTTGTTAAAGGAATGGAGTTAATTGATTCAATTCCAGACATTTCATATGATGATGTTGGTGGTTTAGAAGATCAAATTCAAGAAGTAAAAGAAACAGTTGAATTACCATTAAAAAATCCAGATTTATTCATTAGAATAGGAATTGATCCCCCTAAAGGAGTATTATTTCATGGACCTCCTGGTACTGGGAAAACTTTATTAGCCAAAGCTGTAGCACATGAAACAGACGCGACCTTTATTAGAGTGATCAGTTCTGAACTAGTACAGAAATTTATTGGAGAAGGAGCGAGATATGTTAGAGAAATCTTCAATTTAGCAAGACAAAAAGCTCCAACTATATTGTTTATTGATGAATTAGATGCAATTGCAGCTGAAAGAATGGAAGATGCAACATCAGGCGATAGAGAGGTCCAACGTACTTTAATGCAATTAATGGCAGAACTTGATGGATTTGATAATCGAGGAGATGTTAAATTCATTGGTGCAACAAATAGAGCAGATATTTTAGATCCAGCATTATTGAGACCTGGAAGATTTGATAGAATAATTGAATTTCCAATTCCTGATGAAAAAGCAAGAGAAGCAATTTTTAAAGTTCATATGAAGTCATTGAATATTCAAAACGATGTTGAGTTGAAGATGTTAGTCAACATGACAAGCGAAGCTACTGGTGCTGATATTAAGGCTATATGTACTGAAGCAGGAATGTTTGCTATCAGAAGAGATGCAGATATAATAACAAAAGAAGATTTCTTGAACGCAATAAAAAAAATTATGAAAATCGATAGAGTTAAATCATCACTACCTGAATTTTTTATATAAGATATAATTTATATTATTTTAAATTTCATGAATTCAATGCAGAAATTTAATGCATTGTTGTTTTTTTGTTAAAAAATTAATTTAAACTTAATTTAACTCAGATGAATTTAATCTTATGATGGATGATAAAACTCTCTCTTTAATTAAAGATTTTGCCCTTAGTAATTCAGAAAAAGATGATATTCATGGATTTTCGCATGTTGAGAGAGTATATAATATATGTTTTAAATTAGGCAAAAATTTAAATGCAAACTTAAGAGTTTTACAAATTGCTGCTCTACTTCACGATATTGGAAGAATTCATCAGAAAACTAATATTAAAAATGAGAAGAATCATGCAGAATTATCTGCTGAAATTGCTTATGAATTTTTAGAATCTCAAGGTTTTTCACTTTCTCAAGAAGATCTTAAAAATATAATTCACTGTATTAGATCACATTCATTCTCAAATAATTCTAATCCTCAAACTCTTGAAGCTAAAATATTATCTGATGCAGATAAATTAGATGCTCTTGGTGCTATTGGCTTATATCGGACTATTGGATTCACAATCAAAAAAAAAGGTGGACTTAATCAAGTTATTGAACATTTAGAAAATAAAATTCTAAAACTCAAAGATCAACTGAATTTAGATATTTCAAAAAAAATTGCTGAAGGACGTGAATTAATTATTTATGATTTTTATAAGAAAATATTAAAACAAAAATAAAATTCCTTACATTCTGATTGATTCTGATATAGATTCAATAATGATACAACCAATTGGCTAAAATAATATAAAAAAAAGATTCAAAACAAATGAATTGGATTTAAAAAAAAAATAACAATAGTTTATAATGAATTCAAGGATGATATTTGTCTATATTGATTTGTTGGTACTTTGCTTTTAACAACCTCAAAAAGCTCTAGAAGTACATTATCAGGAGCTTCTACCATTATATATTTCCAGGGACCAAGCTTTTTAACTTCTTTAATAAATTGAAATCCTTTACTTTTCATGTGTCCTACTAGCGCTTCTAAATCATCTGTTTCAATCCCTAAATGATGAATCGCTCCACGTCCTTGGTCTTTAGGTGCTTGATCATAGAAATTAATTTTTGATGATCCTATCTGGATCATTACATTTCGAGCTCCTGCCATTTCCAAATCAAACAAAATTTTAGCTTCAAACATTTCTTTGTAAAATTTAATACTTTCTTCAACATTGGTAGCAAATAAGTGTGCGTGATGTAGTGATGTTTTCATATCCTTACTTCTTAATATTTTATATAATTTATGATATAAAATTGAATATACAAAGCATATAAAGATTTTTTTAATATCTTTTCATTTTTTTTGGATATGCTTGAAAAGGAGTACGTGGCTCCTCAGAAATCCACTCTATATTACTTTTTAGATGAGAGAGTGATCTTAATAAGTCAAAAGTTAACCAACGAGTAGCTTGTGGATGTGTAGTATATTCCCATAATCCATATTCTCCTTGGGCCGATTTTATAAATTCAATTAGATCAGAAATTCGCTCATCATCTATACTAGCACCTACTCTATAGCATAAATTCATTATATGAGCAATATCAGATTTAGCCATAAAGGTTATTTGTCCAATGGACTTTTCTAATCCAATTAATCGAGCAATCATAAAACCAAGATTTATTCTTAATTTAGACGTTGTTCCAAGTATAAGATCAAGAGCTCTTCTTGCTTCAACACTTTTACTCCACTTATTATGATAAACAAAACAACTAAGAACTGCCGTCGTATTTGATCGACATCCCCATCTTGAATGAGCAAGGCGACGATATCCTGCTATCCCTCCATAATTACCTGCTGATATACCAACGGGCCAAGCACCATCTTCTAAGCGTTGTTCAATTAACCATTCAAATGCATGCTCAGCCCTTTCATCAGTTGAATAGCCACACATGACTAGTCCTAACAGTGGAATAGCGGTCTGAATAGGCATCATCTGATATCCAATTTCCTCATCAGTAAGCTGTTTCTTACCTGGCATTGGCCAAGAACCATCTTTTTGCTGTTTTGAAAAAAGAAAATCTGCTGCTTTTTGTATTACTGGATGAGAACTATCAAATCCGAAATAACCTAATCTTTGCAATGCCATGGATGTTATCTGTAAATTATTACCATAAGTAAATTGATTTAAACTTAGAGAATCCCATGCTCCATTGGGATTTTGTAGCTTGCACAAATCTTTTACAAGTGGATCTGATTTTCTCATTTCTGCTAATTCCTGAACTTCTTCATCATCTTCAGAAAGATGCAATAGATCAGTTAAAACTAAGTATCTTAAGCAGGCGGAAGGATCAGTTAATAATAAGGGAATCCAAGTCATATCGCTCCCTCCAATACTTTTTTTAAATATGGTGTAGTTGGAGTATTATTTTTAACCATTTCTTCAGGAGAGCCTTTAAAAATAATTCGACCTCCTTTTGGACCTGCACCAGGTCCAAGCTCTATAATCCAATCACATGATGCTAAAACATGAGGATGATGTTCAATAACTAATACTGTATGCCCATTATCAACTAAAAGTTGGAGCACATCGATTAATTTAGATACATCATCCAGATGCTGTCCAATTGTTGGTTCATCTAGGATATACAGTGTTTTTTTGTTAGTCTTTTTAGATAATTCTTTTACTATCTTAAGCCTTTGGGCTTCGCCCCCAGAAAGTGTACGTGCAGGTTGATTCAGTTTTAAATAACCTAAACCTACTTTTTTGGCATAATTTAATTTTAGTGAAATAGTCTCAAAATCTTTGAATAATTCATAAGCTTCTTCTATAGTAAAATTATTAACTTCCGGTAATGATACACATTCATAATAAACTTGACAGGCTTCAGCTCGATAACCTGATCCATCGCAAACTTCACAGGTTTCAGTAATATCTGGTAAAAATTTCATGTCAATTTTGATATAACCACTCCCTTTACAAAAAGAACATTTTTTCGATAATTTTTTATGGTTCAATCCTAATATTTTAGCATCTCCAGTCTCTGAATAAAGCCGTATAATTAGACGGTCTAGCCCTAAAAATTTGAGAGGGCTCCCAATTTTTTTTTTAGTTTGATCTATGATTACAGTTCTTGATAAAGCACCTTCTATCTTATTATACTTCCCGGGTTCAATTGGCTCCCGAGATACTGAAGTAGTGTGCTTTATAGGTACTAATGCTCTCCCCAAAGTATCAATTATTAATGTACTTTTTCCTGAACCAGAAACTCCACATAATCCTACTAATAAACCATGAGGAATTTCAATTAAATCACCTTTTAAGTTATTTTCTTTAGCTCCATAAATTTTCATCCATTTCTTAGGCTTTCGAATTCTTCGTGATAATTTAAATTTCCTTTCTCCGCTTAACCATCTCCCAGTTATAGTTTGAGCTTTTACAATATCTTCCAAAGTTCCTTGAGCTACGATTTGACCACCATTAACTCCCGCCCCAGGCCCCATATCAATTATATGATCGGCAGCTTCCAAAAATAATGGATCATGCTCAATTGTGATTATAGTATTACCTTTATCTCGTAATTCCATTAAAACTTCTAATAATGTTTTCAGTTCAAATGGGTGTAAACCCCTTGAAGGCTCATCAAGCAAAATCGTTAGGGACGTTAAATCGCTCCCTAATAAGCCAGCTAATCGTATTCTCTGAGCTTCTCCAGCAGATAGGCTCTCAGCTACACGATTTAAATTTATATATCCTAAACCAGTTTTAATTATGAATTCTAAACGAGTTAAAATAATCTTAACGCTCGTCCTTATAAAATCGGGTGTATTATCATCAATGCTTATTGTTTTAATTATTTTATAAAGCTCATTAAACGGAAGTTCACTCATTTGAAAAATGTTATAACTCTCCAAAGAAATCGCTAGATATTGGGGACGCAATTTCATACCATTGCATTCATCACATATTTCTTTATCGGTGTATGTGCCTCCTACATCCCAATCTCTTAACCAATGCTTATAAAAGCCTAGATATTTCATTACTCTACTACTGACTTGTCCTTTCTTATTTTCAAATTCTACATGCAAAGCCTCCTTATCTCCGAATAAAAATGCATTTTTTGCTTCTATAGTTATCTCATTCCAAGGTGTAGAAAAGGGATCAAAATCATAACGTTTTGCAAGAGCTTGAACTATATAATATCCACCATTATACGGTTTACATAAATATCCTTTTGGAAAAAAACCTGGAGAATACATAGCGCCATTACATAATGGTTTTTCAGGGTGGATGATTAACTTATTAGGATTAGGAATTTGAAATGAACCTATTCCATGACATTTAAGACAAGCAGCAGAATAATTTGTAGATATAAAATGTCTTGGTTTAGCAATGGGAATTGAAATATCACAATACTTACAATACCAATTTTCCTTTCTTTCCATCTGCTGACTACATTTAGGACAGATTAATTCTCCCATATATGAAAAAATATTTGCTAAATGGAGTATAATATCAGTAACTCTTCCTATAGTATTTCGAACGTTAAAAAACCACCCTTGTATAATTTTTTCTGGTATTATTGTTGCTGTTATGCCTAAACCTTTAATATTTTCTACTAGTGCTTCGGCACTTTCTTTAGTACCTTGTCGTTCATACATTGATAAGGTTTCTAAATACCTACGTCTAGCCTCAATCTCAAGAGTATCAATTATTAGACTGGATTTACCAGATCCCGAAACTCCCGTGATTACAGTAAATTTTTTCTTTGGTATATTAACACTTACATTCTTTAAGTTATGGATGTGTGCATTTTGAATAAGAATGTTTTCTGAACTTTCCCTTTTCTTTTTTACTTTTTCAATTGACGGGATAATTTTTTCTTCAAATTTTAATGTTTGAGCAGTAAGTGAATCGTTTGTATTGATAAATTTAATTAATGGTCCTTGATATATTAAATTTCCACCTTTAGGCCCCGAACCTGGGCCAAGATCTACAATCCAATCAGCAGCTCTAATTATATCTAAATTGTGTTCTACTATAACTATAGTAGCTCCAACTTGGATTAATCTATTAAGAATTATTAATAACCCTGACAAATCATAAGGATGTAATCCTGTCGAGGGCTCATCAAGAATAATTAATTGATCTTTTAGAGATTTCTTGCCAAGATATTTAGATAACTTAATTCGTTGAGCTTCACCTCCAGATAATGTTGGAGAGGGCTGACCTAGAGAAAGATATCCTAAACCAATATCATTAAGAGCCTTTAACATATGATTTAAAGAATCTAGATCTACTTTTGATAATCTATTTTCATTTTCAAAAATCTTTTTGACTTCTTTTACTGGCATATCATAGAATTCTGCAATCGAATATTCTTTACTCTCAAATTTAACCTTTTTAGTAAGAATTTCTTCAGAGAATCTTTGACCATTACAATCTGGACACTGTATCCAATTAGAGGGTAAATATTTCATTTTAATTTCAAGAGCACCCATCCCATTACATGTTGGACATTGCCCTTCTGGAGTATTGAAAGAAAAATAGGTTGACTTGAATCTAGTAACTTTTGAGAATAGTTTTCTAATGAGATCAGCAATATTAGTATAAGTAGCTGGATTAGATCGAGGATTTTTCCCTATAGGGCCTTGATCTATCATGATCGACTTCATTTTTGGGCCTTTAATGTTATTACAACCAACAGGTTTCTCTCCATTTAATGTACCATATAAAACATCTTCCACTAACGTACTCTTTCCTGAACCAGACACACCTGTTATAACTGTTAATCGGTTTATAGGAATCTCAACATTAATATTTTTTAGATTATGCTTAAAAGCTTTCTCTATTGTAAGAAACAATTTTGGTTCAGGTCTCAGTTTGGGTATTTTTACTTTTTCTCTTAAGCTAAAGAATTTACCTGTTAAAGTATCCGTTTTCCACAATTCTGCAGGAGTCCCAATAAATGTGATTTCACCACCTTCTTTCCCAGCTCCAGGGCCGATATCAATAGTATTATCTGCATAAGCTGCCGCTTGGCGATCGTGTTCAATATAAATTACTGACCCTGCAAGTTTCTGAAATATTGGTAATAATCTTGCAATGTCGGCTGGATGTTGACCAATGGTTGGTTCATCAAGTATATGAATTATATCTTCTAATTCACTCAATAATGCAATAGCTAAACGAACTCTTTGAGATTCTCCTCTCGATAAAGTTGGAGAAACTCGATCTAATGTTAAATAATCTAAACCTACAGAATTTAATGCTAATAAGCGTTTTCTGATCTCTTGTAATAATCTAATAGTAATTGGTAATTCTTTTTTAGAGAAAATAGTGACCAAACCACTTACTGATTTTTTTAATATCTCAGGGAATAACAATCCATGCCATCTTACACGAGAAACTTGAGGAGAATAACCTGTTTCATTACATTTTTTACACCCTTTTCCCCTGCAATTAATGCAAATAGTATTAATATCTTTAGGTTCGAGCTCTTCATACCAAGTGCCACATTCTACACAAGATGGGACTCGAGAAATAATAAAATTTGTTGATTTACCCTCAAGAATCAATGAATGTGCCCCTAATGATGATATCGTTTTAGCGATCTCTCGAATTTCTTCAATATATGTATTTTCATCCACTTGACTAATTTGAATTTGAATATCATGAGGCACTTTTGGATTTAGTTTTGCAATTACCGGTTTTCCATCTACTAAAATTACTTCAGTTCCAAATTCCTTTTTTAAAAGTTCTATTAAATTTTGATGACTCCCTTTTACTTTCCTTACTAATAATGCTGAGATTTTCAAGGAACCGACCTTTCTTAATCCATCTATTTTTGCTAATATCTCATCTTCATTTAAAAAAGATAATTTATTACCGCAAACATGACAAGTCCTCTCCCCAAATCTAGCATATAAGATTTTAAATAGTGGAATAAGACCTACCGCTGAAGCTAAGATGGAATTTGGGTTTCGGTTTAAAACGTTCTGATCAAGTGCTATCGCAGGTCCTAAGCCAGTTATAGAATCAACCTTCGCGGGATTCGATCTCATCTCATCTTTACTGACTGAAAATGCTTCTAAGAATCTACGACGAGCTTCTTTATATAAAGTGTCAAAAATTAGTGATGTTTTTCCTGATCCGGATACACCTGTTACAACGGTGATTCCATCTTTGATATCAACATCAACATCCTTTAAATTATGCTCTCGTGCTCCTCTAATCTTGATTTCCATAGTTAAATATAAAAATTTATTTAATTAAGATAGGGACCCGTCTTAGAATATTTATTCAATATGATTTCTTTTGGAGTGCCCTCTGCGATGATCTCTCCTCCTTTAGGACCTCTTTCAGGGCCCAATTCAATGATATAATCGCAATTAGAAAGAATTTCAGGATCATGTTCTATTATTAAGATAGAATTTCCATCTTGAACTAATTTCTCTAGTAATTCTATTAATTTTAATACATCATAAAATGATAAACCTACCGTTGGTTCATCTAATATATAGAGAGAATTACTTTTTCGTGCTTTTCCTAACTCTTTTGCCAACTTAATACGTTGCGCTTCTCCACCGCTTAAAGTTGGAGCGGGTTGTCCAAGTGTAATATAACCCATACCAATCTCGTCAAGAATTTTAAGTATAGTTGAAATATTAGTTTGAGGTTTAAACAATTCAAAAGCTTCACTTACAGTCATATCTAGTACGTTTGATATTGTTTTATTCTTATATTTAATTTCTAATATCTCTGGTTTATACCTCAAACCCTTACATTCTTTACAAGGGATAGTAAAACTGCTAAGAAATGAGATTTGTAGAT